>NZ_JACUUA010000331.1 GCF_014859565.1 Marinospirillum sp. | reverse complement strand
ACTTCCGAATCTGTTTCTGAAGGTCATCCTGATAAACTTGCTGATCAAATTTCAGATGCAGTTCTGGATGCCATTATTACAGAAGATAAGTACGCGCGCGTGGCTTGTGAAACCATGCTTAAAACCGGCGTGGCGATTGTTGGCGGTGAAATCACAACTTCGGCTTGGATTGACCTTGAAGACCTGGTTCGTAATGTTATCAAGGATATCGGTTATACCTCATCTGAGGTTGGCTATGATGCAGACACCTGTGGTGTGATCAATATTATTGGCAAGCAGTCCGTTGATATTGCCCTGGGCGTGGATCGCCAAAAGCCTGAGGATCAAGGGGCAGGGGATCAGGGTTTGATGTTCGGTTATGCCAGTAATGAAACCGATGTCCTCATGCCAGCCCCCATTACCTATGCTCACCGTCTCGTTGAACGCCAGGCTGAAGCCCGTAAAACAGGTGTATTGCCTTGGTTACGCCCTGATGCCAAAAGCCAGGTTACTTGCCGCTACGAAAACGGCAAGGTAACAGGCATTGATGCAATCGTTCTTTCTACACAGCATAACCCCGAAGTGTCCCAGAAAGACCTTCAGGAGGCGGTGATGGAAATGATCATCAAGCACGAAATCCCTGAAGAACTCCTGCACAAAGACACCAAATTCCACATCAACCCGACAGGCAAGTTCGTTATTGGTGGGCCGGTCGGCGATTGTGGCTTGACGGGCCGGAAAATCATCGTGGATACCTACGGTGGCATGGCTCGTCATGGTGGTGGCGCTTTTTCTGGCAAAGACCCTTCCAAAGTTGACCGCTCCGCTACCTACGCTGGCCGCTACGTGGCCAAAAATATTGTCGCCGCTGGGCTGGCTGATCGCTGTGAAATCCAGGTTTCCTACGCAATCGGTGTGGCTGAGCCGACTTCAGTTTCCATTAACACCTTTGGTACTGGCAAAATCCCTGACGGTGAAATCGTAAAAATCATCCGTGAACACTTTGATCTTCGCCCCTATGCCATTACCAACATGCTTGACCTGTTGCACCCCATGTACCGGCTAACAGCTGCCTATGGGCATTTTGGGCGTACTCCCCAGGAAGTCACGCTAGGTAATGAAACCTTCTCGACCTTCCCTTGGGAAAAAACAGACAAGGCTGAAGTGCTAGCAAGCCACTTATAAGTGAATGTGCTCACTCATCTAAATACCCTCGCGAAAAGAAAGGAGTTTTTATGAAAGATATAGCCTCAGTTCGTGTTTACCTTGATGACAAGGTGCCTGAGTACATGGAAGGCATTATACGCTGTGGATCCGTTTTTTCTGATGATGAGGATGGTAACGAGCTGCATGATCATCTGGAGCTTATCGATAATGCTGAATTCACTTCACGCGAGGATTTGATTGCGTATGTAGCTGAAAAGCTGGAAGTACCGATCCCCGCTGTAGAGATCATCGACTGATATCTTGTATGCTCACCACCCCAAAACCCCTTAACCCTAACGAGTGGCTGGCTGATACTTCAGACTGCAAGGGGTTCTATCGGGCACTGCAAGAGCATTTAATTGAATCGGTATCACGGCCGTTGGGTGCACCATCCTCTAAGGTGGCTTATCTATTTCAAAAGCATCCTTCCGGGCAATTTGATGATGAAGTTTATGAGTTAGCTGATCAGCTTCGGTCTACAGTGCTTGAAGTGCATGGCGTTCACTTCCCCGCAAGTGAAAAGGAATCCAAATGGGATTATCTACAGCTATTCACACTCATTCCCAAACTGCATTTTGTGAACTGCCATTTTTACTGTTCTGAATTTAGCAATGAATTTTTGCAGCCGCACTTTACAGGTTGCACTTTTCACCACAAGTTTCAGGTTGCAGAGTGGGATGCCCCCGATCAAGGGTTTGCCTTATTTGAATCCTGCTGTTTTAAACAGAAAGCGAGCATCAAGGGTAACGAGTTGGGTCGTTTGCCAGTGATGGGTTACAGCTCTGTATTCAAGGATTGTGAGCTTGCTCAAGTTAGCGTCAAAAATACCGAGGTGGATACCCGGCTCTTCTGGTTCTCAATTGAAATACCAGCCAAGCTACAAAAGCTCAAAATTAAAAACTGCACGATCAAGAAGAAACTCAGCTTGGCGAACATCAAGGGTATTCAATCCTTGGAGTTGATATCGACAGTTTTCAATAAAAAATTCGCGTTGATCAACTGCTCTTGCGCAGCAGTGGACATCAATAACACCAACTTTAATGGACTGGCTGATTTCTATGAATCGCGCTTTGAAAAGCTCAGGATTCAAAAATCCATTTTCCGTGATTTTGCAGGATTTGAAGACTGCCATTTTGGGGTCGAGCAAGCTGAACCCAGCAAAATCTTTTTGAATTATGTGACCTTCTACAGCTTCATCAACTTCCGCAGTGCAGTGTTTAACCAGCCCTTGGATTTGCGCAACACCAATCGTCAGCAACAGCCTAATTTCCTCGATGCTCGTTTCAAGGCCCAGGCTTTGCAAGGCACTGACCGAGAAACTTTTAGGATCATCAAGCATTCGTTTGATGCAGTGGGTAATCATATTGAAGCCAACAAATACTTTGCGCGTGAACTCCAGGCTTACCGCCGAGAGCTACACCAGCAAGCAGCAAAGGGCGAAACAAACAACCTGCGCGAACGACTTTTACTGTGGCTGAATGCCCAGATCTCCAATCACGGGCAGAACTACTTGAAACCTGCAATCTGGCTGGGTGTGACCATCAGCCTGGCCGCCCTGGTTTTTGCGAACGACCGCAACCCGTGGTTCACAGCTCACCCTCTAATGCAAAACTGGTGGGATCCAACCGTCGATTTCATGAATGGCTTGGCTTTAGGGTTTCTACCCATCCATGCGCTGGTGGGGCAAAGCAAACACCACTTGGCTTTCGTACTACTGGTCACGCTGGTGCTGATCTCCACCTTCACCTGGCATTTGCTGGTTGCCATAAGAAGGCACAGTAAGCGGTGAAGCCTTC
>NZ_JACUUA010000330.1 GCF_014859565.1 Marinospirillum sp. | reverse complement strand
CTTCCAGTAGTGCCAAAGCTTTTTTTTGGAGTGTCAGGTAGCCGTCTTTGACTTCCAGATGTACCAGCTATAAAATCACAGCGCTTTGCGCCAAAGCCTTTTAAATCACTAGATAGCAGAGGTGGCTGCTCAACATAAACATAATTAATTTTACAGCCAGATAAAATCTGGCCTAGAAGATATTCTCCAATACAGAACGGTTTTTCAGGAGTTTAAAAACAGAATGGATACCAGAAACAGGGTATGGGTGCTTTACTTCAGCAAAGAAATCCATCACAAAGTACATGATCGATTATTACAGTGTTTTGCGACCCCATAAACATAATGGTGGGCTACCACCCAATGTAGCTGAGCAGGTGTATTGGAATGCTCAAAAAACGGTGGCCTAAATTACTTGACCACTACAGACTGGTTTTTCTATCATTCTTACGGACACTGCTGCCCTCTGCAAATCTATGATGTTCATCACTTTGAGCTGACTGCAATGGTAGAGGAAAAATACAAAGAATTTGAAGGCAGCCTAAAAGACAGTGATCAAGATTAGGCACAGTAACCCCGATCTGCAGCCCAACACCGATTAAGAGAAGTTAAAATGCAAGACAACGCAGACAATTATTCATTTCTTGGATTTTTCCGGTGGATTTTTGGAGGATGTGCTGCAGCGGGTTTTGCTTTGTTTCTACTCTTGGTAGGCAACTCAGGTATGCTGCAACAAAAAAAACTAGATAGCATTATTATATTTGCAACACACATGGCTTTCATTTCATCAGTTATCCTTTTGTCAGCAGTAGCTATTGGTGAATACAACAAAAAAACCTGCAAGGTTGCAGCAGAGAAAGGAACAACATTACAAATGATAACAGGCTTCACTGGCCTACTCATTTTTTTATCTTCAACAAGCACACTGCTTTACTTTATAGCAGAAAAATACAAGCCAGCTACTTTATCTTCATACTGGATAATACCATTACTTCTCATGATATATTTCACCCCAATAGCATTATTTGCAACCAACGCAGCACTTTTAGATACAAATAAAAAAAGAATATATAAACAGGTACGAAATGAAGAGGTCTACTCTAAAAAAGAAGATATAAAATAGAATACAAAAAAACTACCTCCGCGTATGCCGCTTTAGTGCAACAACTGTCTGCCAGATCAGTATGGCAAAAATGACGTAGAAGATCAGACTCAAAAACTCCATTCCAGGCACAAGGAACTGCTTGAAAGGAGTGAATTTACTGGCAAAGCAATTTATGTTCGCATAGTAACCTGAAGCACCACAGGTGAACTTCTGAGGTGTTTCCAGCCACTTTTCATAATCATGAACCCAATACAGAAAATAAAACACTGAGGAAAAATATACCAACCAGACAAGTGGCAGCAGGTAGTTCTGCCCAAAATCAGAAGCATTCTTGTTGATGTGGAACACAGCGCGATCCCACAAAGGCAACGACTTGTTCCCAGACACCTCTTCACGGTACTTGTCCATCTCCTTGGCAAAAAACTTGTTGGCCTCCAGATGGTTGCCGATCTTGTCAAAGGAATGCTTTATCAAGCGGTAAGTCTCGCGCGTTGTGTTTTTAATATTGCCACCATCGGCATCAACACCAAGGAAGTTAGCCTCACCTGAGAAATCAGCTCGATCAAGATCTAGGCCACCAAAGAACTTCGATCCCCTAAAAGAAGCATGACCAGAAAAAGAAGCATAATAAAATACAGCTCTATCAGATATAACTCTAGAACTCTCCATAGAAAAATAGCCAAAAAAAGCAACATGAGAAACAGCAAAGGAATCAAAACAACCGCCAGAAATATCAATAAACTTATTGAAATTAGCATCCTTAATATCAAAATCACCCATCACTGAATCTCTAGCCTCAAACCAACCATCAAATATCACATTATCAACAAGTAAACCAGCACCAAATTGTGAACCATTGAGAGAAACTTCTTTTTTGAATCTAGAGTCTTTTATACTTAAATAAAAAAAGTCATAATCATTCGCACCGATAAATACTGGCAACTCAAACTCAACATCCTCTATATACATCCCTTTTCTAAATGAACCACCATCAAACCTAACCCCTGAAAATACACCTGAGACAAGCTCCACACGCTCGCAAAAAATACAATCATAAAAATCAACAATATAAGAGTGAAAATCTGTAAAACACGAGAAATCTATACACCATTTAAAAACACAATTAGTATAAGTTACTTTACTTAATCTGATAATATCATGATAAAAAACACAATCCTTAAACACAACATCGTCAAAAATACTTAAAATTTTAAAAAGATAACCATTTGCTTTACCAGGATCATAAAGAACAAAAAATAAATCAGGGAAAACAAACTCTTCTATGCTCAACAAAGATTTTTTCTCAGAAAGTTTTTCGGCAATCCAGTTATAATCATTTTCGTTAAAATGAAGACAAAGAATAATATCATCAGGACCAACCTGCAAGTCATCACCATACTTGCCATGCATCAAGCTATAAATTTTTCCTGATATATAAATCAATAGCTCCTTTTCAAAAACCTCCTGTAATGCATTGGTCATTTTTTCCTTACTAGCATGGCGAGCACAGTATCCACAACCATCAGCGTGAGCTGGCTTTTCACATCCGTCGAATAGACATTCCGTCATGGCGTTTTCCCGTTATTACTGTTGTTCTTTGATTAGATCAGCCTTGTCAGCAAGCACAGGTCATGCATTGCTACTAATTGACACTCCGACCCACCTCTACCTAAGTTGATAAAGTTGCTTTTGTAAGCTTTCAATCTTGGCTTTCCAGCTATGGAACAGGTAAAGGATACAGCAAAGAATCTCCATAGATGACTCTTGCCTGTTTGGGGCAGATTATGTGGTGGCTCCTTCAGGGGCTCCGGTTTACCTGTCCCGGGACGCCAACGCCGCATAATCTGCCCACTCTAATGCCCTGTGTGTCAACCTAAGCCTGAGCCAACTGATTTTGAGATAACATACAAA
>NZ_JACUUA010000329.1 GCF_014859565.1 Marinospirillum sp. | reverse complement strand
AAGAAAAAGACATCCACTACCTGGGACGCCTGAAAGGCAACTCACGCCTGCAAAGCTCGCTCAGCCGTACCTGAAAAGACCCGTGTGTCGTCCATCTGATGAGCGGCTGGAGCCTGAGACGCCTGAGAGAGCAGCTTCTGAAAGTTGCCGCCACTCTCACCGTTCATGCCCGACAGATCAAGGTCAATCTGGGTGCTCCCGCCAACAAGTGGTGGCCTATCTTGATGGAAGCCCTTTATCGACCATAAACAGAGTAGATGCCACCAGTGAGTCATCAATCAAGTATCCACATGGGGTTATCGGCAAACGTCGAGAATCACGGCTGCCTGTGGATCGAAAATCTGGCTCAAGAAAGCTGGAAAGTGGCAAAAAATCAGTTAAAAAGGCCAGTAATCTCAGTAAAAAATGAGTATCGCACATGGGGTGCTGGTAGCAGGATCAAACAGCGGTTCGGAGAGGCTGATTCACAGTCTCATGAATAATGCGGGGTTATAGAGCCGCGTGGCGGAATCTTGGCAGATGGCAGGAAGTAATCAATGATCGTGCCACGAAAGCTCTTGAGGAAAGCCTTGCAAGAAGCGAGAATCAATTTCTCTTTGCAACGAAATTTCGAGAAATGCCAGAGCCTGAGAGAATGCGGTGTATTGCCAGTAAAATCGGGGTATTGCCGCCTCGATGGACAGGAGATCGTCTGCCAGCATGGAATGCCAGTTGGTCAGTTTGGAAGGGGGTTGTATGGCACTACAAGATATCCAGATTTTCCAACAATCTTTCGCATCTTAACAACACTGCCGACCTTGCTCAAGACAAATGGCTCGGACTCCTTCTTGGCTGGCCTAATGACGATATATCAATCGAAACAAGAAGAAAGAACCTCTGGTTCTGGCTTAGGGATCTTGAGAGGCTAGGCTACGTTGAGTACATCGGATGTCAACTGTTTAGATTTCATGGCGGGAAGGCGCCTAAAGGGTTTCTTCCCTGGAATCGTATCAAGTAGGTTAAATGCTCTGGATCGAACTGATGCTTTTAGTGACTGCTCCCCACCCTAAGCGCTAAAGCGCCAAGGGCGAGGCTTCCAACTTCTCAGGCAGCGGCGAGCGCCTAAAAGCCAGCACGCACATAGATACCGGCAAAAGGCCCGCTGATATCCAGGTCACCGTAAGCACCGCTCAGGTCATCCATCTCCAGATTGAAACTGCGGTGACCAACCATAATGCCGGGGGAGATCAAGGGCAGGAAGCCGATTTCATAACGCGCATCAATGACACGATCCATCAGACCGCTTCCTTGATAGCTGATCGCATTCACACCGGCGCCTACGGACAAGCTATCGCCAAGCGTGATGCGTCCTGCCAAATACCCCATGGGCAGCGGTGCATCCAGGTCAACAGCCTGCTCCTGCTTGTCAGGCTGACCGGCCACGTCACCGGTCACGCTGATCGCACCATCAAACAGGCGTACAGTCACACCCGCTTCGACACGCAGGCCAATCCAGGGAACAAAGGCGGTTATGCCATCCAGAAACCGGTAGTACGCGG
Organism: Marinospirillum sp.; assembly: GCF_014859565.1. The sequence continues at coordinate 1,473 of NZ_JACUUA010000329.1, read as the reverse complement.
TAATGTCGGTATGTGACAAATCCAGAAGGCTTGTGGTGTTACCGGTAAACGTGCGATCCCGGAACGTGAATGATTGGTTACGTGAACCATTGAACTCCAAATCTGTTTTGCTGATGCGCAGGTTGGGCACCATAGGCACAAAATGATCGAATTCCAGAAACAGCTGCTGCTGATTGTCATCTTTCAGCCCCAGTGAACCTGATGCGCTCAATCGAGGCTGATCGCTACTGCCTTGCACATAGCCAGAAACAGGCGTTGACCAGGTGCTGACACCGGCTCGGACAGTCAGGTCAGCCTGAGCCAATCCTGAGGCGAGTACGCCAGCGGTCAACAGCGAAGAAATGGCAATGATTTTCTTTTTCATCAATAATTTGCGCGCGAAACCCCGTGCTTCAGCTCGGGGTGGAAAGCGCACCCTCCTTTTTAGTAAGCGAAGTGAGGTGATAGCCATAGCCATCACCGCGTTGAATGATTCGACAATGCTTCCAGCTGATGCCCTGAACAATCTGATCAGGCATCTGGATGTTAAAACTGCCGCTTTTCCTGATGGCGACTCGACCCACATGCACACCCGCCTTCTTGCCGGTGGACACCTCGGCTTTCACCAGATCACCGGTCTGGAAGCCGTGAACGCTTTTCTCGCGCATCAAGTAACCACGCGGGAAGCCAAAGCGATCTAGCCGGGTGCGCTGGTAGCTGCCCCTGCCGGTAGCTTTGATTTCCAGTGTGGGTCGCTGCCATTCGGTCAGTGACTCCACTACACCCACGCAAGCGGCATCGAGCGCATGGGTTTTTGGAATGCCAAGCTGGCTGCGATTGAATTTTGTCTGGCCGCCAGTGCCGGTCACAACCGGCAGGCCGGTTTCTTTCAAAGCCTGGTACAGCGCCCAGCGGGTGGCATTCACTGCTGCAGCATCTCTCAGCGGCTTTTTGCATTGTTTCAACACCCGCTCTAGCTGCTTATCCGCTGACTTGCCGTTTTTCTTCAGGCGTTTTTTCAGGCCTTTGTCCTGCTGGAAAAACACCTCAACCGGCAGATTGCCTTTGTCTTGATTGCAGTCGTTGCAGGCCAGCGTCAGGTTGCTGACGCGATTTGAGCCGCCTTTGCTGCGGGGAATAATGTGCTCGACTTCCAGAGGCACCTCTTGGGTGCCGCAGTAGGCGCACTCTCTGCCCCATTTTTCGAGCAGGTATTCGCGCACCTCGTAGCCAAGCAGGGTGCCTTGTTGATACTCCACGCCACCGATCTCAGGATTCTCTAAGGCTTGAGTATCAAAGCGCACCAGCTCCTGTTGAATGCCGGTGACCGGTGCCAGTCGAATGGTGCGCTTCACCCAAGATGCCGTGGTATCCACCCGATGTTGCAGGCTCGGTGGCAGCCAGCCTTGAGGCTTGGTGCGATTATTAAAACGCGCAGGCCGGTAGCGCAGTTGATTTCTGCGTCTACGTCTAAAGGCACGGCGCTGCTCCAAG
>NZ_JACUUA010000328.1 GCF_014859565.1 Marinospirillum sp. | reverse complement strand
AGGCATGGCTTTAATCTTACTGGATTTTCAGGGTTTTGGTGTGGATTTTTATCATTGTTGCGCACTGACCTTTCCGAAAAGCAAAAAGCAGCAAACTACTGAAAAATTCCTTGATCCGGTATGGCTTTTGCTGGCGTGAGTCTGAAATTTAAAAACTCACCGGGTCAGGAGATGTTGATGCGTATTGCAGCTGCCAGTCGCGACGGAGTCACCCTTGCTGGGCACATCGGCAAGTGTGATCAATGGATTGTTTGGGCAACACGCTTCAACAGTAGGGTTACCTTCATGGTGCAGTCATTACTTCGACACAGAATCGCCATGTTTTTTTCATGCCTCTGTCATCACTCTTCTGCAAGGTGTTTATCCAGAAACGGGCAGGGAAGCTCTCGGTTTTTTGGTTTTCCTTTCCCGTAGACTGGAGTTAAACACGATGATGATGAAGAAAAAAGCCCTGCTGGCTGCTGGTGCTTTGGCACTGTCCACCCTTTTTTCTACCACTGTTCTGGCGGCAACCCCACCCGCTTCCTGCCCGACGACGCTGCGTTATGCTGATACCGGGGTGGAAGGTCTGGAAGAGTTGCGCCGCTCTTTTGGTCCGTTTGTGGAAACCATGAAGCAGGCACTGGGCATGAAGGTCGAGTTTTACCCGGTTGGTAATCGCACGGCAGTGGTGAATGCCCTGCGCTTTAAGCAGGTGGATGTAGTGATGACCGGACCGAGTGAATACGTGGCCATGGACAGTCAGGTTCAGGGTGCCCAACCATTGGTGAGTTTGGCGCGTCCGTCTTATGCTTCCATTTTTATTGTGCCGGAAAACAGCCCTTATCAGACGTTGGCTGATCTGAAAGGCGCTCGCATTTCAATGAAAAGTGTTGGTTCAACCACCGGTCATATCATCCCTGCATACATGCTGGTGGAGGCCGGGTTGGATGTGGATCGTGACGTTCGTATCCTGAATCTGGGTGGCACTCTGTTTGAGGCACTGATCTCCGGTGATGTACAGGCTGCTGCTACAGGTGTGCGTGACTGGGATGGTTTTATCAAGCGTACTGGTGGTGGTTACCGCATTCTGGCGCAGTCACCGCAGATGCCGGATGATCTGGTTGTAGCTGGCCCTCACATTGATCCGACCTGCGTGGCATACATACGTGATGCCATGATGAAAAACGGTGATGCACTGATTCAGGCAACCCTGAAACCGGAAGGCCGTGAGCGTTATCAGGGTGCTCGTCTGATGGCTGTGAATGATGCCAGTTATGACGTGGTGCGCAAGGCTTATGCAGCACTGGGTCTGAAGGCGGAATAAGTATGGATGTTCATCTTGAAGGGGTTGGCAAAACCTGGTCGGATGGCACACCGGTGCTGGACTCAGTAGATTTGTCGATTGCCTCTGGTGAGGGAGTGGTGTTACTGGGTGCCAATGGTTGCGGTAAATCCACCCTGCTGCGTTGTATGCTGGGGCTGGAGCCAATCAGCCGGGGTGAGATCCGTATGGGGGATGTATCCCTGACACGGGCACGCGGTGGTGAGTTACGTCGCCTGCGCTCACGCATCGGCAGTGTGTTTCAGCAGTTTAATCTGGTGAACAACCTGTCGGTATTCCAGAACGTCTTGTTTGGTCGTCTGGGTAATGATGGGCTGTTGCGCAGCCTGAATCTGACCTGCAGTGCGACCACTCGGGATCGTGCCATGCACTGCCTGGAGCGAGTCGGACTGGCACATTTGGCACGGCGTCGGACGGATCAGTTGTCCGGTGGGCAGCAGCAGCGGGTCGCCATTGCCCGTATGTTGATGCAGGATGCCCGACTGGTCTTTGCGGATGAGCCGGTGGCCAGTCTGGACCCTCGTGCCGGGCGTGAGGTCATGGATCTGCTGTTTGAAATTGTTCATGAACATCGACTGACCGTGGTGTGTGTATTGCATCAGCTGGAGCTGGCCAGTGAATATGCCGATCGACTGGTGGGGTTAAAGAATGGTCGGGTGGTGCTGGATGGCAAACCTTCACAAATTTCATCGGAAGATTTAACCGACCTGTATGCGGGTGAAAAACTGGTGGAGGATGAAGAGATGGCAGGAGGTGTTTATGCCATCCAGTGATCAACGTTTTCAGCAGCCGCAGCGTTTTCAGAATCCTTCAGTGTTTATGTGGGTGGTGTTGCTGGTATTTCTGGCCTTTTTTATCCAGGGTTTCAGCAGTGCCAACATTTCGCTGGATCGACTGGTGAACGGTACCATCAATCTGGGCAGTTTTTTTGGATCAGCTATGCCACCGTCCACGTCACGGCTGGATGTGATTGCCCGCGCCATGCTGGAAACCCTGAACATGGCCGTGGTGGGTGTCACTTTTGGTGTGCTGCTGAGTTTGCCGGTGGCCTTGTTGTGTGCACGTAACACCAGTCCACATCCATTGATCCGGGTGCTGGCGATCAATCTGGTGTCCACCTTGCGCACTATCCCGGATTTGATCTGGGCACTGATTTTTGTGGTGGCTGTGGGGTTGGGACCACTGGCCGGTATTCTGGCAATCGTGATGGACACCATCGGTTTTTGTGCACGGTTTTTTTCTGAACGAATCGAGGAAAACAATCCAAAACCGGGCATGGCGTTGAAGGCCGCTGGCGCTTCCCGCACCGCAGTAGTGGCTGGTGCGATTCTGCCAGAGTGTTTCCCTTCCTTTGTTGCCACTAGTCTTTACAGTGTTGAAAAGGCCGTGCGCAGTGCGGTGGTGCTGGGTTTGGTGGGTGCGGGGGGTATCGGTGTGGAGCTGACTTCGGCCATGAACCTGTTCCGTTACAACGAGGCCATCAGCATCATTCTGGTAGTTTTATTGGTGGTGATTGCCGTAGAGCAGGTGGCCAAGGCTATTCGCAAGCGCATTATCTGAGTTTTTAATTAACCCAATTGCATCACGGCCTGCTGTCTTGCCGCTGCCTTTCATTCCTGAAGGTGCAGCGGCTTTTTTGTCAGGACATGGGTAGGTTTACTGGGTTTCTGCTTCCAGTTCCATCCAGCGTTCCATTTTCTGTTCCAG
>NZ_JACUUA010000005.1 GCF_014859565.1 Marinospirillum sp. | reverse complement strand
GCTACCCGCTGGTTAACAAATGGCCGGTGTTGTAGTCGGGATAAAATCTTGCTGCTCATCAGCCTGCGTAAAGGTCAACATAAGCAGTTAAGCCGCGTTCAGCCATGCATAGGTGGCAAACCCTGCCAGGGTCATCAGCAGGCTGCCAATCAGGTGTAAAGAAGCGGTGCCCAGTGCCCAGAGATAACGCCCGTGTTGCAGCATATACACCACCTCGGCTGAGAAGGTGGAAAAGGTAGTTAAGCCACCCAGCAGCCCGGTGATTAATAACAACCGCCACTCATCAGGGATCTGAGGATGCTGGGCAAAAAAGGCCAGCGCCACACCGATCAGATACCCCCCGAGCAGGTTAGCCAGCAGAGTGCCCAGTGGTAATACAGTCAGAGCAGAATTAAATTTCAGCGCCAGCCACCAGCGCCCAAGAGCACCCATTCCGGCACCCGACGCAACAGCCAGTGCAGCCAGAGGCAAGGACATATCGGCTTTCCGTCAGTAAACAAGTTCCGCGATTATGCCAGCTTATCCTTGCTTGATCCACGACATGGAAACAAGGCTCCTGCTTCAGGCACTCTGGACTGATTCAATCCAACAGGGAGGTTGTTCAGCAGATGATGATTCAAAACTTCAGCCGTTTTTTTGTTCGATTTTTGCTGCTCAGTGTTCTGTTCAGCAAGGTGTTTGCTGCCTGCCCCAACTGGTCACCTCATCAAGCAGAGCAAGAGTTACATCAGCTGGTCACACAGCTGGAACTCTGGGATCAGGCTTATTACCTGCAAGGTCAGTCACTGGTCAGTGATGCCATTTATGATCAGTCCCGGCAAAATTTTTATTTGTGGCAAAGCTGTTTTAAGCTGCCCCACATCACCCTGCCCAGCATCCCCACTGGCAACAACAATCACCTGCAGCACCCAGTGGTGCAAACGGGGCTGGACAAGGTGCATCACCGCGACGAGGTTGCTCAGTGGTTAAACCTGCGACGCGGACAAAGCTTCTGGGTTCAGCCCAAGGCCGATGGTGTTGCGGTGACTCTGGTGTATCAACAGGGGCAACTGGTACAGGCCATCAGCCGAGGAGATGGTGTACAGGGGCAGGACTGGACGGCTCGGGTGCTGGAGTTGAGTGCCATTCCTGCAAGGCTGGATACATCCCTGCCAAAGGTTGTGCTGCAGGGTGAGCTGGTCATGCGTCTGCACAAGCATCAACAAAGCCGTGATGGTGGGCAAAATGCGCGTAGCCGGGTGGCGGGATTAATGCAGCGCCAGCAAATCACCGATGAAGAAAAACACCTTGTGGATATTTTTGTGTGGGACTGGGCCAACAGCCAGCAACCCATGCAACAGCGTCTGCAACAACTTACTCGCTGGGGATTTGTTCATTCTGAGGCTCTTACCCACTCTGTCACACAACTCAGTGAGGTGGAGCACTGGCGTAATCACTGGTATCACTCACCCTTATTTATGGCAACCGATGGGCTGGTATTACGTCAGGAGCAACAGACCTCTGCTGAATACAGGGAAGCAAAACCACCACTCTGGGCTATTGCCTGGAAATACCCACCCGCAGAGGCACTGGCTGAAATCAGTGCCATCCACTTTCGTGTCGGTAGAACCGGGCAGATCACACCACTGTTGGAGATTCACCCCGTCCAGCTGGATGATCGGCAGATCCAGCGTGTTAGTCTGGGTAGTTTGTCTCGCTGGCAACAACTGGATTTACAACCCGGTGATCGAATTGTGATACGGCTGGCTGGTTCCACCATCCCGCAGTTTCAGCAACGGCTGCAACGCGGTATTCATCGTGATGATCAGGCTATTAAACCACCTCCTGCGGAGGCATTTCATGCCCTCAGTTGCCTGAGCCGTCAGGATATCAAGCTATCCGCAGACCCTGCCGGATGTCGGCAACAGTTTCTGGCACGTCTGACTTACCTCAGCTCTAGTGAGGGATTAAATATGCAGGGTATTGCTGAGCAGAGCTGGGCACTGCTGTTTGATCAGGGGCTGATTCACGAATTAACGGACTGGCTGGATCTTACTTCATTACAACTTCAGACCCTGCCCGGCGTAGGTGAAAAACGCGCTGAACAACTGCTGGATGCTTTTACCACCACCAAACACAGTGAGCTGCTGCGGTGGTTGGTCGCACTGGGAATGCCGCCCAGCGGACCAGAATCACTGTTTTCTGCTGATGAAAAAGCCCACTGGCAAACCCTTGTGCAGCGTAGTCCAGCTGACTGGCAGCAGCGCCGGGGTATTGGTGCCGCCCGAGCAGCCGCTTTACAGCAGTTTTTTCACCACCCTCAGATCCAGCAGCAGGCACAGCGTCTGCAACACCAAGGTGTTGAAGGGTTTTTTGAACAAACCAATCTGCACCACTTCAAGATAAAATCAGACCTTAAAACGCTGCACACTCTGCTGCAGGCGCGCGGCCAGACTAGCCAGCTCTTTACTGGCACCGGTGATCTGATCCGAGCCTGCGGCAGCCTGTTCAGAAGCCTCGGTAATGCTGCTGAAGTTACGGTTAATCTCATCAGCGACAGCCGACTGCTCTTCGGCTGCACCGGCAATCTGGGTGTTCATATCGTTGATGGCTGCCACCGACTTGTTGATCACCGCCAGTGAGTCACCAGCACGCTGCGCCTGAGATACACTTTCAGCGGCCTTGGCACGTCCTTTAGCCATCGCCGCCACTGCACTTTCTGCACTGGACTGCATTTTGTTAATGCGAGTCTGGATATCTCGGGTGGAATCCTGAGTACGACTGGCCAGCGCACGCACTTCATCCGCCACGACAGCAAAACCACGACCATGTTCTCCAGCTCGTGCAGCCTCAATAGCAGCATTTAATGCTAGCAGATTGGTCTGTTCAGCAATGGTCTGAATCACTTCCAGGACGGTACCAATTTCTGTGCTGTTTACGGACAGCTGATCAATGACCCGACCGGCTTCTTCCACTTCATGCGCCAGCTCTTTGATGGTTGCCATGGTCCGGTTGACTTCTTCCGCCCCGGTCAAGGCCTCTTCATCAGCAGTACGCGCCAACTGGGCTGCATCCTCCGTATGACCGGCCACTTCCTGCACCGTGACAGACATCTGGTTGATGGCTGCCGCACCCTGATCCGTTTGCTCTCGCTGGCTTTGTACCAGGCGCTGGTTGTCATTGGCAGTCTCTGACATTTGGCTTGCTGCCTGCGCCAGCGTATCCGCCGTTGTGCTCACTCCACGGATGATGCCAGACAAATGCTCGGTCATGCTGGCAACAGCACCCATAATGCTCTGAGGATGACGAGTCTGAATCTGCAGGGTCAGATCACCATCAGCAATCTGGCGAATCAAACGCGCCGCATCTTCCGGCTCACCACCGATAGTACGGGTCAGGCTGGACACCAGACGGACACTGACCAGTACACCCAGCACCAGTGCAATGGCTGTGATCACCAGCATCAGAACCTGAAAACCACCTGTTTCAGAGCGAACAAAACTCACCTCCTGTTGAATCACTCGCTCCTGATAATCAATAAAGGCATTAATACGTTTTAACCACTCAGCATAAGCCGCAGAAGCCTGCTGCAGCACAAACTCCTGTGCCTGATACACATCATCTTGTTGCAGCAATGCTAGAACACGTTCGGTCAGTGCTAGAGTGGTCTGTTCTATCTCCTTAATCTGCGCGAGCAAGCGACGCTCATCATCACTGACACCTACTCCACTGGCAAACAGACGATCCATTTCTTTGGCGGACTGCTGATAAAAAACATCCAGATCCTTGATGTCCTGCAGATGACGGCTACGCTCAGTGACCGAGGTCACCAGCACAGCATCACGAATGGAAATGGCACGATCATGCACACTGCCACGGAAATTGATGGCAAAACGCTGCTTGCGAGTGTCTACGTCATTTACCTGGGTCAGGATGGAGTCAATCACCCCCACCTTGTAAACACCTATCAGAGTAATCATGACGATCAGAGAGAGCAGCATCCCAAATCCCAGATATAAACGTTGTGCAATGGTCATTATTGTTCCTCCAAAAAAGGGATCCTAGCAATAGATAATATCATGGAATCAAATTAAATCATTTGGTAGATTCGATGTGACTGCTCCCTGCCCAAAGCGCTCAAGCGCCACGGGCGAGGTTTCCAACTTCTCAGGCAGCAACGGGTACGTGACCCGATTGACGCTGGCCTCCATTGGCAGAGACCGACAGTCCTGCGGCCTTTAATTTCAAGCATTTTGCCTTGTCTTTCTAGGTCTCGACAATCACCGCTTGGTTTTCGTCAGCCATTATTCGAGACGCTTTGATCATGCTGTGCTGCTATAGATCATCCTTACATTCCGGGTCTCAGGTAAACCTCAGAAGGGAATTTCATCATCAAACTCACCAAACGCGCCAGATGGCTGGCTGGCTGGTTGCTGTGGCTGAACTGGTGGTGGTGCTGGTCTTGGGTTAACAGGCTGCTGGTGCTGCTGCGCTGCCTGAGACGGATGCGGCTGTGCTGCAGGTTGTACAGGAGCTGCATAGGGTTGCTGTACGGGTGGTGGCTGCATCTGTGGCTGTGGGGCTGGCTGGCGTGCCGGTTGTGGTGCCGGTGCCGCGTAGCCCTGATGTGGAGCCTGGGCAGGTTGGGGTGCCGGTGCAGCGTAGCCTTGATGTGGAGCTTGCGCGGGCTGGGGTACCGGTGCAGCATAAGGCTGTGGAGCCGGAGCTTGGTTATAGTCATAACCACCCGCATAGTTTTGGCCGCCGCCACTGCCACCATCTCCACCACGGCTATCCAGCATTTGCAGTTCACTGGCAACAATCTCGGTGGTGTATTGATCCACACCCTGCTGATTCTGCCATTTACGAGTCTGCAGTTTGCCTTCGATGTACACCTTGCTGCCTTTTTTCAGGTAGCTGGCAGCAATACCGGCCAGTCCATCAAACAACACCACACGGTGCCATTCTGTGCGCTCTTGTTTTTGTCCGGTGTTTTTATCCGTCCACTGCTCACTGGTGGCAATACTCATGTTCACCACTTGTTTCTGGTTCTGAGTAGTCCGTAGATCAGGATCCTGTCCCAGATTACCGATCAAAATGACTTTGTTGACGCCGCGTGCCATAACTTTACCCCTGTCAATTCATTTAAATTAGATAACTGGATATAAGCACAGTTTTTAATGCTTGCCCAGCAACCTGTCTAATGCTGGTTCATCCAATTGCTGTCGATCAAGCTTCAGGTATCCGGTGGCTTCTTCTGCCAGAAAAACCACCTCAACCACTCCCGGTGTACTCAGCAGCTGGTGTTTTAATGCCTGTAGTTCTTCCGCTGCAGTGATTGTAAGGCTAAATACCCGGCTGGACAGGTGTCTGGGTTGACGGAATCCCAGCAGCACCAATAACCAGATCAAGCATAGTAGTGAAGCACTCCAGAGCAACTCCTGTGCGCCCCAGTGGGTTAATACCAACCCACCCAGCACACCACCCAGAAAAGCACCCAGAAACTGGGAGGTTGAATAAATCCCCATGGCGGTGCCTTTGGCTTCCACAGGTGACTGTTTGCTGATCAGAGAAGGCAGGCTCGCCTCCAGCAGGTTAAAACCGATAAAAAATACCCACAAACCCGGCAACATCACCCAACCACTGAGACTCAAAGGCAAAATGGCCAGAGCCAGTGCCAACAAGAACACTGCCAACAACAACATGGCTTTCATCTTGCGACCTTTTTCACCAATAATAATCAGCGGGATCATGGCAAAAAAACCGGCCAGCATGGTGATCAGATAAATCCAGCCATGTTGTGACAGGCTCCAGCCTGCCTCCAGCAGCAAACCGGGTATGGCAACAAACACACCGGTCAACAACAGATGTAACACCAGAATACTGAAATCCAGTCGTAACAGTTGCGGATGACGTAATACATCACTGATGCGAGCAGTATCTATTCCGGCATCCAGATGACGTCTGATTCGGTCTGGGGTGGGTACCCAGCGCCAGACCACCAGCATACCCAAGGTGCTTAAGACTGCTGTCAGCCAGAACAGACCGGACAAACCCAGCAGACTAGCCAGCCAGGGACCGGCTGCCATGGCGACAATAAAGGCCAGTCCAATACTGATACCCACCGTAGCCATTGCCTGAGTGCGCCGTTCATCACGGGTCAAGTCGGCCAGTAATGCCATCAACACACTGGCAATAGCACCTGTGCCCTGCAAAGCACGCCCAACAATCAGCCAGAACATTGAATCAGCGGTTGCCGCCACCACACTACCCAGCGTAAACAGCAAGAGCCCACAATAAATCAGCGGCTTGCGTCCAAAACGATCAGAGAGCCAGCCAAAAGGCAACTGCAACAGCGCTTGTGTCAGCCCGTAGATGCCAATCGCCAAACCAATGGCCATGGGTGTAGCACCAGCAAACTCATGCAAGAGTAACGGTAAGACCGGCAACACCATGAACAGCCCCAGCATTCTTAAACCGTATAAACCGGCAAGACCGCTGATGGCGCGCAGCTCGATGGATGTCAGTGAATCGCGTGACATAACTTTCCTGATCCTTGTACGCCCTGCAGAACCCGTCAGAGCAAAGCTCAAATTGTACCTTGCCCAGCATCCACTCACCAGCCAAAACCCCTTTTACGCGTCTGCCTCATGCAAGGCAGACACGGGGGTTGGTAAAAATCTATAATGGGCGGTTGCAACTGACCTGGAGAAACGAGGTGGCACTGGATAAAATCCGCGTACGTGGGGCGCGAACCCACAACCTGAAGAATATTTCCGTGGAGATTCCCCGCGACAAGCTGGTGGTGATCACGGGTTTATCCGGCTCCGGCAAGTCTTCGCTGGCTTTTGATACCCTTTATGCAGAAGGCCAACGGCGTTATGTTGAGTCACTGTCGGCTTATGCCCGTCAGTTTTTGTCAATGATGGAAAAGCCGGATGTGGATCATATTGAGGGCTTGTCTCCTGCCATCTCGATTGAACAAAAATCCACCTCTCACAACCCCCGCTCCACGGTTGGCACCATCACCGAGATTTATGATTACCTGCGTCTGCTCTATGCCCGCACGGGCATTCCGCGCTGCCCTGAACATGATGTACCGCTGGAAGCCCGCACGGTCAGTGAGATGGTGGATGCGGTGCTGCAGTTGCCAGAAGACTCACGAATTCTGATCCTGGCTCCGGTCGTGCAGGATCGCAAGGGTGAACACCTCAACCTGATTGCGGATCTGCGTGCTCAGGGTTTTATCCGTGCCCGTATTGATGGTGAAGTGGTGGAGCTGGATGAAGCTCCTGCGCTGGATAAAAAGCGCAAACACACCATCGACGTGGTGGTGGATCGGCTTAAAGTCTCTGCTGACCAGCAATTACGCTTGGCTGAATCCTTTGAAACTGCCCTGCGTCTTTCTGAAGGCCTGGCACTGGTCAGTTTTATGTCCGGTGAGCAGGAGGATCTGCTGTTTTCTGCCAGTTATGCCTGCCCACATTGTGGTTATGCAGTATCCGAGCTGGAACCGCGGATGTTCTCCTTTAACAACCCGGCGGGTGCTTGCCCAACCTGTGACGGACTGGGTGCCAAACAGTTTTTTGATGAACAAAAGCTGATTGTGGCACCGGAGTTATCACTGGCAGAAGGCGTGATCAAAGGCTGGGATCGGCGCAGCATTTATTATTTTGGTCTGCTTAAAAGTCTTACCGCCCATTACAGCATTGAACTCGAAACCCCCTGGCAACAATTACCCCGCAAGGTACAACAGGTCATCCTGCAAGGCAGCGGCAAGGAAAACATCAACTTCAGTTATTCCAGTGATCGCGGCCAGAGTGTTATCAAATCCCATCCGTTTGAAGGTGTGATCCCCAACCTGGAGCGGCGTTATCGTGAAACCGACTCACAGCCCCTGCGTGAAGAACTGTCTCGGCTACTGACCACTCATGCCTGCCCTGACTGTCACGGCAGTCGCCTGCGCGAAGCAGCCCGCCATGTTTTTGTTGGCCCGGTAAACTTGCCAGCCGTGGTTAAAATGCCGCTGGGTGAAGCGCGTGAATATTTTGCTGGCCTGACCTTGGAAGGACGGCGTGGTGAAATAGCCGCCCGTATTCTGCAGGAAATTGTGGAACGACTGAATTTTCTGGTGAATGTGGGTCTGGACTACCTGTCGCTGGATCGCAGCGCCGAAACCCTGTCCGGCGGTGAAGCACAGCGTATTCGCCTGGCCAGCCAGATCGGTGCTGGGCTAGTGGGTGTGATGTACATTCTGGATGAACCCTCCATCGGGCTGCATCAGCGTGATAATGAACGCCTGCTGCAAACCCTCACTCACCTGCGTGACCTGGGTAATACCGTGCTGGTGGTGGAACATGATGAAGACGCCATACGTCAGGCCGACTGGTTACTGGATATCGGTCCCGGTGCCGGCATACACGGTGGTCAGATCGTAGCACAGGGTACACCCGAACAGGTGATGGCAACGGAAGGTTCAATTACTGCCGACTACCTCACGGGTCGTCGCAAAATTGCCATCCCTGAAATCCGCCACCTGAATGACAAAGACCAGCAGTTGGTGATTCATAAAGCCAGTGGCAACAACCTGAAAAACACCAGCATCAGCATCCCCTTGGGGCTGATGACCTGTGTCACTGGGGTGTCCGGCTCTGGCAAGTCTACATTGATCAACGCGACCCTCTACCCCCATGCCGCCCACCAGTTGAACGGTGCTACCACCCTAACACCCGAACCCTGTGCAGGTATTGAAGGTCTGGATCTGCTCGACAAGGTGATCGACATTGACCAGAGCCCAATCGGGCGTACTCCTCGCTCCAATCCGGCTACCTATACCGGTATTTTTACTCCGGTACGTGAGTTGTTTGCCGGCACTCAGGAAGCAAGGTCACGGGGCTACAAACCCGGTCGTTTCAGTTTTAACGTTAAGGGTGGTCGTTGTGAGGCTTGCCAGGGTGATGGTTTGATCAAGGTGGAGATGCATTTCCTTGCCGACATTTATGTACCCTGTGATGTCTGCAAAGCCAAGCGTTATAACCGCGAGACACTGGAGATACGCTATAAGGGCAAAAATATTCACGAAGTGCTGGAAATGACAATTGAAGAGGCTCGTGAGTTTTTCAGCGCTGTTCCGGCAATTGCCAGAAGATTACAAACATTAATGGATGTTGGCCTGTCTTATATCCGACTCGGGCAAAGTGCGACCACCTTATCCGGTGGTGAAGCACAGCGAGTCAAACTGGCTAAGGAACTGGCACGTCGTGATACCGGTAAAACCCTCTACATACTGGATGAACCCACAACAGGGCTGCATTTTGAGGATATCCGCCAGTTACTGGTGGTGCTGCATCGTCTGAGAGATCACGGCAATACCCTGGTGATCATTGAACACAATCTGGACGTTATCAAAACCGCAGACTGGATCATTGATATGGGGCCAGAAGGTGGCAAGGGTGGCGGTGAAATCATTGCTGAAGGTACACCGGAGGAAGTGGCAAAGGTGCCCGGATCCTACACCGGACAGTTTCTGGCACCGGTATTGGCAAAAGGCTGACTTTACAAACTTTAAGGCAGACACAAAAAAACCGGCCGAGGCCGGTTTTTTTGTTAATCAAACTACTGATTAGTCAGCAGTTTCGCTGGATTCGGCGCGATCAACCAGCTCAACATAAGCCATAGGAGCGCTGTCACCGGTACGCAGACCACATTTCAGAATGCGGACATAACCACCGGGACGATCTGCAAAACGCTTACCCAGATCAGTGAAAAGCTTACCAACAGCTTCTTTGGAACCGGTACGGGCAAATGCCAGACGACGGTTCGCAACGCTGTCTACCTTGGCCAGAGTGATCAGCGGCTCAATGACGCGACGCAGCTCCTTGGCTTTTGGCAGGGTAGTTTTAATTACTTCGTGTTCAACCAGCGAAACGCTCATGTTCTTGAACATGGCCTTACGGTGTGAACTGTTACGATTCAGCTTACGACCACTCTTACGATGACGCATTGTCGTTTATCCTTTCAAACCTTGAGGACTTGAAATGACGGTCAGGCAGAAGCCTTGTCGTCGTTCTTCAAACTAGCGGGCGGCCAGCTTTCCAACCGCATACCCAGAGACAAGCCACGGGCAGCGAGAACATCCTTGATTTCTGTCAGGGACTTTTTACCCAGATTCGGAGTCTTCAGCAGCTCGACTTCTGTACGCTGGATCAGATCACCGATATAGTAAATGTTCTCGGCTTTGAGACAGTTAGCAGAACGGACGGTCAATTCAAGATCATCCACCGGACGGAGCAGGACTGGATCAATCTGATCTTCCTCTTCGACCGGTTCTTGCTGTTTGTCTGTTTCGAGATCAACGAAGGCAGCCAGCTGTTCCTGCAGGATGGTCGCCGCACGACGAATGGACTCTTCCGGGTCCAAAGTGCCATCGGTTTCCAGCTCCAGTACCAGCTTGTCCAGATCCGTGCGCTGTTCTACACGGGCTGCTTCAACTGCATAGGCAACACGAATCACCGGGCTGAAGGTTGCATCCAGAGCCAGTCGACCGATAGGACGAGTTTCGTCATCATCAGAAAGACGTGCATCCGCAGGGACATAGCCCCGACCCGTCTGAACACGAAGTTTCATATTCAGTACGGCACCTTCATTCAGATTCGCAATAACCAGATCCGGATTGATAATCTCGATATCATGATCACCCTTGATGTCACCAGCAGTGACAACACCCGGACCTTTTTTGGTCAGCGACAGCAGAGCATCATCACGGCTGAACATTTTAACCGCAACCTGCTTGAGGTTCAGAAGGATCTCGATAACATCTTCCTGAACACCTTCAATTGCACTGTACTCGTGCTCAACACCTTCAATCTCTGCCTCGACAATGGCACAGCCGGGCATGGAAGAAAGCAGAATACGACGCAGAGCATTCCCAAGGGTATGTCCGAAACCACGCTCGAAAGGTTCGAGAATGATTTTTGCGCGAGTCGGACTCAAGGTCTCGACTTTAATGTCACGAGGGCGAAGAAACTCTGTCACTGAACGCTGCATAGAAACACCTGTTTGGCTGCCTGACGGTTACCCCAATTACTTGGAGTAAAGCTCGACGATAAGGTTTTCGTTGATTTCACCGGAGAGGTCAGTGCGCTCAGGAGTAGACTTGAACGTACCTTCCAGCTTGCCGGAATCAACTTCAATCCAGGTGACTTCTGTACGCTGACCGGCTAGTTGCAACGCGCCTTTAATACGCAACTGCTGTTTTGCCTTTTCACGCACGGCCACGACATCACCGGGCTGAACCTGGTAAGAAGCAATGTTAACCGTCTTACCATTTACAGTCAGGGCCTTGTGGCTGACCAACTGACGTGCTTCAGCACGCGTGGAGCCAAAGCCCATACGATAAACTACGTTATCCAGACGCGACTCGAGCAGTTGCAGCAGGTTTTCACCCGTTGCGCCTTTCATGCGAGCAGCAGCTTTGTAGTAGTTGCGGAATTGCTTTTCCAGAACGCCGTACATACGACGAACTTTTTGTTTCTCACGGAGCTGCAGACCATAGTCTGAAAGACGACCGCGACGCTGAGCGTGCTGACCGGGTACGGATTCGGATTTACACTTCTTCTCAAAAGGAGTTACACCACTTTTGAGCAGCAGATCAGTACCCTCACGACGTGAGAGCTTACACTTTGGACCTAAGTAACGAGCCATGAATCTGCCTCCTTATACGCGGCGTTTCTTCGGTGGACGACAACCGTTGTGTGGAATCGGGGTCACATCGGTGATGTTGGTGACCTTGAAACCAGCAGCGTTCAGGGCACGAACGGCAGATTCACGACCAGGACCAGGGCCCTTGACCATGACGTCGACGTTCTTCAGACCATACTCGGCTGCCGCTGTAGCGGCACGTTCACTCGCGACTTGCGCTGCGAACGGGGTGCTCTTGCGAGAACCACGAAAACCCGAACCACCGGCAGTAGCCCAGGAAAGGGTGTTGCCCTGGCGGTCAGTTATCGTAACAATGGTGTTGTTAAAAGAGGCGTGGATATGGGCGATGCCATCCACAACCGTCTTTTTAACTTTTTTACGAGTACGCGGGTTAGCCATAGTACTTTTTTTCCTGAATGTTCGCTGGCGGGCGTGCTTTTAAGCTGAACGCACGCACACCGGCTTATTTGCGAATTGGTTTGCGCGGGCCTTTACGGGTACGCGCATTGGTTTTGGTGCGCTGACCACGAACCGGAAGATTGCGACGGTGGCGAATACCACGGTTACAACCCAGATCCATCAGACGCTTGATATTCAGTGTAACTTCACGACGCAGGTCACCTTCTACGGTGTAGACTGCAACTGCATTACGCAGAATGTCCAGCTCATCAACAGACAGGTCGCTGATTTTACGGTTAGGTGCAATTCCGGCTTTCTCACAGATCGCCTGTGAACGGGTTTTGCCGATACCAAAAATATAGGTCAGCGAAATTACCGTGTGTTTGTTATCCGGAATGTTGACACCAGCAATACGTGCCATTCAATTTACTCCGATTCCAAGCCGGTTGAACCCGACTACAGTTTTTATGTCCACAAAGGGCGCAAAAGCATACCCCCTGATAATAAAAATATCAAGGGGCAGCTTTAACTGACCTTAATGATCCTGTCCAGAAATTAACCCTGGCGCTGTTTGTGACGTGGCTCAATGCAGATTACGCGAACAGAACCACGACGACGAATGATCTTACAGTTACGACAGATCTTTTTAACAGATGCACGAACTTTCATCTTCTACTCCATTACCCACCAGGCATATCAGCGTCTTAACGACGGCCATAGCCCTTGAGGTTAGCTTTCTTAAGCAAGGACTGATTCTGATACTGATGTGACATCATGTGCGACTGCAGCTGCGCCATAAAATCCATGACCACTACAACGACAATCAGAAGTGATGTGCCGCCAACGTAGAAAGGGATATTCCAGGCCACCTGCAGAAACTGAGGCATCAGTGAAACAGCCGTGATATACAGTGCACCGAACAGTGTCAGACGTGTTACCACCCCATCAATATACTTTGCTGTCTGCTCACCAGGACGTATTCCCGGCAAGAAGGCACCTGATTTTTTCAGGTTTTCGGCAATTTCTTTGGGGTTAAACATAAGTGCCGTATAAAAGAAGCAGAAGAATACAACACTGAGTGCAAAAAGCAAGATATACAACGGGGCACCTGGCGCCAATAGCTGTGCCAGATCCTGCAGCAGATCAAAACCTTCCGCACTGCCGAACCACTGCCCAATGGATGCAGGGAACAACAGGATACTGGAAGCAAAAATGGGCGGTATTACACCGGCCATGTTCACCTTGAGCGGCAAATGGTTGGATTGTGCGGCATACATCTGATTGCCTATCTGGCGCTTGGCATAGTTCACCGTCACACGACGCTGACCTCGCTCAATGAACACCACAAAAGCAATCGTGGCAATGCCCAGAACACCAATCACCAACAAGGGGATCAGGTTCCATGAGCCTTCACTCCGGGCAATTTCCAGTGAACTGCCAATTGCTCCGGGTAAACCCGCAACAATACCTGCAAAAATCAACAAGGAGATACCGTTGCCGATACCCCGTTCGGTGATTTGTTCACCCAGCCACATGAGGAAAACTGCACCACAAACCAGCGTTGTTACCGCGACAAAGTAAAACCCGAAGTTCGCCATATAGACGACACCACTTTGCCCAGCCAGACCCACTGACATACCTATCGCCTGAACCAGAGCCAGAAACACGGTGCCGTAGCGGGTGTACTGGTTGATCTTGCGGCGACCGGCCTCACCTTCCTTTTTCAGCGCTTCCAGCTTGGGTGTTACCGCTGTCAGCAGCTGCATGATAATCGAGGCGGAAATATAGGGCATGATGCCCAGTGCCAGGATACTCATGTTTTCAAGTGCACCACCCGAGAACATGTTGAACATGTCCAGGATGGTGCCCCTGTTTTGCTCGAAGATGGCAGCGAGCTGGTTAGGATCTATACCGGGTACGGGGACGTGAGCACCAATGCGATATACAATGATCGCCAGCACAACAAACCTCAGTCGTGCCCAGAGTTCACTCAATCCACCTTGTTGACCCGGCAGGGTTCCTGGTTTTGCCATTTCGTCCTCGACCTACTTAGTCTTCGACTTTACCGCCAGCCGCTTCGATAGCCGCACGCGCACCCTTGGTGGCTTTAACGCCCTGCAGGGTAACGGCGCGATTGATTTCGCCAGACAGGATCACTTTGACAAACTGCGTGGAGTCTTTGATGACATCCGCAGCTTTCAGAGTGTCCAGCGTGACCAGATCGCCTTCAACTTGTGCAATTTCATGCAGTCGCACTTCAGCACTCAGAGGTGCTTTGTGTGACGTGAAGCCGAACTTGGGCAGACGACGCTGCAGTGGCATTTGACCGCCTTCAAAACCTGGCGATACCTTGCCGCCGGAGCGGGATTTCTGACCTTTGTGGCCACGTCCGGCAGTTTTGCCGAGACCGCTGCCGATACCGCGACCTACACGCTTGGCAGCAGGCTTGGAGCCCGGTGCCGGGCTCAGATCGTTCAGATGCATGACTTAAGCTCCTTCAACCTGCAGCAGGTAGTTGACCTTATTGATCATGCCACGTACTGCGGGAGTGTCTTCCACCTCGACCTGATGGCCGATGCGGCGCAGACCCAGACCTTTGACACACAGCTTGTGCTTTGGCAGTGTGCCAATGGGGCTGCGTACCAGAGTGACTTTTAATTTCGCCATGGTATTACCCCAGAATGTCTTCTACGGTCTTGCCGCGCTTGGCAGCAATGTCTTCTGGTGCTTGCATCGCAGCCAGACCCTTGATAGTGGCACGAACTACGTTCACCGGATTGGTGGAACCGTAAATTTTAGCCAGAACGTTTTGCACACCCGCCAGTTCCAGTACAGAGCGCATCGCACCACCGGCGATGATACCCGTACCTTCAGAGGCAGGCTGCATGAAGACCTTAGAGGCTCCATGAGCAGCACGCACAGGATACTGCAACGTGGAACCGTCCAGTTGAACGCTTACCATGTTGCGGCGAGCCTGTTCCATTGCCTTTTGAATCGCAACAGGCACCTCACGTGCCTTGCCACGACCAAAGCCAACGCGGCCATTGCCGTCACCGACCACAGTCAGGGCGGTGAACGCAAAAATGCGACCACCCTTGACCACTTTGGCGACACGGTTAACCTGAACAAGCTTTTCTTGCAGGTCACCGGCAGTTTTTTCAATATTCGCCATCGTTACACCCTTTAGAATTCCAGGCCGCCTTCACGAGCCGCATCAGCCAAGGCTTTTACGCGACCGTGATATTTAAAACCGCCACGGTCAAAAGCTACAGCAGAGATGCCTGCGGCTTTAGCACGTTCAGCGATCAGCTTGCCCACCTTGGTGGCGGCTTCGATATTACCTGTCGCACCAGTGCGCAGACTGCCGTCGAGTGTGGAGGCACTGGCTAATACCTGACCTCCATCGGCGGAAATGATCTGCGCATAAATGTGCCGCGGTGTGCGATTCACGCACAGGCGCACAGCGCCCAGCTCGCGAATTTTGGCGCGGGCACGGCGGGCACGACGTAAACGAGATTCTTTCTTCGCGTTCATAACCCTGCCTTACTTCTTCTTGGCTTCTTTACGACGAACTTGTTCATCGCTATAGCGGACACCCTTGCCTTTATAAGGCTCTGGGCGGCGGTAGTTGCGGATCTCGGCAGCAGCCTGACCAAGCAATTGCTTGTCAGCACCCTTAAGAACAATCAGGGTGTTGCTGGGGGTCTCTGCGGTAACGCCGGCAGGTAAGGTGTAATCCACCGGATGGGAGAAGCCCAAGGTGAGATTGATTGTTTGCCCTTTGGCTTGTGCACGATAACCTACACCGATGATCTCCAGGCTTCTGGTGAAGCCTTGAGACACACCAGTCACCATATTGTTGACCAGTGCACGTGTAGTACCGGCATGCGCCCAGGCAGCCTTGTTGCTCGGATTGCCAGCGGCAACCGTCACAGTGTTGTCTTCCACTTTCACATCAACGAGCTTGTGCACGTTCAGTTCCAGTGAGCCATTGGCACCTTTTACAGTAACCTTGCCGCCATCAATCTTAATTTCGACGCCAGCTGGCAGTTCAATCGGTTTCTTTGCTACGCGGGACATTGTACTCTCCCTTAGAACACGGTGCAGATGACTTCGCCACCGACACCGGCCGCACGTGCAGCACGATCCGTCATCACACCTTTAGAGGTGGAGACAATCGCTACACCCAGTCCAGCAGATACTTTAGGCAGATCATTCTTGCCTTTGTACTGACGCAGACTCGGTTTACTGACACGTTCGATCTTCTCGATGACCGCTTTGCCTTCGAAGTATTTCAAGGTTACAGTCAGCTCGGGTTTAACATCACCCTGAACTTGATAGTCCGCAACGTAACCTTCTTCTTTCAGCACCCGGGCAACTTCGATTTTCATCTTGGAGGACGGCATGGTGACCGTCTCCTTCGTTGCCATTTGTGCATTGCGAATACGGGTAACCATATCCGCCAGGGTGTCTTGCATGCTCATTCGCTTTGCACTCCTGGATCCTGCTTACCAGCTGGACTTGCGCAGACCTGGTACGTCGCCACGCATTGCTGCTTTACGCAGTGCGTTGCGGCCCAGACCGAACTTGTTGTAGAAACCATGCGGACGGCCAGTTGCACGGCAGCGGTTACGCTGACGGGCAGGGCTGGAGTCGCGTGGCAGCTTCTGCAGCTGTTGCAGCGCAGCCCACTGATCTTCTTCAGAGGTCTGCGGATTAACAATAATGGCTTTCAGCTCGGCACGCTTGGCAGCAAACTTCTCTACCAGCTTGGCGCGCTTCAGCTCACGCTGCATCATGGAAACCTTCGCCATGTCTTTCCCCTTACTTCTTGAACGGGAAGCCAAGAGCTGCAAGCAGCGCACGGCCTTCGTCGTTGTTACGGGCAGTCGTGGTGATGGTTACGTCCAGACCACGTACCCGGTCGACCTTGTCGTAGTCGATTTCAGGGAAAATGATCTGCTCACGCACACCCATGCTGTAGTTACCACGGCCGTCAAATGACTTGGGATTCAAGCCACGGAAGTCACGAATACGAGGAATCGCAACATCCACCAGACGATCCAGGAAATCCCACATGCGCTCCTGGCGCAGGGTTACCTTGCAACCAATCGGCCAGCCTTCGCGAACTTTAAAGCCAGCAATAGACTTGCGTGCTTTGGTCACGAGTGCTTTTTGCCCACTCAATTTTTCCAGATCCGCAACGGCGTTTTCCATCAGCTTTTTATCGCTGAGAGCTTCACCTACACCCATATTCAGGGTGATTTTGGTGATGCGCGGTACTTCCATTACATTCTTTAAGCCAAGCTCATCTTTCAGTTTGGCAGCTACTTCATCTTGGTAAAGCTTTTTCAATCTAGCCATGCTGATACCTGACTTGATTAGGCGTCGATCTCAGCTTGAGTCGACTTGAAAATACGTACCTTGGAACCATCGTCCAGGACCTTGAACCCTACTCGATCAGCTTTGCCAGTTTCTTTATTGAAAATGGCAACGTTGGAAGCATGAATGGGCGCTTCGCGCTCAATAATGCCGCCAGGCTGATTGGCGTAGGGGTTTGGGCGGGTGTGACGCTTGATCATATTCACACCGGACACCACAAAACGATCGTCCTTAAGAACGCGCTTTACAGTACCACGCTTACCCTTGTCTTTGCCTGCAATGACGATTACTTCATCGTCACGTTTAATTTTGCGCATAACCGGCCTCGCTCCTTACAGCACTTCAGGTGCCAAGGAAATGATCTTCATGAACTTGTCGCCGCGCAGCTCACGTGTTACCGGCCCGAAAATACGCGTGCCCATCGGAGCGTCTTTGTTATCCAGAATAACGGCAGCATTGCCGTCAAAACGAATAGCAGAACCGTCCGGACGGCGTACCGGTGCCCTGGTGCGGACAACCACAGCCTTGAGAACCTGACCTTTCTTCACCTTACCACGCGGAATGGCATCTTTTACGGTGACCTTGATGATGTCACCAACACGTGCATAGCGACGGTGGGAACCACCGAGAACCTTAATGCACATGACGCGACGCGCGCCGCTGTTGTCGGCAACATCCAGCATTGATTGCGTCTGAATCATTGTTTATCTCCAAACCTTAAGCAGCTTGGAAATCCGAGTTTCCTCAGACTTCCTTGGCGCGCTCAACAATCTCAACCAGTTTCCAGGATTTTGTCTTAGACAGCGGACGTGTTTCCTGGATGGTTACGGTGTCACCCATGCGAGCTTCATTGGTCTCGTCATGTGCATGTAGCTTAGTGGAACGGCGAACATATTTACCGTAAAGAGGATGAGCAACACTCCGCTCAATCATTACAGTAATGGATTTCTCCATTTTGTCGCTGACCACTTTGCCGGTGACAGTCTTTGCTTTCTTTTCGACTTCGGCCATTATTATTTACCTGCCTTATCGTTCAGCACGGTTTTAACGCGTGCTATATCGCGACGCAGCTGCTTGAGCAGATGAGACTGACCCAGCTGACCGGTTACCTTACGCATGCGCATTTGAAACTGCTCACGCAACAGGTTGTGCAGCTGGTCTTTGAGCTCCTCGGCTGTTTTGCCGCGCAGTTCTTGAGCTTTCATTACATCACCGTCCGTTTAACAAAAGTTGTCGGGATAGGAAGTTTGGCAGCTGCAAGTGCAAAGGCTTGACGCGCCAGTTCTTCTGTTACACCTTCAACTTCATACAGAACCTTGCCTGGCTGGATCAGGGCAACCCAGTATTCCACGTTACCCTTACCTTTACCCATACGAACTTCCAACGGCTTTTCAGTGATCGGCTTGTCTGGGAAAACCCGGATCCAAATCTTACCACCGCGCTTGATGTGGCGAGTCATAGTACGACGTGCCGCTTCAATCTGGCGAGCAGTCAAACGACCGCGTCCAGTGGCTTTCAGACCGAATTCACCAAAGCTGACCTTATTTCCGCGCAGCGCCAGGCCGCGGTTACGGCCCGTGTGCATCTTGCGGAATTTTGTACGCTTAGGCTGTAACATCGACTATCCCCTTACTTGGAACCTTTTTTCTTAGGTGCCTGTTGCTGCGGCTGCTGTGCTTGTTTAGCAGCGTTGGCACGCACCTCTGCGATCCCGCCCAGGATCTCACCTTTGAAGATCCACACCTTGACGCCGATAACGCCGTAAGTGGTATGAGCTTCAGCAGTGGAGTAGTCGATATCAGCGCGCAACGTGTGCAGCGGCACACGGCCTTCGCGATACCATTCAGAGCGGGCAATCTCTGCACCACCAAGACGACCACCAACCTGGATCTTGATACCCTTGGCACCCAGACGCATGGCGTTTTGTACTGCGCGCTTCATAGCACGACGGAACATCACACGACGCTCCAGCTGACCAGCAACACTCTGAGCAACCAGAGCAGCATCCAGTTCAGGCTTACGGACTTCTTCTATGTTGATGTGCACAGGCACACCCATCATGTCAGACACATCTTTACGCAGGCGTTCAACATCTTCACCTTTTTTACCAATCACAATGCCTGGACGGGCGGTGTGGATGGTAATGCGGGCGTTGTTTGCTGGACGCTCGATCTGGATGCGGCTGACAGCAGCTTGCTTGAGACGTGCTTCGAGGAAGCTACGCACTTGCAAGTCATTGTTCAGCTTATCGGCATAAGCAGGGCCTTCAGCGTACCAGGTTGAGGTATGCTCTGTGACGATGCCCAAGCGAATGCCGGTTGGATTTACTTTCTGACCCATAGGGTGACTCCTTACCGGTCTGCAACCTTGACAGTGATATGGCAAGTGCGCTTGAGAATGCGATCAGCCCGACCCTTGGCACGCGGTTTAATGCGTTTCATGGTCATGCCTTCATCCACCATAATAGTGGAAACACGCAGTTCATCGATATCAGCACCTTCGTTATGCTCAGCGTTTGCAATTGCAGACTCAAGCACCTTCTTGACCAGCTCAGCACCTTTTTTCGGGCTGAAGGTCAGCAGGTTAAGCGCGTCTGCAACCTTCTTGCCACGCACCTGATCAGCAACCAAGCGAGCCTTCTGTGCGGACAGACGTGCACCACGCATTTTAGCGGCGACTTCCATCATTACCTCCTGAATTAGCGCTTGGCTTTCTTGTCAGCTGCATGTCCGCGATAAGTACGGGTTGCAGCAAATTCACCCAGCTTGTGACCGACCATCTCTTCTGTGATGTAAACCGGTACATGCTGGCGTCCATTGTGGACAGCGATTGTCAGGCCGATCATATCTGGAATGATCATTGAGCGACGAGACCAAGTCTTAATTGGCTTCTTGTCTTTGCCTTCAACCGCAACTTCCACTTTTTTCAACAGATGAAGGTCAATGAAAGGACCTTTCTTCAGTGAACGAGGCACAGCGGTATCCCCTTAAAGTTATTTCGCTTTGCGACGGCGAACAATCAGATTGTTCGTGCGCTTGTTTTTGCGAGTTTTGTAACCCTTGGTTGGCACACCCCAAGGCGAAGTCGGATGCATACCCTTGTTGCGGCCTTCGCCACCACCATGAGGGTGGTCAACAGGGTTCATCGCCATACCGCGAACGGTAGGACGAACACCACGCCAACGACTGGCACCGGCTTTACCGAGGACACGCAGACTGTGCTCGCTGTTACCTACTTCACCCAGGGTTGCACGGCAATCCACTAATACTTTGCGGATTTCGCCGGAGCGCAGCCTCAGAGTGGCGTAAGCGCCTTCACGTGCAACCAGCTGAACTGAGGCACCAGCGGAACGCGCAATTTGCGCACCCTTGCCAGGCTTGAGCTCAACACAGTGCAGAGTGGCACCGAGTGGCATGTTACGCAGCGGCATAGTGTTACCTGCCTTGATCGGAGCATCCATACCCGACTGAATACGATCACCAGCCACCAGGCCTTTTGGGGCAATGATGTAGCGACGCTCACCGTCCAGGTACTTGATCAGGGCGATGTGTGCAGAACGGTTTGGATCATATTCCAGACGCTCCACTACACCTACCACACCGTCTTTGTCGCGTTTGAAGTCGACAATACGGTAATGCTGACGATGACCACCACCAATATGGCGAGTGGTAATGCGTCCATTGTTGTTACGGCCGCCGGTCTTGCTTTTGGATTCCAGCAGAGGTGCGTGTGGTGCACCTTTATGCAGATCCTTATTCACCACCTTGACCAGGTGGCGGCGACCGGGTGAAGTCGGCTTAGTCTTAATAACTGCCATGATTCAACCCCTTGCCTTATTCCGCGTCAGCGAAGTCGATCGCTTGACCTTCCACCAGGCTAACATACGCCTTGCGGAAACCTTTGCGACGACCGAGACCATGAAGAGTGCGTCGGGTTTTGCCTTTGGTGTTAACAACACTGACGGCATCAACCTTGACATCAAACAGCTGCTCTACAGCCTTTTTGATTTCAGGCTTGGTCGCATCTGCGGCTACTTTGAATACGTACTGATTCTTGTCATCAGCCAGTATTGCAGCCTTCTCGGTCATGTGTGGACCGAGCAGCACTTTAAACAGGCGCTCCTGGTTCATCCCAATTTCTCCTCGAACTGACGCAGGGCCGGTACGGTAACCAGCACGGTTTCGTAGGCGATCAGGCTGACAGGGTCGACTGCATCGGCTTCAATAACTTCAACATGCGGCAGGTTACGCGCTGCCAGGTACAGGTTGCTATTCAGCTCTGAAGTGATGATCAGTACTTTGCTCAGCTTCATTTCCTCAAGCTTGGCAGCCAGCAGTTTGGTCTTGGGTGCATCGACAGTAAATTCTTCGATAGCAATCAGACGATCCTGACGGGCCAGTTCAGAAAGAATCGAACGCATCGCGGAGCGATACATTTTTTTGTTCACTTTCTGAGAGTGATCCTGAGGGCGGGCAGCAAAGGTTACACCACCTTTACGCCAGATCGGAGAAGTCGCGGTACCAGAACGAGCACGGCCAGTACCTTTTTGACGCCACGGTTTTTTGCCGCCGCCACTGACTTCTGCACGTGTCTTCTGAGCACGACTACCCTGACGAGCACCAGACATGTATGCAACAACTACCTGGTGAACGAGGGCTTCGTTAAATTCTTTTCCAAAGGTCGCATCGGATACTTCGACAGTACCCTGAGCTCCGGCTAGATTCAGGTTCATGCGTCATTATCCTCTTAGCTGCGAGCCTTGACCGCTGGATGAACGATCACGTCACCACCAGTGGCTCCGGGCACAGCGCCCTTGACCAACAGCAGATTACGCTCAGCGTCAACACGAACGATTTCCAGGGATTGCACGGTCACTTGCTCTGCACCCATTTGCCCAGCCATTTTTTTGCCTTTAAATACACGGCCAGGAGTCTGGTTCTGGCCGATGGAGCCAGGAGCACGGTGAGAGAGGGAGTTACCATGGGTTGCATCCTGAGTACGGAAGTTCCAGCGCTTTACAGCACCCTGAAAACCCTTACCCTTAGATGTACCGGTCACATCAATAATCTGACCAGCTTCGAACAGACTGACAGTCAGTTCAGAACCCTGTGCAGGGACTTCCTGATCATCAGCAAGACGGAATTCGCGCACGATGCGACCTGCCTCAACACCAGCTTTGGCAAAATGCCCAGCCTGCGCTTTGGTCAGATGCTTCGCTTTACGCGAACCAGCAGTAACCTGCACTGCAGAATAACCATCCACCTCAGGCGTACGGATCTGCGTAATGCGGTTAGGAGTGACTTCAATCACGGTGACGGGTATAGATACACCGTCTTCGGTGAAAATGCGGGTCATGCCGCTTTTCTTACCGACCAAGCCAAGAGCCATTTCATGTCTCCTATCAGTGTACGGGGCTATCACCCGCTATGGCTGCCTTTTCCAGGGCATTCCACTATCTAAATTGTACTGCGTCTCACGACGCTAACTGCTTTTCACTACTCAGTCAGATCAGCCCAGGCTGATCTGAACATCCACACCAGCGGCCAGCTCGAGCTTCATCAGTGCATCAACAGTTTTTTCTGTTGGCTCAACGATATCCAGCACGCGCTTGTGAGTACGAATTTCGTACTGGTCACGGGCATCTTTGTTTACGTGCGGAGAAATCAGCACAGTAAATTTTTCATTACGAGTCGGCAGAGGAATCGGACCCTTCACCTGTGCACCAGTGCGCTTGGCAGTTTCAACTATCTCCAGCGCAGACTGATCGATCAGGCGATGATCAAACGATTTCAGCCGAATACGGATTTTCTGGTCTTGCATTATCCAATGCTCCGGTACGGACTACATGGCACAGACACCGGATCTGCACCTGAAAAAGGAGCAGCATTATAGTGCCGTGATTTCATGCGTGTCAAATTTTAAGCGCAAATTTGATACAAGAAAGAGGGTCTCCTTACGGAGACCCTCTTTTATTGGCTCAGGCCGCTACCCAATCAGGCAAGGATTTTGGCAACAACACCAGCACCAACAGTACGACCACCTTCACGGATGGCAAAACGCAGACCGTCTTCCATCGCGATTGGAGCGATCAGGGTAACAATCAGCTTAACGTTGTCACCAGGCATAACCATTTCCACGCCTTCTGGCAGTTCACAAGAACCGGTTACGTCAGTTGTACGGAAGTAGAACTGAGGACGGTAGCCTTTGAAGAAAGGCGTGTGACGGCCACCTTCGTCTTTAGACAGAACGTAGATTTCTGCTTCAAACTGGGTATGAGGCTTGATGGAGCCTGGCTTGGCCAGAACCTGACCACGCTGTACGTCGTCACGCTTGGTGCCACGCAGCAGGGCGCCGATGTTCTCACCCGCACGACCTTCATCGAGCAGTTTGCGGAACATCTCAACACCAGTACAAGTAGTTTTAACCGTGTCAACAATACCAACGATTTCAATTTCTTCGCCGGTTTTAACAATGCCACGCTCAACACGACCCGTCACAACAGTACCACGACCGGAGATGGAGAATACGTCTTCGATCGGCATCAGGAACGGCTTGTCGATGGCACGCTCAGGCTCAGGAATATAAGTATCCAGAGCTTCAACCAGTTTACGAACGGCAGTGGTGCCCATTTCGTTGTCGTCTTCACCGTTCAGTGCCATCAGCGCAGAACCGATGATGATCGGAGTGTCGTCACCAGGGAACTCGTACATGGACAGCAGGTCACGAAGCTCCATCTCTACCAGTTCCAGCAGCTCTTCATCATCAACCATGTCCGCTTTGTTCATGAACACAACGATGTATGGAACGCCAACCTGACGAGACAGTAGGATGTGCTCACGAGTCTGAGGCATGGGGCCATCAGCTGCAGAACAAACCAGAATTGCACCGTCCATCTGTGCAGCACCAGTGATCATGTTTTTAACATAGTCAGCGTGGCCGGGGCAGTCGACGTGAGCGTAGTGGCGAATGGTTGATTCGTATTCAACGTGAGAAGTTGCGATGGTGATACCACGCTCCCGCTCTTCAGGTGCATTATCGATACCATCGAATGCAACTGCAGTACCACCAAATACTTCTGCACAAACGCGAGTCAGGGCAGCGGTCAGAGTGGTTTTACCATGGTCAACGTGACCAATGGTGCCAACGTTTACGTGGGGTTTGCTACGTTCAAATTTTTCTTTAGCCACAACGATAACCTCTTCAGTTAACGGCAGATTTAAAAATTACTTCTGTTTGATTACGGCATCTACAATGCTAGCCGGTGCCTCTGAGTACTTAGCAAACTCCATGGAGTAGCTAGCACGGCCCTGAGTTGCGGAGCGCAGATCGGTTGCGTAACCGAACATTTCACCCAGCGGAACTTCTGCACGCACGATCTTACCAGCGGGTATATCGTCCATGCCCTGTACGAGACCACGACGGCGGTTCAAGTCGCCCATAACGTCGCCCATGTACTCTTCAGGCGTGACCACTTCAACCTTCATCATCGGCTCAAGTAATACTGCGCCTGCTTTCCTTGCGCCTTCCTTGATTGCCATGGAACCGGCAATTTTGAAGGCCATTTCGTTAGAGTCGACGTCATGGTAAGAACCATCAAAGATGGTGACTTTAACGTCGATCATTGGGTAACCGGCAAGAACACCATTCTGCAGCTGCTCAAAGCAACCCTTATCAACAGCAGGAATGTACTCGCGCGGTACTACACCACCAACGACTTCGTTAACGAACTCGTAAGTCTTCTCGCCATCTTCACCCTTATCGGTGAGCGGCTCGATTTTCAGCCAGACATGACCATACTGACCACGACCACCGGACTGACGCACAAACTTGCCTTCCTGCTCAACCTTCTTACGAATGGTTTCACGGTATGCAACCTGTGGCTTACCGATGTTGGCTTCCACTTTGAATTCACGACGCATACGGTCAACGATGATGTCCAGGTGCAGTTCACCCATACCGGAAATAATCGTCTGACCCGTTTCTTCATCCGTTTTGACGCGGAAGGATGGATCTTCCTGAGCCAGCTTACTCAGAGCAATACCCATCTTTTCCTGGTCGGCCTTGGACTTCGGTTCGACAGCAACCGAAATAACCGGATCAGGGAATTCCATACGCTCCAGAACAATTTTATTGTCCAGATCGCACAGGGTGTCACCGGTGGTTACATCTTTCAAGCCTACACAGGCCGCGATGTCTCCAGCACGCACTTCTTTGATCTCTTCACGGTTATTGGCATGCATCTGAACCAGACGACCAACACGCTCTTTCTTTTGCTTTACGGAGTTGTACACACCGGAACCACTTTCCAGAACACCTGAATAGACACGAATGTAAGTCAGAGTACCAACAAAGGGGTCGGTAGCAATTTTGAATGCCAGAGCTGCAAAGGGCTCATTGTCATCAACTGGGCGCACGCCAGTCTCACCATTCTCCAACTCACCTTCGATTGCCTTAACTTCGTTCGGAGCAGGCAGGTATTCAACAACAGCATCCAGCACAGCCTGAACACCCTTGTTTTTGAAGGCAGAACCACACAGAGCCAGTACAATTTCGTTAGCAATAACACGCTGACGCAAACCAGCTTTGATTTCTTCAGTCGTCAGCTCACCTTCTTCAAGGTACTTGTTCATCAGCTCTTCGTTGGCTTCAGCGGCAGCTTCAATCATCTGCTCACGGAACAACTCAGCCTTCTCAACCAGATGCTCAGGAATATCACGCAGCTCAAAGGTCATACCCTGGTCAGCTTCATTCCAGTAAATGGACTTCATCTGCATCAGGTCAACAACACCTTCGAACTCTTCTTCCGCACCAATTGGCAGCTGAATCGCAACAGGATTGGCCGCCAGACGAGTCTTGATCTGAGCAACAACACGCTCAAAATCAGCACCGGAACGGTCCATCTTATTAACGAATACCAGACGCGGTACTTCGTACTTGTTAGCCTGACGCCATACAGTCTCTGACTGCGGCTCAACACCAGATGACGCACAGAACACAACAACCGCACCATCCAGTACGCGCAGTGAGCGCTCTACTTCGATCGTGAAGTCAACGTGCCCGGGGGTGTCGATGATGTTGATACGGTGTTCATCAAACTGGTGAGCCATGCCTTTCCAGAAAGTGGTAACAGCCGCTGAGGTGATCGTGATACCACGCTCCTGCTCCTGCTCCATCCAGTCCGTTGTGGATGCACCGTCGTGCGTCTCACCCAGCTTGTGGTTAACGCCGGTGTAGAACAGCACGCGCTCAGTTGCCGTGGTTTTACCCGCATCAACGTGAGCACAGATACCGATGTTACGGTAACGATTAATAGGGGTTTTACGTGCCACTTGGGGCCTCCCTTAGAAGCGGTAGTGTGAAAATGCCTTGTTAGCTTCAGCCATGCGGTGCACATCTTCACGCTTCTTGACAGCTGCACCCTTACCTTCTGCGGCATCCATCATCTCGCCAGCAAGGCGCAGATCCATGGATTTCTCGCCACGCTTGCGTGCAAAATCCACCAGCCAGCGCATGGCCAGTGCTGTACGACGAGAAGGACGTACTTCAACCGGAACCTGATAAGTAGCACCGCCAACGCGGCGGGACTTAACCTCAACCAGCGGCTGAATGCTTTCGAGTGCTTTCTCGAAAAGCTCAATCGGGTCTTTCTTGGTGCGTTCTTCCACTTTGCTCAGTGCGCCATAAACAATGCGCTCGGCAACAGACTTTTTACCACTTTCCATCACGTGGTTGATGAACTTGGCCAGACGATCACTTCCGTATTTGGGATCTGGAAGTATTTCACGTTTCGCCGCAACTCTTCTTCTTGGCATGATAAGCCCTCTAAACGGTCTTCAGGTAACCCCAGGACATCGGCATGAATCAAAACGGCCTGGCCTTACTCTTATCCGACACAGTTAACTGAAAATATTACTTAGGACGCTTGGCGCCATATTTGGAACGGCCCTGACGACGCGCTTGAACACCAGAGGTATCCAGAGCACCGCGTACAGTGTGATAACGCACACCAGGTAAGTCTTTTACACGACCACCGCGAATCAGAACAACCGAGTGCTCCTGAAGGTTGTGACCTTCACCACCAATGTACGAAGAAACTTCGAAACCATTGGTCAGACGCACACGGCAGACTTTACGCAGTGCCGAGTTAGGTTTTTTAGGGGTAGTCGTGTAAACACGAGTACAAACACCACGCCTTTGTGGGCAAGCCTGAAGCGCAGGAACGTCGCTTTTGGCTACCTTACGTTTGCGTGGCTTGCGAACCAACTGATTAATTGTTGCCATGCAAGCAAACTCCAATGTCTGTTTTGGTGTAAAAACACCGCCACAAGGCAGATTTCTGATAGTACAAAATGGATAGACGCACCTATCCCCTCTTTTGAGGAAGCGCATTCTACGGTCAGAAAGCACAAGAGGTCAAGTAGGAGCAGGCTATTCACCGACTCCTACCGACCCCAGGACTTTAATCTTCGTCCTGATCCATAGCTGACAATTCACTGGTCAGCGCTGCTTCCACTTCACTTGCGCTCGGGCCGCTGAGAACAACCTTCTGGTCTTCACGACGACGCTTGCGCTGTGCATGATAAGTCAAACCAGTACCGGCAGGTATCAGTCGACCAACCACCACGTTTTCTTTCAGGCCGCGCAGATGATCGCGCTTGCCATTCACAGCAGCCTCGGTCAGTACCCGCGTGGTCTCCTGGAAGGATGCAGCAGAAATAAACGACTCAGTTGCCAGCGAAGCCTTGGTGATACCCAGCAACAGACGCTCAAACCGCGCGGCAAACTTGCCCGATTTCAACAACGCTTCGTTTTCTGCCAGCACCTTGAAGTATTCAACCTGTTCACCACCGATAAAGGAAGAATCACCGGACTCAATGATTTCGACCTTACGCAGCATCTGCCGGACAATAACCTCAATGTGTTTATCGTTGATGACAACACCCTGCAGACGGTAAACGTCCTGTACTTCTGTGGTAATGTATTTTGCCAGCTCACTGACACCCAACAAACGCAGGATATCGTGTGGGCTAGGCGGGCCATCGGAGATGACTTCACCACGCTGAACCGTTTCACCTTCAAAGACGTTGATTTTACGCCATTTCGGGATCAACAATTCAAACGGATCACCACCATCATTCGGGGTGATAATAATGCGCTGCTTGCCTTTGGTTTCTTTGCCCAGCGACACAGTGCCATCAAATTCAGCCAGAATCGCCGGTTCTTTTGGACGACGCGCTTCAAACAAGTCAGCCACACGTGGCAGACCACCTGTGATGTCGCGGTTACCACTGCTTTCCTGTGGAATACGCGCAATAATCTGACCGACGGCAACTGCTGCCCCATCTTCAATGGTCACTACCGCCTTACCGGGCAGAATATACTGCACCGGTGTCTGGCTGCCCGGCAGAGTAATTTCTTTACCGTTGGCATCCAGCAGCAGCATCATTGGACGTTTGTCCTTACCTGCTGCAGGACGGTGCTGAGTTTCGATGATTTCAATCGATGACAGACCGGTCAGATCATCAATATTACGGTTAATGGTGATGCCATCTTCCATATCCGTGAACTGCACTCGACCCGCGACTTCAGCAACAATCGGGTGAGTGTGTGGATCCCACTTAGCCACCATCTGCCCTGCTTCAACCTGTGAGCCATCCGCCACACTGACTTCAGCACCATAAGGCAGTTTGTAGTATTCGCGTTCACGACCCTGGGAGTCAGCAACAGCCATTGCACCGGAACGGGATACCGCCACCAGCTTGCCATCCGCACGGTTCACAAACTTGATGTTGTGGAAACGTACTTTACCCCCGTGCTTGACCTGTACACTGTCCGTGGCGGAAGCACGGGATGCCGCACCACCGATGTGGAAGGTACGCATGGTCAGCTGAGTACCTGGCTCACCAATCGACTGGGCTGCAATAACACCAACAGCTTCACCAACGTTGACCTGATGGCCACGCGCTAGATCACGACCATAACACTTGGAGCAAACGCCAAAACGGGTCTCACAGGTAATCGCGGAACGAACAACAATTTCATCCACACCCAGAGCATCCAGACGATCACACCATTTTTCGTCCAGCAGGGTGCCTTTGTTGATGACCACTTCACCGGTTTCGGCATTCAGCACGTCACGGGCAACCACCCGACCCAGTACACGCTGGGACAGAGGTACAATGATGTCACCGCCTTCAATGACGGGGTGCATCACCAGACCTTCTTCGGTGCCACAATCCAGTTCAGTAACCACCAGATCCTGCGCCACATCCACCAGACGACGAGTCAGGTAACCGGAGTTGGCTGTTTTTAATGCCGTATCCGCCAGACCTTTACGAGCACCGTGAGTGGAGATGAAGTACTGGAGTACGTTCAGACCTTCACGGAAGTTGGCCACAATCGGTGTTTCAATGATCGAACCATCGGGCTTGGCCATCAGACCACGCATACCGGCCAGCTGACGAATCTGGGCAGCAGAACCACGAGCGCCCGAGTCGGCCATAATGAACACGCTGTTAAAGGAGTCCTGCTCGTGCTCAACACCCTTGCTGTCCACCGCCGTTTCTTTGGAGATACCGGCCATCATTGCCTTCGCCACTTTATCGTTGGCTTTGGACCAGATGTCGATCACCTTGTTGTATTTCTCGCCTTGGGTCACCAGACCGGAAGCAAACTGCTGCTCGATCTGTTTCACTTCGGCTTCGGCTTCGGCCACAATTTTTGCTTTTTCGTCTGGAATAACAAAGTCGTTTACACCGATCGAACAACCGGACCAGGTGGCATAACGGAAACCTGTGTACATCAGTTGGTCAGCAAAAATAACCGTATCCTTCAGACCCACGCGACGATAGGCCTCATTGATCAGACGGGAAATGGCTTTTTTGTTCAGCGCCTTGTTCACCAGCTCAAAAGGCAGACCCTTTGGCATGATGCGTGACAGCAGCGCACGACCAACGGTAGTTTCCGCCATGAATGTACGGGTGTAGGGTTCACCTTCAATTTCTTTCACGGTTTCAGTGATACGTACCTTGATGCGAGCATGAAGGCTAGCACTGCCAGTGGCATATGCACGCTCAGCTTCATCAATACCACTCAGCACCATGTTTTCACCCTTGGCACCAATCTTTTCGCGGGTCATGTAATACAGACCCAGCACCACGTCCTGTGAAGGAACAATGATTGGTTCGCCGTTGGAAGGTGACAACACGTTGTTGGTGGACAGCATCAGTGCACGTGCTTCCAGCTGGGCTTCCAGTGTCAGCGGTACGTGTACAGCCATCTGGTCACCGTCAAAGTCGGCGTTGTAGGCCGCACAGACCAGTGGGTGCAGTTGGATCGCTTTACCCTCGATCAGCACCGGTTCAAAGGCCTGAATACCCAAGCGGTGCAGAGTTGGTGCACGGTTCAGCATCACTGGGTGCTGGCGAA
This sequence comes from Marinospirillum sp., assembly GCF_014859565.1. The sequence continues at coordinate 32,912 of NZ_JACUUA010000005.1, read as the reverse complement.
TCACTTCAGCCAGGATATCCCAGACTTCTGGCAGTTCGCGCTCAACCATCTTTTTGGCAGCCTTGATGGTGGTCGCCAGACCACGGGCTTCCAGCTTGGCAAAGATGAACGGCTTAAACAGCTCCAGCGCCATTTTTTTCGGCAGACCACACTGATGCAGACGCAGAGTCGGGCCTACGGTAATCACCGAACGTCCAGAGTAATCCACGCGCTTGCCCAGCAGGTTCTGACGGAAACGACCCTGCTTACCTTTGATCATGTCAGCCAGTGACTTCAGCGGACGCTTGTTGCTACCGGTGATGGCGCGACCACGACGGCCGTTATCCAGCAGAGCATCAACCGCTTCCTGCAACATACGTTTTTCGTTGCGCACAATGATATCCGGAGCATTCAGCTCCAGCAGGCGCTTCAGACGGTTGTTACGGTTGATCACCCGGCGATAAAGATCATTCAGGTCAGAGGTGGCAAAACGGCCACCATCCAGTGGTACCAGCGGACGCAGATCCGGCGGTAACACGGGCAGCACCTCCAGCACCATCCAGCCCGGCCGGTTGGCAGAATCACGGAAGGCTTCAAGAATTTTCAGGCGCTTGGTGATTTTTTTCATCTTGGTTTCAGATGAAGTCTGCGGAATCTCTTCACGGATTTTTTCAATTTCATCCGCCAGGTCGATGTCCTGCAGCAGAGCTTGAATAGCCTCGGCACCCATGCGGGCATCAAAGTCATCACCAAACTCTTCCAGCGCATCAAAATACTGCTCGTCATTCAGCAGCTGACCTTTTTCTAACGTGGTCATGCCGGGGTCAATGACTACAAAACTTTCAAAATACAGTACCCGCTCGATATCACGTAGAGTCATGTCCAGCATCAGACCAATACGGGAGGGCAGGGATTTCAGGAACCAGATGTGAGCAACGGGTGAGGCCAGTTCAATGTGACCCATACGCTCACGGCGTACCTTGGCCTGAGTCACCTCAACACCACACTTTTCACAGATGATGCCACGGTGTTTCATGCGCTTGTACTTGCCGCACAGACACTCGTAATCTTTTACCGGGCCAAAAATTTTGGCACAGAACAAACCATCACGCTCTGGCTTGAACGTGCGGTAGTTGATGGTTTCCGGCTTTTTGACTTCACCAAACGACCAGGACCGGATCATATCCGGCGAGGCCAGAGAAATCTTCAGCGATTCAAATTCTTCAGGTTGACCCTGAGTGCGCAATACATTAACCAGGTCTTTCATCAGCCGCAGCTCCCGTTGGAGTGGCAGCGGGCAACAGCCCGCCATGCAATCTCATCCAGCCCCGGAATACCGGGGTCTGCCGGACAGCATGCTGTCCGGCAGTATTACTCAGTATTCCAGGTCGATATCAATCGCCAGAGAACGTATTTCCTTGATCAGTACGTTGAAGGACTCAGGCATGCCTGGTTCCATCCGGTGATTACCATCAACGATGTTTTTATACATCTTGGTACGACCGTTCACGTCATCTGATTTGACTGTCAGCATTTCCTGCAGGGTGTAGGCAGCACCATAAGCTTCCAGCGCCCAGACCTCCATCTCACCAAAACGCTGACCACCAAACTGCGCCTTACCACCCAGCGGCTGCTGGGTGACCAGACTGTAAGAGCCGGTGGAACGTGCGTGCATCTTGTCGTCAACCAGGTGGTTCAGCTTCAGCATGTACATGTAGCCAACCGTTACCGGACGATCAAACTTGTCACCGGTACGGCCATCATACAGGTACATCTGGCCACTACGTGGAAGTCCGGCAAGTTCCAGCATTGCCTTAATCTCTTGCTCTTTGGCACCATCAAAAACCGGTGTTGCCATCGGCACACCATTTTTAAGGTTGCGTGCCAGCTCGATGATTTCGGCATCAGACAAACTATCCAGTTCTTCAACGCGCTTACCACCAGACTGGTTGTAGACCTGTTCAAGGAAACTGCGAATCTCGGTCAGTTGCGTGGAACGCTCCTGCTCAAGCATTTCAGTAATCTTCTCGCCCAGACCTTTTGCTGCCAAGCCAAGGTGAGTTTCCAGAACCTGTCCAACGTTCATACGTGAAGGTACACCCAGCGGGTTCAATACGATATCAACCGGGATACCCTTCTCGTTGTAAGGCATATCCTCAACAGGCATGATCGCAGAGATAACACCCTTGTTACCGTGACGACCAGCCATCTTGTCACCCGGCTGGATACGACGTTTGACGGCAACATACACCTTGACGATTTTTAACACGCCCGGCGCAAGGTCATCACCCTGCTGCAGCTTGCGCTTCTTGTCTTCAAACTTCTCCTCCATGATGGTTTTGCGTTCGTCCAGCTGCACCTGAGCCTGAGCCAGCAGCTCGTTCAGCGCTTCATCCTGCATGCGCAGTTTGAACCACTGCACTGAGGGCAGTTCATCCAGGTAGGTATCAGTAACCTGTGCACCTTTGGACAGCTGCGGGCCACCATTCACCGGCTGACCGCTCAGGGCATTACGCAGACGCGCAAAGGTTGCTTCTTCAGCAATACGGAATTCTTCCTTGAGATCCTTGCGGACTTCATCCAGCTGCATCTGTTCGATGTACTGGGCGCGTTTGTCTTTATCAACACCATCACGGGTGAAGATCTGCACATCAATAACGGTGCCTTTCATACCGGTAGAGACACGCAGTGAAGTGTCTTTCACGTCGGAAGCTTTTTCACCAAAGATGGCGCGCAGCAGTTTTTCTTCCGGAGTCAGCTGGGTTTCACCCTTGGGTGTTACCTTACCGACCAGAATGTCACCGGGGCCTACTTCTGCACCGATGTAAACAATGCCGGATTCATCCAGTTTTGACAGAGCAGACTCACCCACGTTGGGAATATCCGAAGTAATCTCTTCAGAACCCAGTTTGGTATCACGCGCCACACAGGTCAGTTCCTGAATGTGGATCGTGGTGAAACGGTCTTCCTGTACTACCCGCTCAGAAACCAGAATCGAGTCTTCGAAGTTAAAACCGTTCCAGGGCATAAAGGCAATACGCATGTTCTGACCCAGAGCCAGCTCACCCATATCCACTGAAGGCCCATCCGCCAGAATATCACCCTGGCTCACAACATCCCCCGGCTTAACAATTGGGCGCTGGTTGATACAGGTGTTCTGGTTGGAACGGGTGTACTTGGTCAGGTTGTAGATGTCGATACCCGCTTCACCACCCACCAGCTCATCTTCGTTGATGCGTACTACAACACGGGAGGCATCCACGGAATCGACCACACCACCACGCAGGGCAACCGCACAAACACCTGAGTCGCGAGCTACAAAACGCTCCATGCCAGTACCCACCAGCGGCTTGTCAGCTCTAAGTGTTGGTACAGCCTGACGCTGCATGTTGGAGCCCATCAGTGCGCGGTTGGCGTCATCGTGCTCAAGGAAAGGAATCAGTGACGCAGCAACCGAGACTACCTGACGGGGTGACACGTCCATCCGAGTCACCTGTTCAGGGGTTACAAAGGTGGTATCACCCTTGTGGCGCACCTGAACCAGCTCATCAATCAGATTGCCTTTATCGTCCAGCTTCGCAGAAGCCTGAGCGATAACATACTGACCTTCTTCAATGGCTGACAGATAAGTGACTTCGTCAGTCACCTTGCCATCCACAACCGTACGGTAAGGCGTTTCAAGGAAACCGTAGGAGTTGGTGCGAGCATAGGTGGCCAGCGAGTTGATCAGACCAATGTTCGGGCCTTCCGGTGTTTCGATCGGGCAGACACGACCATAATGGGTCGGATGCACGTCACGCACCTCAAAACCTGCACGTTCACGGGTCAGACCACCCGGGCCGAGTGCGGAAACACGACGTTTGTGTGTGACTTCGGACAGCGGATTGTTCTGGTCCATGAACTGTGACAGTTGGCTGGAGCCAAAGAATTCTTTAACAGCTGCCGCAACTGGTTTGGCGTTGATCAGATCCTGAGGCATCAGGCCTTCACTTTCTGCCAGTGACAAGCGCTCTTTAACTGCCCGCTCAACACGCACCAGACCAACACGAAACTGGTTTTCAGCCATTTCACCAACACAACGAATACGGCGGTTACCCAGGTGATCAATATCATCAACCTCACCCTTGCCGTTACGAATGTTCAGCAGCTCACGCATCACATCAATGATGTCATCGTGGGATAACACGCCTTCACCTGTGTCGATGTCCCGACGCAGGCGACGATTGAACTTCATGCGACCAACAGAGGACAGGTCGTAACGATCTTCTGAGAAGAACAGATTGGAAAACAGACTTTCCGCCGCTTCTTTGGTGGGTGGCTCACCAGGACGCATCATGCGGTAAATTTCGACCAGCGCTTCAAGTTGTGAGCGGGTCGGATCAATACGCAGGGTATCCGACATAAATGGACCGCAATCCAGGTCATTGGTGTACAGCGTTTCAAAATGAGTGATTTTTGCGGTAGCCAGCTTGGTCAGAACTTCTTCGTTGATCTCGGTGTTGCATTCCACAATCAGCTCACCGGTAGCTGGGTCAATCATATCCTTGGCAAGCACTTTGCCGTGGATGTATTCAACCGGTACAGCCAGACGCTCAATACCTGCTTTTTCCAGCAGGCGAATATGCTTCTGGGTGATACGACGATCTTTTTCTACCAGTACAGTGCCGTCTTTGTCACAGATCTCGAATGAAGAGGTTTCACCGCGCAGGCGTGATGGAACCAGTTCAATGTAGAATCCGTCTTTATCAACATGGAAGCTGCCAGTATCGAAGAACATACCCAGGATCTGCTCTGCAGAATAACCCAGGGCGCGCAGCAAAATGCTCGCAGGCAGCTTGCGACGACGGTCGATACGCACGTAAACCATGTCCTTGGGATCAAACTCAAAATCCAGCCAGGAACCACGGTAAGGAATAATCCGCGCTGAATAAAGCAGCTTGCCGGAAGAATGCGTTTTGCCCCGGTCGTGATCAAAGAACACACCAGGAGAACGATGCAACTGAGAAACAATAACGCGCTCGGTACCATTAATAACAAAGGTACCGTTTTTGGTCATGAGCGGCATTTCACCCATGTAAACTTCCTGTTCTTTAATGTCCTTGATTGCTTTATTCGGAGAGTCTTTATCATAAATGACCAGACGCACTTTAACCCGCAAAGGGGCAGCAAAAGTGACGCCACGCAGAACACACTCCTTAACATCAAAGGCCGGGGTTCCGAGGCGATAGCTCACATATTCAAGTGCAGCATTGCCCGAGTAGCTCTCGATTGGGAACACGGACTGAAATGCAGCATGCAAGCCAGTTTCAGTACGCGCATCACCTGTTTTATCCTCTTGGAGGAACTGGCGATAGGAGTCCAGCTGTATGGCCAGCAGATAAGGTACGTCCATTACCTGTGGCAGTTTGCTGAAATCCTTGCGGATGCGTTTTTTCTCAGTGTACGAGTAAGCCATCAGTTTTCCCCAGCTTGTTCACCAGAAACCAGACCGCAAGTGGTCACTACACCTTCAAGGGGAGGTGTCCCCCGGCTGTGACCTGCCGCAATATTAATACGGCTCACAGTCAACCCAACTCAGCTTGCTTCAACAGAAAAAGGCCGGCGGTGCACAGGCACCACCAGCCATTCTGCTAAAGCAGCCGTAAGCTGCCATGCAAATTACTTAAGTTCCACCGTCGCGCCGGCTTCTTCAAGCTTGGCCTTGGCAGCATCTGCATCAGCCTTGGAAGCACCTTCCTTAACTGTGGCAGGAGCGCCATCAACCATTGCCTTGGCTTCTTTCAGACCCAGGCCAGTGATTTCACGAACTGCTTTGATCGCGTTTACTTTCTTCTCACCAGCAGAAGTCAGAACAACATCAAATTCAGTTTTTTCTTCAGCCGCTTCGGCAGCGCCTGCAGGACCTGCTACTACAGCGGCAGCTGCAGAAACGCCAAACTTCTCTTCCATTGCGCTGACCAGTTCTACAACTTCCATTACAGTCATTTCAGCAATAGCGTTGAGAATGTCTTCTTTATTAAGTGCCATGTTAACTTTACCTGAGTAAATAGTGAGTTTGATGACTCAGAATTAAATCAAGGAAAGCAGCAATTAAGCTGCTTCCTCCTGCTTCTGGTCGCGCAGGGCTGCAAGGGTACGTACCAGTTTGCCCGCTGCGGCTTCTTTCATGGTAGCCATCAGCTTTGCAATTGCTTCGTCGTAAGTCGGCAGTGTTGCCAGACGGTCGATATCAGCAGCTGGAATCAGCTCGCCCTCGTAAGCCATCGCTTTAACTTCAAATGCCTTCTGACTCTTGGCAAAATCTTTGAACAGACGAGCAGCTGCACCCGGATGTTCCATAGAAAATGCAATCAGAGTCGGACCTGTCAGTGCCTGTTCAAGGCACTCATAGGTGGTGTCTGCAAATGCACGGCGCGCCAGGGTATTACGAACAATACGCATCTGGACACCCGCTTCACGAGCCTGCTTACGCAGCTCGGTCATGGCGCTTACAGTGACACCGCGTGAATCAGCGAGAACTACGGACAGAGCAGCTTTGGCAGCATCGTTGACTTCGCCAACAATGGCCTGTTTGTCTTTGAGACTTAGTGCCACTTTATCTTGCTCCTGTTACGGAAAAGCCTGAGTAACAGACCCTTCCACGGTTTCCAACCCCCCGGATAGTTCCGAGGTCGGTATGATGGTTGGACCGACAATTTCGGCGGTCATCCATCTGCGCAGGCTATTAAGCAATTTTTGATTGCTCCTGCGGTCTTTGACGGGTTACCAGCGAACAAAGCATTCACTGATAACCGCAAAGTTTGTTACAGGGTCAGGCTTGAAATATCAATATTCAGACCAGGACCCATGGTGCTCGACAGGGTCACCTTCTTCATATAAATACCTTTTGAAGAAGATGGCTTGAGCTTTTTCAGATCAGCCAACAACGCTTCGATGTTGCCGCGGATTGCATCAGCAGCAAAATCGATCTTGCCAACACCGGCATGAATAATACCGTTCTTATCAGTACGGAAACGTACCTGACCCGCCTTGGCATTTTTAACTGCGGTGGCAACATCAGGGGTTACAGTACCTACTTTTGGGTTAGGCATCAGGCCACGCGGACCCAGAATCTGACCCAGCATACCTACAACACGCATGGCATCAGGGGCAGCGATAACCACATCAAAATTCATTTCGCCTTTTTTGACCTGCTCAGCCAGATCGTCCATGCCTACCAGATCAGCACCAGCGGCTTTTGCAGCTTCAGCAGCAGCGCCTTGGGCAAATACGGCCACACGCACTGAGTTACCAGTACCGTTAGGCAGAACTGTAGCGCCACGTACAACCTGATCAGATTTACGTGGATCAACACCCAGGTTCACAGCAACTTCAATGGTTTCTTTGAACCTGACTGCGGGCAGACCACTCAACAGAGCAACCGCTTCTTCAATACTGTAAGCTTTGGTTGCATCAACTTGTTCTGCAATCAGCTTTTGACGCTTGGTTAACTTGGCCATTTACACGCCCTCCACATCAATACCCATGCTACGGGCAGTACCAGCGATTGTACGGACAGCAGAATCCATGTCCGCAGCAGTCAAGTCAGGCTGTTTGGTTGTAGCAATTACTTCCAACTGCTCGCGGGTGATTTTGCCAACTTTGTTCTTGTTGGGCACCGCAGAGCCAGACTTCAGTCCCAGAGCTTTTTTCAGCAGGACAGAAGCAGGAGGAGTTTTGGTGATAAAGGTAAAACTGCGGTCACTGTAAACAGTAATTACAACAGGAATCGGCAGGCCAACTTCAATCTCAGAAGTAGCTGCGTTAAACGCTTTACAGAACTCCATGATGTTCACACCGTGCTGACCCAATGCAGGGCCAACGGGTGGACTGGGGTTCGCTTTACCCGCTGCAACTTGCAGCTTGATATACGACTGTACTTTCTTAGCCATGATTCACTCCTGTGGGTTCTAACGCCTTTCGGCTCCCCATTTAGTATTCAACCGGCAAACCGGTCACTGCAAGGCCGGGTAGTTAGTCTTTTTCTACCTGACCAAATTCAAGCTCAACAGGTGTTGGACGACCAAAAATTAACACGGAAACCTGAACGCGGCTCTTTTCGTAGTTAACTTCTTCAACCACACCATTGAAGTCAGCAAAAGGCCCATCCAGAACACGCACAGCCTCACCAGGCTCAAACATCGTGCGAGGACGCGGCTTGTCACTGCCATCCTGTACACGCTGCAGAATGCTATCTGCTTCACGAGCTGTGATTGGCGCAGGCTTTTCAGGCGTACCACCAATAAAGCCAAGCACCTTGGGTGTTTCTTTCACCAGGTGCCAGCTATCATCATTCATTTCCATCTCAACCAGGACATATCCTGGGTAAAATTTACGCTCGCTCTTGCGCTTTTTACCATCGCGCATTTCGACCACTTCTTCAGTGGGAACAAGGATCTGACCAAACAGATCCTCCATCTCCTTGAGCTTTACCCGCTCAAGCAGTGAACGCATGACCTGTTTTTCAAAACCCGAATATGCATGTACAACATACCAGCGCTTGGCCATTTTATGCTCCTAGTAAATCAGACCTCTGATGGCAGAACTGAGCATCAGATCAATCAGCCACAAGAGGAAAGCAACAATAGCCACTGCTGCCAGCACGATTAAAGTTGTCTGAATGGTTTCAGGACGCGTAGGCCATATCACTTTGCGAATTTCAGTGCGTGCCTCTTTGGCTAGAACGATAAGCTTCTGACCTTTTAAGGTTTGCAGAAAAACCAGCACAGCTACTACAGACAGCAAAACAACGCCAACCACCCTGTACAGGAGGGGCGAATCTGAGAAATACATATTACCAATTACTGCCACAGCAATCAGCGCAATGACCAGCGCCCACTTAAAACCATCCAGTCTAACTGGCTGAGCTTCGGCTTTTGCTTTCATTAGAGAAACTGACTCCTTGCAGCAGCGACTTATGGAAAATTATCAATACCAATCTGAGGGAGATTGGCAGGCCAGGAGGGAATCGAACCCCCAACCTGCGGTTTTGGAGACCGCCGCTCTGCCAATTGAGCTACTGGCCTGTATCTGGCATCACCGGTGCTGACTGCACCTGCTACACGACTCCGCATACTAATCGAATATCGTGGAGCTCATGGACGGATTTGAACCGTCGACCTCACCCTTACCAAGGGTGTGCTCTACCCCTGAGCTACATGAGCATATTCTGGAGCGGGCAGCGGGAATCGAACCCGCGTCATCAGCTTGGAAGGCTGAGGTTCTACCATTAAACTATGCCCGCATGCCCGCAGAATCTGGTGGAGGGAGAAGGATTCGAACCTTCGAAGCTCGCGCGGCAGATTTACAGTCTGCTCCCTTTGACCACTCGGGTACCCCTCCAGCGAGGCGACAAATTTTAGATGATTTGTCGTTGTTGTCAAAGGATTTTTTAGCTCTCCCTCAACAACGGCGGCAACTTTACCAGCTAACAGACTACTGAGCAAGGCCTTTTTTATAATTCTTTACAAGGCATACCTGTCAGGTCGCCTTTTTTTTCCGCTTGCGTTACAGGAAACATCAATTCAAGTCCCGCATACACCATGTCTGGCCAACAAAGTGCTTTTATCTCTAGCCCTCCAGAGACCAGTAGGGCATCACCACCCGTTAATATCATTGGCATTTTGATCAGGTGATGCCGCACCATTTGTTCATATGCCAGGTTGATCTGGCCAATAGCAGCCAGATAGATACCATGACTGACTGCCTCATGGGTTGTTGTACCCGGCGTCATCAAACCCTTGTGGTTTTCATCAGGATCAACAGGTACATTCCGTGTTCCAAGCTTCAGGCTTTCTTTCATCAGGCGTACACCTGGCGCAATATAACCACCCAGATGCTCTCCCCCACCCAGCACAAGATCAATGGTGATAGCACTGCCACAATCCACCACACAGCAACCACCCATTGCATGGTAGCCCGCCAACACACCCAGCCAACGATCAACACCCAGCTTAGCGGGCTCTTTGTAACCGTTCCTAACGCCCGCAAAGCGCTCTGTGGAGCGAGCAATATGCAGTGGTATTCTATATCGCCTGGAGATACGCTCAAGCTCTGACAAGACTTCTTTGCCAGCAACATTCGATACACGCATCAGCTTGATGTCACGAAAATCCGGTATCTCTTCCGAATCCTCCCAACGATCTCTTGTCCAGATAGAACCGCGATCAACAACCCGGTTATCGGTGATGTGTTTTAAGCGCCATTTGGTCAGTGTATTGCCAATATCCAGATCAAGAATCAAGAATTAATCCTCACACTTACCTCACCAGAGTTTATATAGGCTCGCTCACCCGATGGATAAACCACTTCAAGCTCACCCATGGCATTTACCCCCCCAAGCACAACAGCTGTTTCACCTTTTTGCGTAATAATTTTGGCAGCTTGTCCTGCCCAGATATGCCGTTTGTTCCATTCATCCTGCCAGAAGCTGAATCCATTAACCTGAAACTGCTCAAGCACCTTTACCACCTCCTCGGCACAGGCGACAACTATTTGACTTCTTGTTGGCACATCAGTGGACAATTGATCAATAAAACCAACAGCTTGGTCTACTTCATTCGCAAAAGAATTGCTGACAACATTAATACCAACACCTACAATCAACTGGCATGGACCAGCAAGATCACCCGTAATCTCAATCAAGATACCGCCCAATTTACCTTGAGCAGTATAAATATCATTAGGCCACTTAAGCCCTGCACCTTCTATATTTAAACCCTGCAAAGCCTTCTGAATGGCCACACCAACGGCAAGGCTAAGTCCTTGTAGCTCGTTGGCTGAGCCATCAAAGTCCCAGCCAATAGACATACTGATAGAGGATGCAAAAGGACTGAACCATCCACGTCCACGCCGACCACGGCCTAGAGTTTGCATTTCAGCAGTGAGCAAAGTTCCATGAATAGAAAGACCTTGATTAACACGGCGCAATAGCTCCATGTTGGTCGAATCAATCGTTGGAATAGTTTCTGCCTTTAGCGCAGGGGATGAATCGCTGAGAAGTGATTGAATTGTGGATGAGTCCAGCAGATCCAGGGGTGATAACAAGGCGTAACCTCGTGGCTTATCCATTTGGTATTCAAGACCTAACACTGACAGCCGCCGCACCTGTTTCCAGACGGCTGTGCGAGAAATACCTAGAATGGAACCTAAAACTGTCCCAGTATGAAACCTGCCATCTGCCAATATCTTGATTAAAGGGTATAAATTCATCGCAATCTCCTGATCGGAGGTATTCTAGCGATTAGGCTATGAGTTGTAACGAAAAAGGGTTGTTTAAAAACTTTAGGTTCCCCGCGCCATGCCTGACGCACAAAACAAAAACCCCAGCGTGTCAGGCCGGGGTTCTCTTCACAGGTCAAAACAATCAACGGGATGTTTTAACCAACCACTGATTAAGTTCTTGCAGATCACTTTCAGCCAGTGTGCCAGCAGCACGCTTCAACCGCAGCTGGTTGACCAGATAATTATAACGAGCGGCATCATAATCGCGGCGGGCAGCCCAGAGTGCACGCTCGGCATTCAGCACATCCACAATATTGCGGGTTCCCACTTCGTACCCTGTGCGGGTTGCTTCCAGCGCACTTTCCGAAGAACGAATAGCCAGCGCTCGGGCTTGTACTGTCAGCACATCGGTATTCACCTGGGTGAACAGGCTACGGGTCTGTTGCAGTACCTGACGCTGCGCCAGCTCTTCGCTGGAACGCGCTTCTTCCAGAGCAAAACTGCCTTCACGAATCTGGGCACTGGTACGACCACCACCATAAAGCTGGACGCTGCCTCGTACACCTAACACCGTCTGATTGTCTCCACCGTAGTTGTTCAGGCGATCCGAGTCTTTTGAATATTCTCCAAACAACGCCACAGTCGGTAGATGACGGGCACGACTGGCTTTTAACTGTTCTTCCGAGGCGCGTAAACCGGCTCTGGCGGATTGTAATGCCAGACTGCTTTGTAAGGCCTGATCCACCCACGCCTGGCGATCATTAGGCTGTGGTGCAATCACTGGCAAATCCGGCTGGAGTACATCAATCCGTTCATAACGCTGGCGGGTGATCTGTTCCAGATCTTCATAACTGATCATCAGCGCCCCTTCAGCAGCAATACGCATGGCGCGGGCACCATCATAAGCTGCACGGGCTTCGAGTACGTTGGTGATGGCAATCAGACCCACATCATACTGTTCCTGAGCTTGATCCAGCTGGCGCTTGATCGCTTGTTCTTCTGCCTGAGAAGAACGCAGATTATCTTCGGCACGTAACACATTAAAGTAGGCTTCCGAGACTCTTAACAGCAGGTTCTGTTCAGCATCCCGGTAACGGGCTTCAGCAGCAGAGAAACCCTGCTGTACAGCCTTGCGGGCAAACCAGGCTTCACCATGAAACAGCGCCTGACTGGCGCTCAGTGTCATATTCAGGTTGGTGGTACTTTCTGGTGCCCCATCCATATCCACCCGCGACCAGGTGCCTGCTGCCTCAACTTGTGGCAACAAAAACGAGTTGGCTTGGCTGATCTGTGCGCGTGATTGCTGCAGCCTGGCCTTTTCTATAGCCAGCTCAGCATCCTGCTGCACTGCATCCTGATACACCTGCATCAAGTTGGCAGCCTGCAGTGCCGGTGCCATCAATAAAGCCAGCGCACTGGCCAGAAACGTTTTGCGGTACGTTTTACAGTACATGGGGGCAATTTCCTCTAGCACTAAAATCCGTTACTGAAACAATCAATCAGAACATTTAATCAGTATTCGGCTTTTTTCACCAGCCAACTAGGTTTAGAATGCAGAGTCTACTCCTGTAAGACCGGCCAGTCTATTCTCTGATCCGGTTCACTTCTGGGTCTCTACATTATGCTCAAAAGCATATTAGCACGAATTAATATAAATTCCATCATTAACGAGGCGCTATACAATGAATCGCTTGAAGGTATTCTGGCTGACGGCACTTTTGCTACTGGCTTCTTTGCTACTGGCATCTCATTCAGCCCTGGCACAGCGTCCGGCCATGCCGGTGGAAGCTGCCATCATTGAGCCTCGCCTGCTGGAAGTGGACACCCAGCTGGTTGGCTCGCTGCTGGCAGATGAAGAAACCCTGATCAGCTCCGAGGCCGCCGGTCGCCTGAGCAGTATTCATTTTACTGACGGCCAGTCCGTTAAGGCAGGAGCCAGATTGTTTACTCTGGATGCCTCGATTGAACGCGCACAACTGGAACGTGCTCGCGCCAGCGCTGAATTGGCACAAACCGAATTCCAGCGTGCTGAAGATCTTTTATCTCGTAATGCCGGCAGCGCCAATGTGCGTGATGCTGCCCGTGCCACCCTGCGGATCAATCAGGCTGAAGTCAAACTGGCTGAAGAACGCCTGACCAAAATGACACTCATTGCCCCTTTTGATGGTGTACTGGGTATTCGTAATGTCAGCCCCGGTGATTACCTCACACCAGGACAGCCCTTGGTCGTGTTGCTTGCCAACAACCCAATGCGGGTGGAGTTCCGTATTCCCGAAGTGCTGATCACTGATGTTGCTGAAGGCCAGGATATTGAAATCTCCGTTGATGCTCTGGCTGGCCGAAAGTTTAATGGCAAGGTGATGACCCTTGCGCCGCAGGTGGATATCAGTGGTCGTAGTCTGCTGGTACAAGCACGACTGGATAATACCGAAGGGGTGTTGCGGCCTGGGATGTTCACCCGTGTACGCCTGATTCTGGATCGGGTGGAAAATGCCCTGCTGGTTCCTGAAGAAGCACTGGTGCCGGAAGGTCGCAGCCAGTTTGTTTTCCGCCTGGTGGATGGTATTGCTGAGAAGGTGCAGGTCACACTGGGGCACCGGATGCGTGGTCAGGTACAAATCACTGAAGGTATCAATTCCGGTGATGTAGTAGTGACTGCCGGTCAGATGAAACTCCGCCCAGGTTCCGCTGCAACACCCGTTAATCTTCCTGCTCCTGCTCCTGCTACCGGAAACTGAGGCTTAACCATGGTTTTATCGGATATTTCCATCAAGCGCCCGGTGCTTGCCAGTGTCATGAGTCTGCTGATCCTGCTGGTCGGCATGATTGCTTTTGATCGCCTGACCGTGCGTGAATACCCCAATATTGATGTCCCTACGGTGAGTGTCACCACCACTTACGGGGGTGCCAACGCCAGTATTATTGAATCTCAGGTGACCAACGTACTGGAGGATTCTCTGTCCGGTATAGAAGGTATTGATTACATGACTTCATCCAGCCGTGCCGGACGCAGTCAGATCACTGTCAATTTCAACCTGAACCGTGATGCCGCCGCTGCGGCCAGTGATGTGCGCGACCGTGTGGGTCGTGTTCGTGGTCGCCTACCCGCCGACATTGATGAGCCGGTGATTGCTCAGGTTGAGGCCGATGCTCAGCCAATTATGTACCTCTCTTTTACCAGTGACCGCCATGCCACCATGGATATGACGGATCTGGCTGATCGACTGGTAAAAGACCGACTGCAAACACTGGATGGTGTTGCCGAAGTACGGATTTTTGGTGAGCGACGTTATTCGATGCGTATTGCTCTGGATCGCTCACGTCTGGCCGCTTATGGCATGACCCCGGCGGATATTGAAGCCGCCTTGCGCCAGCAGAATCTGGAAGTACCTGCCGGTACGGTGCAAAGTGAAACCCGTGAATTTACTGTATTGGCAGAAACCAGTCTGAACCAGCCCCATCAGTTTGAACAGGTGATCCTGCGCCAGCATGAGGGTTATCTGGTGCGTCTGGGTGATGTGGCACGAGTTTTTGTCACCCCGCAGATGGAGCGTGGCAGTGTGCGCTTTAAGGGTGAAACAGCAGTAGGACTGGGTGTGGTCAAACAGGCCGTTGCCAACCCTCTGGATGTTTCCAGACTGGTACGTGCCGAGTTGCCGGAAATCGAAAGCATTCTGCCGGAAGGGATGCAAGTGCATGTCGCTTATGATTCTTCGATCTTTATCGATCGCTCCATCAAGGCAGTATTCCAGACCATCATAGAAGCGGTACTTCTGGTGGTACTGGTTATTTTCCTGTTTCTGCGCTCCTTCCGTGCCACTTTGATCCCGATGCTGACCATTCCGGTATCCCTGATCGGCTCGATGATTTTTATGTATGCCTTCGGTTTTTCCATCAACACCCTGACGCTGCTGGCAATGGTGATGGCCATCGGTCTGGTGGTGGATGATGCCATAGTGATGCTGGAAAACATCTATCGCCATGTTGAGGAAGGGATGCACCCCATTCAGGCCGCTTTTAAAGGCTCCCGTGAAATAGCCTTTGCCATTATTGCTATGACCACCACGCTGGTGGCGGTGTTTGTACCCCTGGCCTTCACTGAAGGGCGTACCGGACAGCTGTTTGCCGAGTTTGCACTGGCACTGGCTGCGGCAGTGGTGGTGTCCGGTTTTGTGGCACTCACCCTGTCACCGATGATGTGCTCACGACTGTTAAAACATGAAAATCACGGCAAGTTTTATTATTTTGGTGAGCGTATTCTGGAAAAAATGAACAACGGCTACCGTACACTGCTGCTGCTGTCTCTGAAAGTGCGCCCACTGATGCTAGGGCTGGGGCTGGCTTGCCTGGTCGGCACTTATTTTGCTTTTAATGCCCTGACTTCTGAACTGGCTCCGATGGAAGATCGCGGCACCCTGGTGGGTTTTGGTGTTGGACCGGAAGGCTCCACCACTGAGTTTCTGGACAAGTACAGCCGACAGCTGGAAGGAGTATTTGCCAGTGTGCCGGAGGTGGAGCGTTATTTTGTGATCACCGGCCTGTTCCCGACCGAAAGCAACATCCTTTCTTTTGTTGGCCTGCAAGACTGGGATGAGCGTAAACGCTCTGCTCAAGACATTGCCGCAGAAATACAACCCCGTTTGTTTGCTGGTATCCCCGGCATTATGGCTTTTCCGGTTTTACCTGCCTCGCTGGGTCAAAGCCCGATTGCCCGTCCGGTGCAGCTGGTGATTCAAAGCACCGGGGATTTTGCTGACCTGGATCGTCTTGCCAATGCCGTGCTGGGCAAGATTTTTGCCGATGGCCGACTGAGCAATCCGGATGTGGATCTGAAACTCAACAAACCCGAACTGCGTCTGGATGTGGATCGTGACAAGGCGGCCAGTCTGGGTATCGGTCTGGATGTGATTGCCCGCAGTCTGGAAACCCTGCTGGGTGGCCGTACCGTGACCCGCTACACAGTTGGCAGTCGCCAGTATGATGTGGTGGTGAAGGTGGAAGATGCTGATCGCGCCACCCCTCAGGATCTGGCTTCTATTCATGTGCGCAGCCAATCGGGTGAAATGGTGCCTTTATCCAACCTGATCACCATTCGTGAAGAGGTCGCACCACGGGAACTAAAACACTTCAACAAGCTGCGTTCTGTCACCCTGCAAGCCAACCTCACACCCGGTTTAAGCCAGGGTGATGCACTGGAATGGGTACGCCAGCTGACCGAAGAAACCGCTGCGGAAATGGGCATCACCGGCATTCTGTTTGATTATGACGGTTCATCCCGTGAGTTCATGAACTCCGGCAACACCTTGATGGTGACCTTCCTGTTATCACTGGTGTTTATTTATCTGGTGCTGGCTGCGCAGTTTGAAAGTTTCCGTGCACCGCTGGTGATCATGCTGACCGTGCCTCTGGCCATACTGGGTGCACTGGTGACACTCATGTTGATTGGTGGCACTTTGAATGCTTACAGCCAGATTGGCTTGATTGCCCTGATTGGTATCATCACCAAAAACGGCATCCTGATCACTGAATTTGCCAACCAGCAGCGTGAACAGGGGCTGGCAATGATGGATGCCGTGGTTGAGGCTTCGGTGCTGCGTCTGCGCCCGATTCTGATGACTTCGCTGGCTATGATTCTGGGTTGTTTGCCGCTGGCTCTGGCGACAGGTGCCGGGGCAGAAAGCCGTCAACAGATCGGCTGGGTGATTGTGGGTGGTATGTCTTTTGGCACCATCCTGACGCTGTTTGTTGTGCCTACAGTCTACAGTTATGTTGTCCGAACTCTGCCTCACAAGGTAGAAGCAGATCATTGATTAAGAAGCTGTTAAACACCTGTTTCAACTTCGGATGAAACAGGAATAAAACCTGCAACAAATACCATCAGTCGTGCTAGCATCATTGTAATAACCTCTGTGCAGGAGCACTCGCTGATGGTGGATACCCGGAATGATCAGAACCTTTATACGGGTCATTTTGTCCAGTATCTGGCTGCAGCGTTTCTTTCTGTCTTTTTTCTGCTAGTTGGATATTTTAACTGGCAATTCCTGCAAAGAGACTTTAATTACCAGCTGAGTATTCGGGCTGATGAATTAAGAACCGCTGCCTCCACCTCTTTTGACAACCTGCAACAACAAATGCTGGCACTCGCTAGTCTGATTGTACTGGATGACGAATTACATGCTGACATTCAGAAGGCTTATAACATCTGGCAACAAGAAGGTGAGGGTAAGGGTGGCGAGGCAACACAACAACTACGGCAACAGCTGCTGTACAAGCTGGAACCTTCCTGGCATCAATTACAGGGCAGTCTGGATATCCGCCAGATGCACCTGCACTTTGCCGATCAACAACAGCGTAATATCTCTTTTTTACGAATTCATGCACCAGAACACTATGGTGATGATCTGACCGGTATCCGGCCACTGATTGATCAGGTTCATGTCACCGGGCAAGCTGCCAGCGGTTTTGAAATTGGTCGTTATGCCTCCGGTATCCGGGGTGCCATACCCTTACTGATGCAACCCTACCAATCCGCAGTACTGGAGCTGGGCACCAATTTTGAAACTCAGCTGCAGCGGCTGGATGAGCAGTTTTCCAGTGGTTTTGCCATTCTGCTGGAGCGTGAGCAGGTTCGACAAAGCCTGACTGACGAGCGCTACCGTCAGGAGGTTTACCACATTGATGGTTGCGACTATTTTCTGGAGGCCAGCTCCCGAGAAGAGGTCAGCCAAATCCTGCTGGGACTGGCTGCCTGCAAAGAACTATTACTGAACTCTGACCACTGGCAAAAACTGAAACTTAATAATCAGCATTATCTGATTATCCATACCCTATATGAGCACCCCTTGTCTGAAAGGCACAATGCCCATGTGCTGATCTGGCAAGACATCACCCCCCTGCAACAATCCCTGCAACAGTCGCAGTGGCAACTGGCACAAGGTACTTTGCTGATCTGGGTGCTGGTGCAATTGGCACTGGTGCTTATCCTGCAGCAGGCCGGTCACAGTCTGCGACAGCGGTTAATTCAAACCCGAGACCAATTGGCCCACTCCAATAATCGCATGATGGCAGTTATTGAGCATTTCCACGCTGCGGTATTGCTGGAGAGTGAAGATCGCAAGGTACTGCAAGTCAATCAGAGATACTGCCATGAGTTTGCTCCACAACAACAACCTGAAAAACTGAGCGGAAAAGCCAGTCAGCTGCTGTTGCAACAAACCAGCCAGTATTTTGTTGAACAGAGTGATTTTGTTCGTCGTGCTGAACAGTTATTGGCAAAACGCACCCCACTGTTAAATGAAGAGCTGAATCTGAAAGATGGCCGTACTCTTGAACGGGATTATGTGGCAATTGAACACAACGGACAATTTCTCGGACACCTGTGGGTGTATCGGGATGTCTCTTTGCACAAACAACAGCAAGAAGCCCTCAGCCATCTGGCACGTACCGACGGCCTGACAGATCTACCTAACCGGCGATATTTTATGGAAAGGCTGAACGAAGAGTTACATCGTTGCCGTCGAAACAATGAAGAAGCCGCCGTGGTTATGTTTGATATTGATCACTTCAAACTGGTTAATGACACTTGGGGACATGCAGTGGGTGACGAGGTGCTGCAAGAACTGGCTGTGCGCATTCGTAGCTGTCTGCGGATCACTGATCTTGCCGGGCGGCTGGGTGGTGAGGAGTTTTCTGTGCTGTTACCGGGCACCGATGAACAGGGCGGAGTAGTATTTGCTGAACGCCTGCGTCGCAGCATTGCAGATACACCCTTTGCAACAGCAGCGGGCTCACTAAACGTCACCATCAGCCTGGGAATCAGTCGCCTGACCACCAAAGATCATATACCGGATGAACCCTTGCTGCGTGCAGATCAGGCACTCTATCGTGCCAAAGATGCCGGACGTAACCGCGCCGAAGTAGCTGCAGATGACTTCCCGTAATCAGGCATCCTCCGATGACAGCAATCCCCGGCTCAACTGGCCTTCCAGCTCGATATTAAAGCGCTCGGCAGAAGCCATGTGCTCAACCATCAACTGGCGTACACGTTGTTGATCCCGCTGCCGATAGGCCAGGATCAGCTCACGGTGATAAAAAAGATTCTCGCGGGAAAAATCCAGTTGCTCCGGCAGCTGCACCTTTTTGTAGATCACCAGATCGCGGATCAGATCATTCAAAAAACGTCCAATAAATGCCAGCAACGGATCCTTACAGCGCTCAGCCAGTACCGAGTGAAAATCCAGCTCGGCAATACGTTGCGCCAACCGTTGCTCCAGATCCGCCGGGGGCTGAGCGCATTGTTCAGTCAGCTGCTCCAGTTGCTGCAGATCTGCCTCGGTCAGATCATCCACCACCAGCGCGGCCAGCTCCGGCTCCACCAGCTTGCGCAAACGGTAAATATCCGGTCCACGGGGATGCTGGAAATGCAGGTAGTTACGCAACAACTGGGAGGCCAGGGGATAGGGCACCTGCACCAGAGTGGCACCACCGTTGGGGCCGGTCTTAAGGGTGATCAACCCCTGAACCTCCAGTGATTTCAGCGCCTCACGTACTGTCCCCTTGGAGCATTCAAACAGCTGCATCAGCTCTTTTTCGTTGGGTAGACGGTCTCCAGGCTGAATATCCCGAACCACCACCCAGCGTTTAACTGCTTCCACAATTTGGTCGGAGCGTTTCATTTTTCTGGGCGAAGCCAGTCCCTGAAAGGGGTTGCTCATAACAATGCTGTTCCGAATAAAAAACCAATGGATAAGAATTATACTGATTAGTACCAAATCTTGCGAAGATTCAAAAATTCCGGTCATCGAAGCTTTTTAACCTTGCTTGATTTTACAACTTACTTTAATTTTAACGCTTTCCGGAGGACATTACATGGAACGACAATACATGACCCTGGGGTATTATTCAGGTTTTGACAAACTTTTTAAGCCCACTTTTGAAGTGATGGACTACCTCAAGACACCCGTCTGGGGTGACACCAAACAGGTTCGTGAACTGGTGAAAGAAAAAATTATCAGCAGTGAAAATGACCTGGAAGGACTGGCTGACTACCTGCGTGACCAGAACATTCTGCATCTGACCGGCCAGCTAATTAAAGGCATCACCATGGATCGTGCCATGCGTGAGCGCACCCATATTGAAATCCCCCTGCGTGAAGATGAAAAACGCTTCGGAATGGCCTGGACCACTATCCATAAACTGGAAGCAACCAAGGGTCGCCTCAGACGCACCGTTAAACTGCCCATTGGTGTATTTGAAGAAGGCACACCAATAATGGATATTCTTCGTGGCTTGCCCACTGCCTTTCCGCTGTTTGATATTGATCTGGCACTGACCGATGGTGTTAACAAAATGCTGCTGGTGCGCCGCGAGGATATCCTCTCTGACATGGCATCTCAGCAACAGTTACAAGCATAACTCCATGATCAAGCAGCTGCTGCAACCCGGCGCTGCTGCAGCAGGTTAATGCCTGCCAGCAGCAGTATCACACCACAACCAATCACTTCCAGCAGTAGCACCGGGTAAAACACCGCAATGGTTGCCAGCGTAAAGACCACCCGCATCCACAAGGACACCCAGGTAAACAAGTAACCCTCCACCGCCGCTGCAAAGGCCAGCAAGCCAAGTGTTAACGCCACACCCTTCCAGATCAACACCTCAACGGGTGCACCAATAATCAGCTCTGGGTTAAACACAAAAAACAGCGGGATCAGATATAACCCTTTAGCAAACTTCCATGACTGCACACTGGTTTCCATGGTTTTACTGCCGGCAATAGCTGCCGCAGCAAAAGCCGCCAAAGCAACAGGGGGTGTGACATTTGAGTCCTGTGAGTACCAGAACACCAACAAGTGAGCCACCAATATCGGAATACCAAACTCGGCAGTCAATGCAGGTCCTACCAGCACTATCAGCACTATGTAACTGGCGGTCACCGGCAAACCCAGCCCCAGAATCAGGCTGGCCACCGCCACCAGTAATACCGCCAGCAACAGATTACCGCCGGAAAAAGCAATCATCATGGAGGAGAACTTCAGCCCCAGTCCGGTCAAACCCACCACCGCCACCACAATACCAGCCACACCACAGGCCACACTAACAGCCACGGCATTACGTGCGCCCAGCTCCAACCCCAGTAGTGTACGGCGCAGGCCCTCCTTGCTGGTTTTTTTCAACTCACCGGCAAGATTTGCTGTGACTCGCCCACGTTGCCAGGCACGCCATAAACCATTGATACCGGCAATCACCACAATACTCATCACCGCATAAAAACCCACCCGCATGGGTGAATAACCACTGACCAGCAGAAACACCAGCAACAAGAGTGGCGCAATAAAATACCAGCCACGCATCATCACATCTTTCAGCTGCGGCAGCTCACTGGCAGGTAAGCCTTTCATGCCCTGCTTCACGGCAATAATGTGTACAAACAAGTAAACAGTCGCAAAATACAACAAGGCAGGAAAAACACTGACCTTGATGATGTCGATATAAGGAACACGGGTATATTCAGCAATCAGAAAAGCCCCGGCACCCATCAAGGGTGGCATGATCTGCCCACCGGTACTGGCTGCGGCTTCTATGCCTCCAGCCTGTGCTGGTTTATAACCCAGCTTTTTCATCAGCGGAATGGTAAACGCACCACTGGTCACCACATTGGCAATGGAGCTGCCCGAGATGGAGCCCATACTGGCAGAAGCAATCACCGCGGCCTTGGCTGGGCCACCCCGCTGTCTGCCGGTAGCAGAAAAAGCCAGATCAATAAAAAACTTGCCCGCTCCCGTGACTTCCAGAAAGGCACCAAAAAGCACAAAGATAAAAACAAAAGTGGCGGCCACACCCAACGGAATACCAAAAACACCTTCCTGCCCGAGATACATCTGTGCCGCCACACGATCCAATGTATAACCCCGATGATTCAGGATGCCCGGCAACCATTCACCCAGCCAGGGCAGTTCACCGCGTGGCCCGGCAAAAGCATACAACAACGCCACAATACCAATCACTGTCAACCCCAGCCCCACGGCTCTGCGGCTGGCTTCCAGCAACACCAGTGTAGTCATGATGCCAACCTGAATATCCTGCTGCGACCAGAATCCGGCACGGGCAAAAATCTCATCCAGGTTGTACACCAGATAAAACCCCGAATAAGCTGCCGCTGCAAAAAATGCCAGATCCACACCCCACAACAACACACCGCGTCGAGCACTTCGGAAAGGCGGGAAAATCAGAAAGGCCAGCATCATGACCACCGCCAGGTGGATGCTGCGCTGGTAGAACAAACCCAGTGGATTGATGCCTGCGGTGTAGAGCTGAAATAACGACAGGCCAATTGCCAGCAAAGCAATCAATCCAACAGCCCATTTCGGGCCACTTCTATCCAGCTTAATTTCAAACTCTTCTGCAGCGGGAGTGATGTTATTGCTCATAAGTGCATCTCTTCCTGAATCGCTTGCCCGTTAGTTGTTGTTATTCAGCCTGCCATCTTTTATCAGCCGGATATCCACCCGCTCACCGGCAGCCAGCTGACTCAGACTAATCAACTGATCCCGATAATAAAAACGATGATTCACCGCCATGGAGCCAATACGCAGCACCAGATGGTTATTGTGGATAGGTACATTCATATCACGGATCAGGTAACCCCCTTCACCGTCACTCAATAACTGCCCTCGCCCTTCACTGTGTCCCAGACCGGCAGCAAAATCCGGTTGATGGCTGGAATCCAGCATCCATTGACCTTGACGCAACTGAAAACAGTCCTGAACAGGAAAACCAGCCACTGAATGATTCCAGATCAGACACCAGCGCTCTTGATCCTGCAGTTGCAGACGGGTCAACAACTGTTGACCGGCCCACACCTGCAATTGATAAGAGGATGCTGATACAACCGGAGACAGGCAGAGTAACAGGGCAATGCCTGCCAGCCGGTTCATTAACAGCAATCCCGATTAACGACGCAGCCGTGCAGGAATTTCTGCACCGGTTTCCTGGTAATAACGCAGTGCTCCAGGATGCAAGGGGATAGGTGTGGAAGTCAGGCTAAATTCAACCGTGGTGTCATTGGCAGCCGAGTGAATGGCACGCAGTTCGTCCACCTTTTCAAACAGGGTTTTGGTGATCTGGTAAGCCAGCTCATCGGACATGGCAGCATTCACCACCAGCACATTGGGAATGCCAACGGTTTGTACGGGTTGATTAACTCCTTCATACAGCCCGGCACGCAGGGTATAAGGAGCAAATACCGGCTCTGCCTGCATGGCTTTTTGCATTTCCTGCGGGGTCAGGCTGATGATATGAATATCGCGGCTGTTGGCGAGACTCAGGATGGAGCTGGTGGGTGGCCCAACACTCCAGAAACCGGCATCAATATCACCATCACGCAGTGCATCGGCTGTTTCGTTGAAGTTCAGGCGCTGGGCACGAATATCGTTGGCCTTAATACCATTGGCTTCCAGCAGGGTACGGGCATTGACTTCTGTACCGCTACCGGGTGCACCCAAAGAGACACGTTTGCCTTTCAGGTCACTCAGTGAAGTGATACCAGAATCCTTCAGAGTCACCAACTGCACCGCATTGGAATAAACCGAACCCAGTGCCCGCGCATCAGCGACTTTGCGACCCTTGAAAGCGCCTTCGCCGTGGTAGCCCTGATACACCGAATCGGCCAGTGCAATGGCAATATCCGAGTCTTCACGGTGAATCAGCCCCATGTTTTCAACCGAGGCTCCGGTCACTTCTGCCACACCCGTGTAGCCGGGGACGTGGCGACCGATCATTTCACCCAGACCGCCACCTATAGGGTAATAAACACCACCCGTGCCGCCTGTGGCAATGGAAAGAGTCTGCTGAGCCTGTGCCGCTGGTACAGCCAGCAGCATGGACAGAGATAGTGCTGAGATCAATCGACGCATGATTTTGTCTCCAATTGTTGTTATTAGACTGCTTCGAACTGACATACAAGCTCCAGAAAACACTAGAGCATAAATCCGTTTGTGGCTACCTCCTTCAACTTTTGGTTTCGATCACTTGCTTTTTTCTATTTATTATAATAAATCTATAGCCATCAACCCCTGTGGTCAACCCTAAAAATTTGAGGACACATCATGACCCCCTTTCAGTGGCAAGACCCTTTTCTGCTCGAACAACAACTGACCGAAGATGAACGTCAGGTGCGTGATGCCGCTCAGGCTTATTGCCAGGACAAATTGCAGCCCCGTGTGCTGCAAGGATTTCGTAAAGAACACTTTGACCGCGAGATCATGAATGAAATGGGCGCAATGGGACTGCTGGGTTGCACCGTGGCGGAAGAATACGGTGGTGCCGGTATGGGGCATGTAGCCTACGGCCTGATTGCCCGCGAAGTGGAGCGGGTGGATTCCGGTTACCGCTCCGCCATGAGTGTGCAGTCGTCACTGGTGATGTACCCGATTGAAGCCTATGGCAGCGAAGCCCAGAAACAAAAATACCTGCCAAAGCTGGGCAGCGGGGAAATGATTGGTTGTTTTGGCCTGACCGAGCCAGATTTTGGTTCTGATCCCGGCGGCATGCTCACCCGCGCCAAAAAAGCCGATGGCGGTTACCTGCTGACCGGTCAGAAAATGTGGATCACCAACAGCCCGATTGCAGACATTGCCATCGTCTGGGCAAAATCTGAAGCCCATAACGGTCAGATCAAAGGTTTTATTGTTGAGCGTGGTACTGAAGGTTTCAGCACCCCCAAGATTGAAGGCAAGGTGTCTCTGCGTGCCTCCATTACCGGTGAAATTGTGCTGGATAATGCCTTTGTACCGGAAGAAAACCTGCTGCCGAATGTCTCCGGCTTAAAAGGCCCGTTTGGCTGCCTGAACAAGGCTCGTTATGGTATTGCCTGGGGTGTACTGGGTGCAGCCGAATTCTGCTGGCATGCCGCACGGCAATACACCCTGGATCGTAAGCAGTTTGGTCGCCCGCTGGCAGCAAATCAGTTAATCCAGTTAAAACTCGCCAACATGCAGACTGAAATCACGCTGGGTCTGCAAGCTGCGCTGCAAGTCGGCCGTCTGATGGACAGTGGCAACTGGGCACCAGAAATGGTCTCACTGATCAAGCGCAACAACTGCGGCAAGTCACTGGATATTGCCCGTTTGGCGCGTGACATGCACGGTGGCAACGGCATCTCCGATGAATACGGCGTGATCCGTCACATGGTGAACCTGGAAACCGTTAACACCTACGAAGGCACCCATGATGTGCACGCCCTGATTCTGGGTCGTGCTCAAACCGATATTCAGGCGTTTTTCTGAGATGTCGACAAAACCCCTGCAAGGCATCCGGGTGCTGGATCTGTCTCGCATCCTGGCTGGCCCCTGGTGCACCCAGCAGCTTGCTGATCTGGGTGCCGAAGTGATCAAGATCGAAAAACCCGGCAGCGGTGATGACACCCGCAGCTGGGGGCCACCCTGGCTGGATGGTTCACAAGAGTCAGCCTATTACCTGTCCGCCAATCGTGGCAAACAGTCGGTTGCCATAGATATTGCTCAACCGGAAGGCCAGCAACTGATTCATCAGTTGCTGGAGCAGTGTGATGTACTGGTGGAGAACTTCAAGGTGGGTGGCCTGAAAAAATACGGATTGGATTACACCAGCCTAAAGCAAAAAAAACCGGATCTGATCTATTGCTCCATCACTGGTTTTGGACAGGATGGCCCCTACGCCCAGCGTGCCGGTTATGACTTCATGATCCAAGCCATGGGTGGTTTGATGAGTCTGACCGGCCAACCGGATGATCAACCCGGCGGTGGCCCGATGAAAATTGGTGTGGCCTTTGCGGATATCTTCACCGGTCTGTATGCCAGCAACGCCATATTGGCAGCACTCTATCAGCGCCAGCAAACCGGGGTTGGCACTCACATTGATCTGTCTTTGCTGGATGTTCAGGTCGGCGTGCTGGCCAACCAGGCACTGAATTACCTGACTTCCGGCAAGGTGCCACAACGTCTGGGCAATGCTCACCCCAACATTGTGCCCTACCAGTCTTTTGCCTCCGCCGATGGTTACATCATTCTTGCAGTGGGTAATGACGGTCAGTTCCAGCGTTTTTGCAAGCTGGCCGGCTGCTCCGAGCTGGTGGCAGATCCGCGTTTCAGCAGTAACCGTTTGCGAGTGGAACATCGAGCAGAACTGATTCCCTTGCTGGAGCCGGTGTTAAAAACCCACAGCACCGATGAATGGCTGGCATTACTGGAACCGGCTGCTGTGCCTTGTGGCCCCATCAACACCCTGGATCGAGTGTTTGCCGACCCACAGGTTCAACACCGCAACATGGCATTAACCCTGCCCCACCCGGAAGCAGGTGAAGTCAAACTGGTCAGCAACCCGGTACGTTTTGATGGTCAGGCACTGAATGCGGAAAGTGCGCCGCCACTGTTAGGTGAGCACACAACGGCTGTTACCAGCCGACTGCTGGGATTAACCAGGGAGCAGCAGGAAACGCTAAAGCAAAAAGGGGTTCTGGGTTAATAAAGCCCCATCGGCAGCAGATGGCGGCTGTAACTTTTTGGTGCCAGTATCCAATCCACCAGCGCATCCGCCGACATGGGACGCGCCAGATAAAAACCCTGCACTTCTTCACAACCCAGACTGATCAGCAGATCCAGCTGATCCGGCTGCTCCACACCTTCTGCGGTGACTTCCAACCCCATGCGGTGCGCCATATTGATGACTGCCTGCACTATCGCCGCATCGGCCACATCGGTGGCCAGATCATCAATAAAACCCTTGTCAATTTTTAAGGTGTTCACCGGCAGGTGCTTCAGGTAACCCAAGGATGAATAACCGGCACCAAAGTCATCTATGGCAATGCTGATACCCATGTCACGCAACTTCTGCAGCATTTTTACACTTTCCTGCAGATCCTGAATCATCAGGCTTTCGGTCACTTCCAGCTCCAGCCATGCCGAATCCAGATGAGCATGCTCCAGGCATTTGCCAACCACATGACAAAGGTCAGCTTGCTGAAACTGCTTGGCAGACAGGTTAACAGAGACTTTAAAAGGCTCGAGCCCTGCTTGTTGCCACTCACTCACCTGCAAACAAGCCGTGTGCAACACCCACTCACCTACCGAAGTTATTAATCCCATTTCTTCCAACTGGGGAATAAATTCAGCCGGTGAAACACGGGTGCCATCCGGGCGCTGCCAGCGAATTAGTGCTTCCACACCGCGCAGGCTACCATCCAACAGACTGACCCTTGGCTGGTATTCAATGTAAAACTCTTTATGCAACAAAGCCTGACGCAGTTGGTTTTCCATCTGGAAACGGCTGATGGCATCCCGGGTCAGCTCATCGGTGAAAAAACAATAGTTCTGCCCGCCGGACTGTTTGGCACGATGCAGCGCAATATCAGCGTTATTCATCAACTGATCCACTGTTTCTCCATCATGCGGAAACAGGGTGATGCCAATACTGGCGCTGATATAGGTTTCCATGGACTGCAGCGCAAAAGGTCGCTCCAGTTCATGAATGATCTTGTGTGCGGTATAAGCTGCTGCACGAGCATTTTTGATGTTATCCAGCAGAATCAAGAACTCGTCACCACTGGCACGGGCAATGGAGCAACCGCGTGGCAGCAGCTCCACCAGCCGGGCACCGGTTTGTTTCAGCAATTCATCACCCTGGCGATTACCCAAACTCTCATTGATGCTTTTAAAACGATCCAATCCCAGCGCCAGCAATGCAAAACTTTCTCCCGATGCCTGAGCAGACTGCAGGCGCTGCTCCAGTCGCTCGGTCAACAAACGACGATTGGGCAGATCGGTGAGGGAATCATAATGAGTCAGGTAGGTGAGCTGATCCTGCTGCTGCAACTGGCGGGTAATGTCCTTGCCGATACTGACAAAGTAAGCGGTTTCACCTGTTTTGTTTCGCACCGGTGTCAGGGTTTTTTCTTCATAAAACAGCTCACCGTTGCGGCGAGCGTTTATCACGATCTCCTGTGCACTTTCACCGCTGACTAGGCGTTGCCAGATACGGGCAAAAAAAGCCTTGTCATGGCGACCGGAACTGAGCAGGGATGGGCGTTGACCCAGCACTTCGTCACGCTGATAACCTGTACAGGACTCCCATGCAGGGTTCACATAAATAATAATACCCTCCGTGTTGGTGACCAGCACCAGATCGGCGGTCTGCTCAACAATGGAAGTGAAAAGACGATAACTGTCCTGAAGGTGTAAATGGTAATCCGTGGATTGCAAGGTTTTGCCCTCCGAGGCCTCAGGATGGAAAGAAAGTGTTAAAGTTTGTCATGTGCAGCCAAAACAAAAACTGATCCATGACAATTTTATGTTCTTCTGGCAATAAAGTGTTAACTCTTTCGTCCCAAAGCCATATCGGTCAGCAACAATAGAGTTTCTTTATAAGGAGAGGCGGGCAAAACATCTAAGCAGGTTTTGGCAGCCTCGGAACAGATACGTGCCTGTTCACGGGTGTAATCCAGTGCGCCGGTTTTTCTGACAATATCCAGCACTGCATCCAATTGATCCAACCCCCCTTTGCGGATCGCCTGACGAATCAACAAGGCCTCTTCTTCCGTGCCCTTTTGCATGGCATAAATCAAAGGCAGGGTGGGCTTGCCTTCTGCCAGATCATCACCGACGTTTTTGCCCATGGTGGCGGCATCACCTTCATAATCCAGCAGATCATCAATCAGCTGGAATGCCAGACCCAACTGGGCACCGTATTCACGCAGGGCTTCCTGCTGCTCCGGTGTTGCTTTAGCCAGCACTGCTGCGGTCTGGGTTGCGCCTTCAAACAGCTTAGCTGTTTTGGCATATATCACCTGACGATACTGCTCTTCAGTGATTTTTGGATTGCGTACATTGGTCAGCTGCATCACTTCACCCTCTGCCAGTACACAGGTCACCTTGGCAAGGATATCCATAATTTCCATGGAACCAACCCGCACCATCATCACAAAAGAGCGGGAATAAAGGAAATCACCCACCAACACGCAGGACTGGTTGCTCCACTGGCTGTTGGCAGTAGGTTTGCCACGGCGCAGGCTGGACTCATCCACCACATCATCATGCAGCAGGGTGGAGGTGTGCATAAATTCAATCAGCGCCGCCAGCAGCAGATGTTTATCACCCTGATAACCCAGCGCACGAGCGGTCAGCAAAGCCAGCAACGGGCGCAAACGTTTACCACCACTATCAATGATATGGTGGGCAATTTTTTCCACCAGCGGTACCTGTGAGCTGCATTCACGGATAATCAGCTGGTTAACGGCTGCAAAATCATCAGCAACAACCGCATGAATAGAGAAGGTACCGGACGGCATGGATGGATTCCTGAAATGACATAAATAAGGACAAGGCGCATCCTAGCAGCCACCCGGAGAGAGTCAAGCCTGTACAGCTGCCAGAATACCGCATTTTTGCGGCTCGCATCTTGTCTTGCAATGGCTTTTACCCTAAAATCACGCGTCCTTTTATCTGGACGGCTCCCTGCACGAGGGTTACCAAAGCGTCTCCCTTCATAACAGGTACAAGCAGCCCTGTCAGATCCAGATAAAATTTTGCAAGCGGAGAGAAAAATGTACGCAGTAATTAAAACCGGTGGTAAGCAATACCGCGTTAAAGAAGGTCAGACCCTGAAGCTGGAAAAACTGGAAGTCGCCACTGGCGAAGCCGTTGAATTCAACGAAGTTCTGCTGATCTCTGATGGCGAAACAATCAACGTTGGTGCACCTCTGGTTGCCGGCGCAAAAGTCACTGCCGAAGTGATCGACCATGGTCGCGGTGATAAAATCCGCATCATCAAGTTCCGTCGCCGCAAGCATCACATGAAGCGTCAGGGTCACCGTCAGTGGTACACTGAAGTCAAGATTACCGGTATCGCCGGTTAATTCATCCACCATTTTTTGAGGTAAAGAGTCATGGCACATAAAAAAGCCGGTGGTAGTACGCGTAACGGTCGCGATTCCGAAAGTAAACGCCTTGGCGTTAAACTGTTTGGCGGCCAGGTTGTTCAAGGCGGCAACATCATCATTCGTCAGCGCGGCACCAAGTTCCACGCTGGTGTTAATGTTGGTATGGGCAAGGATCACACCCTGTTCGCCAAAGCTGAAGGCGTTGTTAAGTTTGAAGTGAAAGGCCCGAACAATCGTCGCTTTGTGAGCGTTGTTCCTGCCTGATCTCAGCACCTAAACCCTCGTTTAAGTGCTGATAGCCCGAAAAGGCTTAAAACAAGGCTCTGCCATCCGGTGGGGCCTTTTTACATGGGGCCTCTGACCCCAGAGGTAACACCAGATGCAATTTGTAGATGAAGCAAGAATCACCGTGGTTGCCGGTAAAGGCGGCAATGGCTGCATGAGTTTTCGCCGCGAAAAATACGTGCCCAAAGGCGGCCCGGATGGCGGTGATGGTGGTCATGGCGGCAGTGTTTACCTGATCGGTGACGACAGCCTGAATACCTTGATCGACTTCCGTTTTCAGAAGCGTTATCAGGCCGAAAGTGGTGAATCTGGGCGTGGCAGTCAGTGTTCGGGCAAGGCCGGTGACGATTTATACGTCAAGGTTCCGGTTGGCACCTCCATCGTGGATGAAGAAACCCTCGAAGTCATCGGTGATATCACCGAAGTCGGACAACTGCTGCTGGTAGCTCAAGGTGGTCAACGTGGCCTGGGCAACATTCACTTTAAATCCTCCACCAACCGCGCGCCACGTCAAACCACCAAAGGCACCGTGGGTGAAGAACGCAACCTGAACCTGGAACTCAAGGTGATGGCGGATGTTGGCCTGCTGGGTCTGCCCAACGCGGGCAAATCAACGCTGATCCGCTCCGTTTCTGCCGCCAAACCCAAGGTTGCCAACTACCCTTTCACCACCCTGGTACCCAACCTTGGAGTGGTAAAAGTGGGATTGCACCAGCATTTTGTGATGGCTGATATTCCCGGCCTGATCGAAGGGGCATCCGAAGGCACCGGACTGGGTTTCAAATTCCTGCGTCACCTGACTCGTTGCCGCCTGCTGTTGCACGTGGTTGATGTGGCACCCATGGATGAAACAGATCCGGTGGCCTCTGTACGCACCATCGAAAAAGAGCTGTCCACCTACAGCCAGACTCTGTCCGAGCGGACGCGCTGGCTGGTGCTGAACAAGCTGGATCTGTTATCGGATGAAGAAGCTGAAGCCGCCTGTGATCACATCGTTCAGGAACTGAACTGGCAAGGGCCGGTCTTCCGTATCAGCGCCATCAGCAACAAAGGCACCGAACGCCTGACCCAAGACATCATGAAATGGCTGCAGGAACGCCGTGCTGAAGAAGCCGCTGATCCTGATGCCGCCGAAGCCGAACAACAAATTCGTGGCCGCATGGAAGATGAAGCCGTGGCACGGGTGGAAGCCTGGCTGAATCGTCGTCATAAACGCAAACCTTCCGATGTTGAAGATGACGATGATGATTTTGATGACGATGATTACGACGTCGAAGTGGAATACGTGCAATAACCCAACCTCTACGCAGTGAGTGAACAAACAGCATCATGCCGCTGACTACTGAACGCCAACGCCTGACCCAAAGCCGCCGCATGGTTGTAAAAATCGGCAGCGCCCTGCTCACCAATGACGGACAGGGGCTGGATGTTAATGCCATCGAGGGCTGGGTGGCACAAATGGCAAAACTGAGAGAACAGGGGCGTGAACTGCTGCTGGTGACCTCCGGTTCAGTAGCAGAAGGCATGGTGCGCCTGGGTTGGAAACAACGCCCGAAAAGCATCCATGAATTACAGGCAGCAGCAGCCGTTGGGCAAATGGGGCTGATCCAGACCTGGGAATCCGCGTTCAAAAAACACGGCATCAAAAGTGCTCAGATTCTGCTGACTCACGACGACCTCTCCAATCGCAAGCGTTACCTCAATGCTCGCAGCGCTTTGCGCACCCTGGTGGATCTGGATGTTGTCCCCATCATCAATGAAAACGATACCGTGGTCACCGACGAAATCCGTTTTGGTGACAACGACACCTTAGGTGCGCTGGTGACCAACCTACTGGAAGCCGACACCCTGATCCTGCTGACCGACCAGCCTGGCCTGTTTGATGCCGACCCTCGCAAAAAAGCCGATGCCCGCCTGATCTCCGAAGGCCGCTCACAAGATCCCGAACTATTGGCAGTAGCTGGTGATGGTGGTGCACTGGGTCGCGGTGGCATGTTCACCAAAGTACGCGCCGCACGCCTTGCTGCGCGCTCCGGTGCCCGCACCGTGATTCTGGGTGGTCGCACTGAACAGGCGCTCACCCGTTTATTCGATGGTGAAAACCTCGGCACCCTGCTACTGCCAGAAGATGAACCCATCACCGCCCGCAAACGCTGGCTGGCTGGTCACCTGCAGGAAAAAGGGGTACTGGTACTGGATGCCGGTGCCAGCAACGCCCTGCAACAACAGGGCAAAAGCCTGTTGCCTGTGGGTGTGAAAGAAGTACGCGGCAAATTCCTGCGCGGTGAACTGGTGGTGTGTGTGGATGAAAGCGAACGCGCCCTGGCTAAAGGATTAGTAAACTACTCCTCCGAAGAAGCTCGCCTACTGGCCGGACAAGCCAGCAGCCAGATCGAAAAAATCCTCGGTTACATCGAAACCCCGGAACTCATCCACCGCGATAACCTGGTGGTGGTCTGATGAGCAACAACCAGCCCAA
>NZ_JACUUA010000327.1 GCF_014859565.1 Marinospirillum sp. | reverse complement strand
ACCGTTCTTGCCGGAACACGTTATATTTCAACAGGATACCAAAGCCACACCCACCTTTCAGCTATTTTTCATGAATAAGGCAGGTTTACAGAAGAAGGCCGCCTACGGGAGCAACACTTTGATGGCAATCAATTTCATGATCTTGTGTGCTTTGGTCTTTTAAGCAACGAGTGGCAAACACAGGCTGAGAATTAAGCAATGAATGAGTGCAAAATTGTAATTGCTGGCCGGGAAATTTCCAGGAGCCAGCCACCTTATGTTATTGCTGAACTGTCAGCCAACCATAACGGCAAGCTGGAAACAGCTCTGAGAATCATTGAAGAGGCCGCTAAAACCGGTGCCGATGCCGTCAAACTGCAAACCTATCGCCCGGATACCATTACTTTAAACTCAGATGCAGAGGAGTTCAAAATCAAGGGTGGGCTTTGGGATGGCCGAACTCTCTACGAACTCTATGAAGAAGCCCACATGCCATGGGAATGGCACAAGCCGTTGTTTGAACATGCCAACAAACTTGGCATCACGATTTTCAGCTCCCCGTTTGATCCAACTGCTGTAGACCTGCTTGAAGATTTAAACACTCCTGCTTACAAAATCGCCAGTTTTGAGGCCGTTGATTTACCGCTTATCGAATACGTCGCACGTACTGGAAAACCGATGATCATCTCTACCGGCATGGCAGACGCCGAAGAAATTCAGGAAGCGATTGATGCTGCCAAGGGGGCAGGCTGCAAAGAGTTAGCCATTCTGCATTGTGTCAGCGGTTATCCTGCTCCGGCAGCAGATTACAACCTGAGAACCATTCCAGACATGATTGAGCGCTTTGGCCTGGTGACAGGCTTATCGGATCACACATTGGACAATACCACTGCGATTACCAGTGTTGCACTGGGTGCGTCCATTATAGAAAAACACTTTACGCTGGATCGAAAGGGTGGCGGGCCGGATGATAGTTTTTCACTGGAACCTTCAGAGCTTCTCGCTCTCTGCCGCGACAGTAAAACGGCCTGGCAGGCTTTAGGGAAGGTCGATTATGGCCGTAAATCCAGCGAGCAAGGCAATGTACAGTTTCGTCGATCCTTGTATTTTGTGAAAGACATGAAGGCAGGTGATGTCATTACAGAAGACTGCATACGCAGTGTGAGACCTGGGTTTGGTTTAGCACCAAGGTATTTTAATGATTTAATGGGCAAGAGGCTTCTGCAACCTGTTAAAAGCCACCAGCCTGTAATGAAAAATGATGTGGAGTAGTTAAAGTTGAAAATTCCAGAAATTTATCTTAGCAGTGATTTTGTAAACAACTTAGCACAAAATACCTTTTGTGGATCACATGCGTGGCACCGTCTACTTAGCTGGCTATCTGTCGATCAACCTTTCCAGGATTTCATGGAAATATGGCAGAATAAATTTATGCATCCATTCCACAACAATGATACTTTAGATAATCTGCCGCCAGTTGATGGGGCTCTAGAGCCATTTTTTGACGACCTGTACCCTGCGCAGTTTATTCTCAGGATGGCTCAGATTGCTGAAAAGAAAAAGCTGTCATGGTTATTTAGCGCACTGAATAATGAGCAACAAGAAATACTTCATGACTGGCTGATTGATTCAAAAATTGACGCTGAGAAAAGCATTATTGCGGATAATTGGACTACAGCACTAGATGAAAAATCATTGATAATCAGCAACACACATTTATATAAAAGCTTGACAGCTGAAGTCATGTCGGTTATCAGTCAACTAGCCAATACAAAAAACAAAAAAAAGGATTCAGCATGAAGCATCCTGCCATCATATCCACTCTACTTGACAGGCAAGCGGTTGCAGTCGACAAATTCATAAAGACTACAAAATTCAATATCATAACACCGCGACTTTTTTCTGACACCCATCAGAGTATAGCAAAGAGAAACCAGGTCGAATGCCACGTTATTGAAAATGAAATCTACAACAATACAATCAAAGTTGATTGCAAAAAGGAAGAAGCCAGAATCATCAGCCTGATGAGCGAATCAAAAGAAGACCTTAAATTATGGCTGAAAGAAAAATCATACCCAGATGCTTTTTCAGATTCAATTATAAACCATGTCATAAATAGAACACCAAAACTTGTTAGAATGTTTTTAGCGCTGGAGTCACTCAAGTCAAAGCATGATATCAAAGCGCTATTCATCAACCAGGAATACATGGTACACGAGGCAAGCCTTCTCCAATGGTGTAAAGCAAACAACATTCCAGTCGTTCATATATGTCATAGCCCTTATCCTGCAAGAAGTGTCGCATCCGTCCGACATTTCATTTCCGATCACGTTTCACTCGCGTCTGAGCGTTGTACAGAAACCCTGGATGATATCGGATCAAAGGAGTGCACAAGACATATAACAGGAATGGTTAATTGGGACACATACCGTAATATAGACTTCACCACACTTGAGACCTTAAGAAAAAACCTGTCTATCAGTGACGATGCACTAATTATCAGTTTTTTCACTACTTACCCAGCAAAAGACTGCTCTACGGGTGACTCTGAAGTTTACCACAAGACGCTTAATGCATTTTTATCAGCAGCCTCAACCCTTATCAACACAACAGAAAAACCCATACATTTTATCGTAAAGGATAGGCCATCAGGAACAAGTTTCACCAAAGAGGAAATATCCTCTAAAGCTAAAAAGCTCGGCCTTGATAACCATCTTTCTTACGTGTTCGATCGCCCGGAATCTATTATTGTCTTATCAGATATCACCATCTCATCTGGTTCCAGCATTGCCTTTGAAAGTATGTCCATGGGTAAAGCCACAGTTGATCTGGTACCACGCCAGAACTTTTTGAGTAGTCTCTGTTTTGGTGCTGATGACGGTGTTATACAAGTCAATGTAAAAGGATTGGTACCTGCACTTAAACGCCTGATTGAAGATGAAGATTACCGAGAAGAGGTTGCTGAAAAAGGATTCAACAACCAGAGGTATGTTTACCCAACCCAAGAGTTACGAGCCACACAAGACACAACTGCACTTTTACTCGATATTTGTGGCTTCAAGGA
>NZ_JACUUA010000326.1 GCF_014859565.1 Marinospirillum sp. | reverse complement strand
CCGCAAGCGCCCACATGAATGTACCTGATGCTTCATTCTTAAAGAGCGTTGATTGTGCGTTGTTCCGCTGCAATCAGGAGGCAGAATCTTACCATTCTTTCTGCCGGTGTCAAGCATTTATTTTGCTTAACTTTTATTTCCATATTTTCTTGCTTTCCCTCACTGCCGAACAGTCTTTGCCCGACAGCGAGAGCGCATTATAGAGAGGTATTTTTCCAATGCAAGCTTTTTCTTACTTGAATGCACAGCCGGTTTTAATGCCCAGTTTTTTGAAGATAATCGCCGCCGGGCAAAAACCGGTAAAGCTGGCCTGGATCAGGTTGGCAGCAATAAATACGGTAAACCAGACAAAGCCGGGATGCACAAAATGTGTCAGTAACAAACTGATCAGAATCATGATACCGGCAAACATCATCAGCGCGCGATCAATATTCATAGCTTAAGCTCCGTAAACACGAGGATTGGTGAGTTCAGTCATACGTAATTAAGAAATATCTTAATTAGTATAATTTAACATCTGCTGATATTACCTGCAAGCACTCAGAACACCTTCTCTGCCACCTCTTTGTAGTGACTGGCAAAGTACACATCCATCCCTGCTCTTAAATAGTCGGGCAGCTCTTCGTAGTCGCGGCGATTGGCTGCCGGAAGGATCAACTGGTGTATCTTTGAGCGTCGGGCAGCGATAACCTTTTCTCTGATTCCACCCACTGGCAATACCTGACCCGTCAGGCTCAACTCGCCTGTCATGGCAACCCTGGCCGGTTTTTTATTCAGTGCCAGCGACAAGAGTGCTGTTGCCATGGTGATACCAGCTGACGGACCATCTTTGGGTGTCGCACCCTCAGGCACATGCAGATGAATAAATGCCTGATCATAAAACTCCGGGCTCGCACCGTAGCTGAGCAGGTGACTCATCACATAGCTGTAGGCAATCTCAGCAGATTCCTTCATTACCTCACCCAACTTGCCAGTGAGCTTGAACCCTCGTGTCAGCGAATGTATACGACTCGCTTCAACCGACAGCGTGGCTCCGCCCATTGATGTCCATGCCAGCCCTGTAACGACACCAACACCTTTCATCAAGTGATCTGTACGGAAAGGTGGTGCGCCCAGATACACCTCCAGATTTTTTAACCCAACCCTGATGGATTTTTGATTACTGTCAGCCAGTAGCTCAACCGCTGCCTTACGCAGAATACGATGCAGTAGTTTTTCCAGTTTTCGCACACCGGCTTCACGGGCATAACCTTCGATCAGCTGCTTCATGGCCGCATCACTGATCGTCAGCTGTTTCCTTTTCAAGCCAGAGCGTTTTAACAAGCGTGGCCACAGGTGATTTTTTGCGATCGTCAACTTCTCTTCGGCAATGTAGCCAGATAGACGTATCACCTCCATTCGATCCAGCAGCGGACCGGGAATGCTGTCCAGCTGATTGGCAGTACAAATAAATAGAGCCTTGGACAGATCCACCCGCACATCCAGATAATGATCCAGAAAATTAACATTCTGCTCAGGATCCAGCACTTCCAGTAATGCTGATGCTGGATCACCCTGGTAGCTGCTGCCCAGTTTGTCGATTTCATCCAGCAGAATGACCGGATTCTCTGTACCACTGTCTTTTAAGGCCTGAATCAATTTACCCGGCAAAGCACCAATATAGGTACGCCGATGCCCTTTGATTTCAGCTTCATCCCGCACTCCACCTACGGAGAAACGATAAAAACGCCGTTCGAGCGCTTCAGCAATCGAGCGACCAATGGATGTTTTGCCCACCCCCGGCGGCCCAACCAGGAGAATGATCGAACCCCCCACATCACCTTTAAAATGCCCTTCTGCCAGAAACTCAACAATGCGATCTTTTACATCATCAAGACCATCATGATCACGATTCAATACCTGACGCGCATGATCAAGATCCAGATTATCACTGGATCTTACACCCCAGGGCAGACAGGTTAACCAGTCCAGATAATTACGGGTCACGGCATATTCCGGTGAGCCGGTTTCCAGCACAGAGAACTTTTGCAGCTCCTCATCCAGACGCTTTTGTACCGTCTCCGGCAAGATTTTTCCTTCCAGTCGCTGACGGAACTCGTCACTTTCTGCTGTTTTGTCATCCTTGCTGATCCCCAGCTCACGCTGAATCACCTTCAGCTGCTCACGCAGGAAAAACTCTCGCTGCCGCTCCTGGATCTTCTGATTAACCTCTTCACTGATCTCACCTTGCAGACGTGCCACTTCCACTTCTTTGCGCAACAAGGGTAAAACCTTCTGCATTCGATCCAACAGCGGCAGGGTTTCCAGTACTGTCTGCAACTCTCGCCCCTTGGCCGAGGTGATTGCTGCAGCAAAGTCAGTCAGCGGCCCCGGTTCATTGGGGCTGAAACGATTCAGGTAATGACGCAGCTCTTCACCATAAAGTGGATTCAGCGGCAACAATTCCTTGATGCCATTGATAATAGACAAGGCATAAGCTCGCGCTTCATCACTAGTGTCTTCCTGATCCCGCGGATAACTCACCTCCACTAAATAAGGCGGTTTGCGGGATATCCATCGCTCGATCCGAAATCGCTTAAGCCCCTGGGCAATAAACTGGATGCGCCCATCTTCAGTGGTCGGTCGATGCACCTTCACCGCCGTGCCTATTTCCGGCATGGTTTCTGTGTCGACCTTTTCTGGTGCTGTTTCGCTGACATACACCAGCCCTACAGCATGATGTGTGGTATCGGCCACTCGCTCCAGAGTGGATTCCCAGCGCTCACGCGGGATCACCAGCGGCTGGATCTGGGCTGG
This sequence comes from Marinospirillum sp., assembly GCF_014859565.1. The sequence goes on along the minus strand of NZ_JACUUA010000326.1, from coordinate 278 downwards.
AAAAAATGGACGATTATGTACGGGCAACAAATAGATGCGTTCCGGCAGCACATCTGCAGATAACAACAGCTGACCACTACCGGAACTCGGATTGGATACTTCTTCAGACATGCCTGGCCTCGCAATCACACAGGTATAAAAACCTCTATGCCCTGTTGATGCGGTTCTCAGACCGCTTTTTCAAGCCTGCGGTCGTTTAGTCACCAAAGGCGCCAGCCACTCCTGCCAGGGATGATTCAGATCGCCCACCACCATAAAATGAGGATTTTCCAGCTCAG
>NZ_JACUUA010000325.1 GCF_014859565.1 Marinospirillum sp. | reverse complement strand
TCCTCTCAGTCAGTGACAACAAGGAATCCCGGCCCGGTGCCGGGATTCTGCTTTCTAAAAGGTGAACCCGGTGATTGAGTTTTTTGAGGTCCACAAGGCCTATCCGGTGGGTCAAAAGCAGGTTACCGCTTTGCACCCCACCTCGTTCAAGATCCCCACAGGGCAGATTTATGGTCTGATCGGCCATTCCGGTGCGGGTAAATCCACGCTGTTGCGGTTGATCAATCGGCTGGAGGAACCCTCCTCTGGGCGAATAGAAGTGGATGGTGAAGACATTACCTTGCTGGATGCCAACGGGCTGCGTGGTTTTCGCCGTCAGGTGGGGATGATTTTTCAGCACTTTAATCTGTTGTCTTCCAAAACGGTGGCAGAAAACGTGGCGCTGCCTTTGCAACTGGCCGGTGAGCTTTCTCGCAAGGTGATACAGAACAAAGTGGCGGCACTGCTGCAGCGGGTCGGTTTGCAGGATCATGCCAATAAATACCCGGCGCAGTTGTCCGGTGGACAGAAACAACGGGTGGGAATTGCCCGGGCGCTTTCCACTGATCCAAAAATCCTCTTGTGTGATGAAGCCACCAGCGCCCTTGATCCCCAGACCACCGGGCAGGTGTTGCAGCTGCTGGCAGAAATCAATAAAGAGCTGGGGCTGACTCTGGTGCTGATCACCCATGAAATGGACGTGATCCGCCGGATTTGTGATCAGGTGGCGGTACTGGATGCCGGTGTGATTGTTGAGCAGGGGCGCGTGGCTGATGTGTTTTTACATCCGCAACACCCCACTACCCGACGTTTTGTCTACGAAGCCGAACAGGTGGATGAAAACCAGCTGCATCAGGATTTTGATCAGGTACAAGGGCGCATCTTGCGTCTGACCTTTCAGGGGCAGTCCACCTACGAGCCGCTGCTGGGGCGTGTGGCGCGTGAAACCGGTGTGGATTTTACCCTGCTGGCCGGTCGCATAGATCGTATCCGTGATGTGCCCTATGGTCAGCTGACCGTGGCTTTTAACGGCGGTGAACTGGAACAGGCCATGCAATTGCTGCAGCAGGCTGATGTTCATGTGGAGGCATTACGCTGATGACTGACTTGTTAAGTAATGTGGACTGGTACGATATCGGTTATGCCGCTATAGAAACCCTGCTGATGCTGGGCGGGTCACTGGTATTCACGGTATTGCTGGGGTTGCCTCTGGGTGTGTTGCTGTTCCTCACCAGCCCGCGCCAGTTGTTTGAACAGAAGGGCTTTTATGCCGTGCTGTCACTGATCACCAATGTGCTGCGCTCCCTGCCATTTATTATCCTGCTGATTGTAATGATTCCTGTGACGGTGATGCTGACTGGCACCTCGCTGGGTGTGGCGGGTGCCATACCGCCATTAGTGGTGGGAGCAACACCTTTCTTTGCGCGGCTGGTGGAAACCGCCCTGCGGGAAGTGGATCGTGGCATCATCGAGGCCACTCAGGCAATGGGAGCAACAACTAAGCAAATAATTTTTAGTGCTTTGTTGCCGGAAGCACGACCGGGTATTCTGGCTGCCGTCACGGTCACTGCCATCACGCTGGTGTCCTATACCGCCATGGCCGGTGTAGTGGGTGCCGGTGGTCTGGGGGATCTGGCAATCCGTTTTGGATACCAGCGTTTCCAGACCGATGTGATGGTGGTGACGGTGTTGCTGCTGTTGTTACTGGTGCAGATCCTGCAGTCGGTCGGTGATCGGCTGGTGGTGCACTACTTGCGTAAATAATCTGAACAAGCCTATCCGGCTTTATATTCAACTCTCACAAGGAGATCCTTGCATGAAAAAAATTCTTACTGGCCTGGTGTTACTGGCTGCGGCTTCCTTTCAGGTTCAAGCACAGAGCCAGGCACAGCAGACCCTGCAGGTGGCAGCGACCGCTGTGCCTCACGCCGAGATTCTGGAGTTTTTAAAACCGGCACTGGCTGAGCAGGGTGTGAACCTGCAGGTGCGGGTGTTTACCGATTATGTACAGCCAAACGTGCAGGTGAATGAAGGTCGACTGGATGCCAATTTCTTTCAGCATCAGCCCTATCTGACTGAATTCAATCGCAGCCGTGCTACTCAGCTGGTGAGTGTGGCCGGTGTGCATGTGGAACCCTTTGGTGCCTATTCCAGCAAATACCAGAGCCTTGCCGATCTGCCGCAGCGGGCACAGATTGCCATCCCCAATGATGCCACCAATGGCGGGCGTGCTTTGTTGCTGCTGCAAAAAGCCGGCTTGATTACCCTGAAGCCAGAAGCAGGTATTACCGCAACACCGCGAGATATTCAGGATAACCCTAAACGCCTGCGTTTTCGTGAGCTGGAAGCCGCGACGCTGCCGCGTATCCTGAATCAGGTAGACCTGGCGTTGATCAATACCAACTATGCTCTGGAAGCGGGTTTGAATCCTTCCGAGGATGCACTGGTGATTGAAGGCAGTGATTCACCCTACGTGAATATTCTGGTGGCGCGTGAAGATCGTCAGGATAACCCAGCACTTCAGCAACTGGTTGCAGCACTGAAAACAGCAGCAGTACGTGATTTTATCAACCAAAAATACCAGGGTGCTGTGGTTCCGGCCTTCTGATATTTGACTCTTCTGCAGGAGCAGCCGAGATGCCACAGGATTTACATCTGACTCTTTTCACTACAGCTGGCTGCCACTTGTGTGATAAGGCTCTGGCATTGCTGGAGCCCTGGGTGAGTCATCAACAGACACAACCGGGTATCACACTGGTGCTGGTGGATATTGCCGAGGATGATTTACTGATGGCGCGTTATGGGGTGCGTATTCCTGTGGTGGCCAGCCCGGATGGTGCAGAAATCGGCTGGCCTTTCACTGCAGAAGAGTTGGCTGACTGGCTGGAGCATTGCTCACCAGCGGAGTAAGCTTCAGTGATCCTGAAACGGTAGTTCACCTTTCATGGTGTGACGGATCGGGCTGGGAATGTCATCGGCTTTGCTGGCTTCCAGCACCTTGTGAAAACCACGACTCTCCTGGATATGTCGCACGTCATCCACCAGAATGGCGGCTTCTTCCGGAGAGTTGACCAGGGTGTGTTTTAACCCGCCATACTGG
>NZ_JACUUA010000324.1 GCF_014859565.1 Marinospirillum sp. | reverse complement strand
CATCCCTTTGGAGAGGGTTTTGCGAGAAAAATCTCCCTGACTGACTGCAGCAAATGCTGAGTTGACTTCCTTGAAGTAACTTTCGATCAGATCCAGAAAATCATTCAGATCCCAGCTGACCCGCCCAACTTCACCCAACCCCTTGGTATGGGTAATACGATGGTGCATTTCACCCACCCGCGCTTTCTGCAGGGCAACATCAATTAATGACAGGGTAATCAGGGGTTTGCGGGCATAACGCCAGGCATAAATACTGAACAACAAGGCCAGCAGTGGAGGAATTCCAACCCATAACCAGTGTTCACTCAGTAAAGCTACCAAGGCTGCACCGAGTGTCAGCAGATTAAAAATCACACAAGCAATCAAAAACTTGGCACTTAAAAAGGGTGATCCCCTGGAAATATGGTGTGTCAGATTGGCTTGATACATGGTTTATTCCTGTAGTTGCTCAAGCTGACGAATCAGATCGTTGTAACTGCAACCCTGTTGATCGACCTGCTCTACCAGCCACTGCATGGAAACCTGAGGTGCCTGACTGGCAGACAGTTCAGCCTCAATTTCCAGCATTTTTTTATACCATTGGGAAACCTGACGCACTGCAGCAAAATTAGGGCGACGACGCACCGAAAAATAACCGGCCAGTGAAGCATCCGCCTTGTAATCCGGGGTGACATTAGCCAGAACCCAATAATAACCACCATCCGAAGTGCGGTTTTTGACGTATCCAAAGAACTCTTTTCCTTCCTGCAGGGTATGCCACAGAAAACGGAAAACTCCGCGCGGCATATCAGCATGACGAATCAGGTTATGGGGTTTGCCCAGTAACTGCGGCTCAGAATAACCAACTATCTCCATAAAGCGGCGATTAGCATAGGTGATTCGACCCTTTGGATCTGTTTTGCTGACGATCAGATCATCTTCGTCCAGTCGGATTTCCTGATCACGGGTCATGGAGCTACTCCTGGGCTGGGGGAGGGGTTAACAGGTAAGTGAAAGATTTTATTAAGTAATGACCGGCTATTCTAGTAGAGACTTTTGTAGTGGCGCTGAAGATTTGCACAAAAGGTTAATATAGATCAAAAAAATGCCCATCTTTTTGTCCATTCATTCAAGCAAGGCATTTATCCACGTCCACACACAGGATTTATCCCCAGTACCTCACAGGTTTATCCACAGGCTGAGCCCACGTACCACCCGGCTCAACCGGTCAAAACAGTCCCAGTGGATGATCGGTGCTCAGGCTTCCAAGCAACAAGCTAGCACCCAGCAATAAGATGACAAGACCACCTGCCATTGCCAGCAGAGCGGCAACACTTGCCATGCTTTGTCCCTGCAGGCGTAATAACCGCTGAGCCAGTTGCCGTGCCTGAACCGCCAGCGTTGCCAACACTGCAACTGTCAGTGCTGTTCCCAGAGCCATAGCCACTGTAGCGGCCACACCCACCCACCATAAACCCATCAGATTAGCGACCACCAGCACCAGCACGGCACCAGAACAAGGGCGCAAACCAATGGAGAGCAGCAGCCCGGTGTTCTGAATCCAGCTTTTTCCCTCTGTTTGCTCCGGTGCGACATGATGCACCTTGCCACAGGATGGGCAGGGGGTTGCCGTATTTGAACCCGTTATTTTTAACGGGGTAAAAACAGGCGTTATTCCAGTTGATGCGATGGGTTTAAATTGAGGCCGCTGGGTAGGCGTAGTGTGCAGAACACTCACCCTTTTGCAGCGCATCCGCCAAAGCTGCCGGATACCGCGAGCAATTAAAACCAGCCCCAGCAGAACAATAAGAACAAAGCTGACCACTTCGACATAAAATACACTGGAGAAGGCTTCACGAGCCAGGCGACCGAACACATGAACCAGTAGTGTCACCAATAAAACAGCTGTGACGGCCTGCAACATGGCGGCAATAAAAGACAGCCACAAACCTCTTTGTAATTTTTCGGGTTGGGTCAGCAAATAGGTGGTTAATACTGCTTTACCGTGCCCGGGCCCTGCAGCATGAAAAACACCGTAAAAAAAACTCAACAACAATAATGCACGGGCATTATCCCAGCTGCCTTGCTCACTAAGCCGTTCGATTTTATCTGCCAGACCACGATGCAGCTCACGTTGTTTTTGCATGATCCAGAAAGTCAGCTGCTGCCAACTCCAACTGGAGCTGCTGCTTACCGCAGACTCTGATTTAGTGGGAGTGGATTGCATCACCTGATCATTATTCTGATTAGCAGGTGGTAACCCAGGCAGGGGTGAAGCATAAAGACTGATACTGAAGACTATTAATAAAAAAGCCGACCACCACTTCATCCAGTTAATCCTTATTTGTATCTTCTGATTGGCACTGGATCAACACCCGCTCAGCAAAATGGGAACCCAGCTCTGGATCATCAGGTGTTTGATCTGCATCCAGTGCCAGGGCTTTTTCTATTAAATCACTGGATGGGTTGGGTGCCTGTAGATCCACCTGACAGGCAGGCGGCAGGCTGGCTCGATCCAAGCCAATTTCCGGGGTATGTAATATCTCGATATAATAACTGGGGTCATACACCTGATAATTGAATGGTGTGCGGCTATCCAGTGGGGTTTGTAACGGCAATACAAAACTGAACTCCACCCGTTGCCCGACCCGCATCAGGTTGTATTCGGTCACTTCAGAAAAAACCTGACGCGATCCCTGACTGCTCACACGAGAGAAAAAATCAAACCGTGCCAGATTGGTGGCCACTTCCAGCGCCAGCTGATCATAACGTTGTTCTTGTTCATTAGCTGGGCCACCGCGCTCCAGCTCTTCTATCAGTATCAGGCTGTAAAAGGGATCAAAACGCCAGGATTGCTGCAAGGCAACCAGCTGTTGCTGGTCATTCATTAATGGACGAACCCGAAGATCCACCCAAACATGGGGATGTGCCTGTGATAACCCTGTAACCAGAGCCAAGGTTATAAAACTGATCAAACGTAAACAGGCCTGAATCTGGCAATTTCTCATTATGGATTTCCGCTAAACCTTTTTGGTTGCCATAAGTTGCCAGATTCAGACTTGATCCACCAGTTATTGTTCCAGCGCAGTCAGCAAAGTTTCCAGAT
>NZ_JACUUA010000323.1 GCF_014859565.1 Marinospirillum sp. | reverse complement strand
CGTTCCTGTTTTGCCATCAGGCGTTTTTCGATCAGGGTTTCAATCACGTCGGGGTTAACACTGTTTTGCTTGGTGTTGCCACCTTTCAGGAAGTGTTCAGCATCCTGTTGCAATAATCCGAGAATGCCCCCCAGTGCCTTGAGTTCAAAAGCCAGCGCTGCAGCCAGTTGGTTATCTTCGGCTTCCCGCGCACGGTTAAGAGCGCGGGTGAGGTCAAACAGCACAGCCAGGGCTTCGGGGGTATTAAAGTCATCATCCATCACACGATGAAAATCTTCTCGCCAGTTGCCAGCTTGTTGTACTGCTTTAGCATCCTCTACAACTGTGACACCTCGCAGCGCGGTGTAAAAACGCTCCAGTGATTTACGTGCATCGTGCAAGGCACTTTCTGCGTAGTTGATAAACGAGCGGTAGTGGCTGCCCAGCAGCAGGTAACGAATCACTTCAGCATCGTGTTTTTCCAACACATCACGGATGGTGAAGAAGTTACCCAGGGATTTGGACATTTTCTCCTGATCTACCCGCACCGCACCGGCATGCATCCAGGTGTTGACATACTTCTGGCCGGTGGCCGCTTCACTCTGGGCGATTTCGTTTTCGTGGTGCGGGAAAGGCAGATCCGGGCCACCACCGTGGATATCAAAGGTTTTACCCAGGCAGCAGGTGGACATGGCAGAACATTCGATATGCCAGCCGGGGCGGCCATCACCCCAGGGTGAAGCCCAGCTAGGTTCACCAGGTTTGGCGGCTTTCCACAATACAAAGTCCAGCGGGTCTTCTTTAGCATCGTCCACATCCACACGGGCACCGGACTGTAATTCATCCAGTTTACGGTTGGTCAGCTGGCCGTAGCTTTCAAATTTGCGTACACGATAATACACATCACCGTTGCTGGCGGCGTAGGCAAAACCTTTTTGCTCCAGCGTCTGCACCAGTGCAATGATGTCTTCAATGTAAGCTGTGGCACGTGGCTCAATGTCCGGGCGCAGCACACCCAGACGCGCTTCATCTTCGTGCATGGCAGTAATCATGCGCTCGGTCAGTTGCTCCATGCTTTCGCCGTTTTCATCCGCACGTTTGATGATCTTGTCATCAATATCGGTGATGTTACGCACATACACCACGTCATAACCCCGCTCACGCAGGTAACGGGTGATCATGTCAAATACCACCATCACACGGGCATGGCCGATGTGGCAGAGGTCATAAACCGTGACACCACACACGTACATTTTCACGGTGCCGGGCTGAATGGGTTTCAGCACTTCTTTCTGACGGGTCAGGGTGTTGTAGAGGTGAATCTCGGGTAACTGGCTCATCTCAATCCTGTTTTTGCTGAATTTTAGCCCAGGAGTCTTTCAGACCCACAGTACGGTTGAACACCAGCTTGTTACCTGTCTGGTGGTCGCGGCGATCGGCACAGAAATAACCCACCCGCTCAAACTGGAACTTGTCTTCCGGTTCAGCACTGGCGAGGCTGGGTTCACAAATGGCCTGCACTACACTCAGGGATTCCGGGTTCAGGTGCTGCAAAAAGTCCACGTCCTTATCAGCATCCGGTGCTTCTACCTGAAAGAGGTTTTCATACAGGCGCACTTCGGCAGGAATACCGTGTTCTGCGCTGACCCAATGGATCACACCCTTGACCTTGCGACCTTCCGGGTTCTTGCCGAGCGTATCTGGGTCATGGCTGCAACGCAGCTCAATGATTTCACCGCTGGCATCCTTGATGACTTCATCACAACGAATCACCCAGGCATTACGCAGGCGTACTTCCTGTCCCGGTGCCAGACGGAAGAACTTCTTCGGTGGTTCTTCCATAAAATCATCACGGTCGATATACAACTCACGGGTAAACGGCAGGGTACGCTCACCCAGGTCTTCCCGCGCAGGATGGCTGGGGCTGGTGAGGTTTTCTACCCGGCCTTCCTCCCAATTGGTGATCACTACCTTGATTGGGTTCAGTACCACCATGGCGCGGCGGGCGGAGTGCTCCAGATCGTTGCGCAGGGCAAAATACAACATGTTGATATCCACCACACCACCGGAGCGATTCACCCCAATCATGTCGCAGAAATCACGGATGGATTTGGAGGTGTAACCACGGCGACGCATACCGGAAATGGTAGGCATACGTGGGTCGTCCCAGCCTTCGACAATGCCTTCATCCACCAGCAGTTTCAGTTTGCGCTTGGAAGTCACCGTGTAGTTCAGGTTCAGACGGGCAAATTCGGTCTGCACCGGTTTACAGGGCACTGGCAGATTGTTCAGGAACCATTCATACAGCGGGCGATGGTCTTCAAACTCCAGCGTACAAATGGAGTGAGTGATACCTTCAATGGCATCCGACTGACCATGAGTGAAGTCGTAGCTGGGGTAGATGCACCATTGGTCACCAGTCTGGTGGTGATGCTGATGACGGACGCGGTACAAAATCGGGTCACGCAGGTTGATGTTAGGTGCGCTCATGTCGATTTTGGCACGCAACACCTTGGCACCATCCGGATAAGTACCTGCACGCATGGCTTCAAATTCAGCCAGATTTTCTTCCACACTGCGCTCGCGGAAGGGGCTGTTTTTGCCCGGTTCAGTCAGGGTGCCGCGATATTCACGCATCTGCTCAGCGTTCAGCTCACAGACATAAGCCTTGCCTTCACGAATCAGGTGTACCGCCCACTGATAAAGCTGTTCAAAGTAGTCAGAGGCATAACGCACATCACCCGCCCACTGAAAACCCAGCCACTTCACGTCTTCCTGAATGGCATCAATATAGGTCTGGTTTTCTTTTTCCGGGTTGGTGTCATCAAAACGCAGGTGGCAGTCACCACCAAATTCTTCAGCCACACCAAAGTTCAGGCAGATGCTTTTGGCATGTCCCACATGCAGGTAACCATTGGGTTCTGGCGGAAAACGGGTAATCACTTTCTGTTGCTGACCCGCTTCGCGCTGCTGGCTAATCATGTTGCGAATAAAGTTGGATGCAGCAGTAATTTCGGGCTGGCTCATGGCGCTCGCTTCTTGACGGGTTGGTGAAAAAAGCTAAAGAAAGTATTATAGCGGATGGATCGCGCCCGAGACTAGGAAA
>NZ_JACUUA010000060.1 GCF_014859565.1 Marinospirillum sp. | reverse complement strand
GGTAATGCGGGTGGTGGGTTAGCGTACACTTTCGTTCCATTGGACTTCAAACCCCAGTTCCGCTTTGTTTTAATTTTTCAATAAAATCTAATATTTCTTGCCAAACTTCTGTCTCGTACGCTATCTCTTCTGTTTCTCCAATTTCATTTGTTTTGTAAACTGAGAATCTTGGGTAATTTGGCTCCTCTCTTTCCTCAGGGTTTTTACTGTCTATGAAAATCTTAATACCAAGCAATCTTGAGTAGATAGATGGGCAAATATCATTTCTATTACTATGGTCATAAAATGTTGGCGGTATTTTCTCTTCGAAATAATTTTTATTGAAAATCAATTTGTTTGAATTCATTTTCTTTCCATCCTGCCGATTAATTTTAATTTATTTTTTCGATATCATTCAACAATCTTACCAATGAATTACCTAATGCTCTTGCCATGTTTACTGGTACCGCATTTCCAATTTGCTTATAAGCAGAATTTTTTGACCCTTTGAACTCCCAATTATCAGGAAATGTTTGGATTCTCGCATACTCACGCACCTGCAATGGCCTTGTCTCAATAGGATGGCAGCGTTCAGTCTGTTTTTGTGCAGGTGAAGTTGTTAATGTTAAACTTGGCTCATCTAAGGATAGGCGTCTTGCCATACCTGTTTTACCCCCACCTAAAAAGTAGCTTCCCCCCATATATTCACGTTGTAAATCATCTGGTAAGTTTCGCCAGTATCCTCCCTGTGGTACTTTACACATAATTTCTTTTTTTCTTTTCGGATACTCTTGTCCTTCAGATTTAGGTACATCTGTATCGTATAGTTCTCCTGCATAAAGCACGTCTCGTATTGTCATTATTCTTTTGTATGGTGAAGGCCAATGAAAACGAACTTTTCCTGATAAATCCTTTCTTATCCCAATCATTATTAGTCTTTCTCTTTTTTGCGGCACCTTATAAAATATAGCCTTGAGAACCCTTGCATCAATTAAATCATAACCTATTTCATTGATTATATTTTTTATTGTATTTAGTGTCTTTCCGTTATTATGAGTTGATAAAGCTTTAACATTCTCAGCAAGAAATAATTTAGGTTTTGTTTCTTTTATAGCTCGTGCCATTTCAAAAAAAAGCGTCCCACGTGTATCTTCAAAACCCAAGCTTTTTCCCGCATAAGAAAAGGCTTGGCATGGGAAACCGCCAGTCAGCACATCAACCTCATGATTTATTTCTTTGAAGTTAATATTAGAAATATCCCCTTCCACAACATTCCATTCAGGCCTGTTATGTCTTAATGTGTTGCAGGCATCTTTATCTATTTCATTCAGAAATATACTTTTAAGTCCTGCTTGCTCCATTCCAATGGCTAGACCGCCGCCGCCAGCAAATAGCTCAACCATTTTAAATTCTTTTATTGGTTTTATTGAGTGCTCCTCATCCCAATTACTTTCGACCATAGAGTTAATTTCTTTAAATTCAAGCAAATTATTTATATCTATTTTTCCTGTATATTTACAAACATTTAACTCACCTTTTTTAACCCTTGCGTTTATTGTTGCTTTAGATTGAGATAGTATATCTGCTAGCATTTCAATACTGTAGCTGGCTTTATTTTGGATACCATGCATAATGACGTTTCCACTTTCACGTTAGACACTGTATCAATATACACCATTCCGTTATACAGGTCCAGTATTTTTTCAAGCCCATCTACTTTTTAAGGTGTCTACTATTGCGCTATAGTCTTCCTAAAGCTGTTTCAGATATTTTAACTTATTGTTTATAAAAGACTTTTTTAATTACGGTATTTTTGTGAATTCTCCAAAATTTACCTGTATGATACGCTGCGTTTTTCTTAATAAAGAAATCACTCGGCTAAAGGAGATTAACAACTATGTCGGCATTTGATAAAACAAAACTTAAAGAAGCTATACGCGGCAGTATCAGAAGAGTATATCAAGCTCAAATTGTAGGACAAGACATCTATCGTAACACCTTGGATTGTTTCTCGGCTGTAATAGATTCATTGTCTCAAAATATTAGTTTGGATCAATGGATGAAACAAGAGCATGAAAGACAAATACAAAAAACAAAGCAAAATGCAATAGGTACACTGCATGAAGAAATAATTGGATCAGTTGACGGTGTAACTCTTTTGCCTATAGGGAATGTGGTTGACATTGTGCACCATGGAAAAAAGATAATTGCTGAAATCAAAAACAAGCACAACACCACAAAAGGTAATCATAAAGTTTCTATTTACAGAGATCTAGAACACAAGCTAAATGGTTATCCTGGTTATACTGGTTACTATGTTGAGATTTTACCTAAAAACGCCACTGTTTATAATAAACCTTTTATCCCTTCCGACAATCAATCTCATATGACATTGCCATACAGGGAAGATATTCGTGTAATTGATGGCCGGTCTTTTTATTCACTCATCACTGGTAACCAAAGTGCTATTGATGATCTTTATAATTTACTGCCTTTAATTGTATCAGAAATAATATACGAAGATTTTAATGTTAAACTAGACCCTTCAATAGTGACTTCATCTGTTCACTTTTGTAATAACTTTAATAAGGCGTATGTGTCGGGTTCCTGATGCTCAGCTCTCATTAAGGAGTTATCCTTTGCTTGCTGCGGTAGTGGGCGTTGGGGGCTTTCGCTTTCGCGCCCCCATAGCAGTTATTCAGCAATGATTACGGAATCCAGCGACTGAATGAATTCACGGCTGCCCAAAAGCAGGTAGCGTGCAATTTGTGCATCCGTGTGCTTTTTTAACGGCTTCAACAGTGCTGGGTTCCGCAGCTTGGTTATTTCAAGCGCTGTTTTTGCTAAGGCACTCTGGCGTGTGCGGTAAAGTTCGTAGCTTGTTGTGTTTCATTTTAATCACTTTTACTTTTCTACGCTTTTCCATATTTCTGCAAAAGCAGTTCCCGCACTTCATCCGCTATTTTGCTGCCCCGCATAGCGCATTCTGCTTTGATCTGGCGGTGTAGGTCTTCCGGTATATCAATGGTCAGGCGCTTCATTTTCGGTTTGTTTTCGTCTTCGGGTGTTTCGCGTTTTTCCACCCAGTCGTCAGCGGTTGGGGTTTGTTTGGGTTTGGCACCAAAGGCCACTTTTTTTCCGCTCATGCTGTGCGCTCCTGCAGTTCTTTCTTGATGGCTTCAATTTCTTCAGCCGCCTGTTTGTCTTTGGTTTCAAAAACGGCTTTACCAACAGCAGCCGTTTCTGCAAAAACCACCCGCTGGTTAATGCTGCTGGCCAGCACCGGCAGTTGATAATTTTCCAGGGCTTCGCCCACGTCGCGCCCGATTGCTGTATTTACGATTTTACGGTTAATTACAAAAAAGGCTTTCAGTCTTTCTTTATAAATCTGGGCTTCTTTGATCAGCTGCACCACTTCGTCAGCCGCCCAAACATCATAAGGGCTGGGCTGCACGGGGATCAGCACCACGTCAGCGGCCATAATCGCGGATCTGGCCAGCTCTGTTACGCGGGGTGGCCCGTCGATAAAAACGTGGTCGTAATCCTTAGCCAGCTGGGTAATTTCTTTGTGGATCGTGGGTCGTGGTAAGCCAAGCACAGTGAAAAGGGGTTCATCTTCCCGCGCTGCAGCCCAGTCTAAACTGCTGCCCTGGGGATCAGCATCCAGCAGCAGAACACGCGCTCCGCCACGGGCAAAGCTGGCCGCCAAGTTGACGGAAAGCGTTGTTTTTCCTACGCCGCCCTTCTGGTTCAGGATGCTGTAAATCATCTTTTCACCTTTTGCGCTTTTAAGTTTTTACGATTTTGTAAAAATGATTTTAGCCAGTTGCCTGGTAAAAGTGAAGGGTTTTTGATGTTTATTTTTTAACCAGTCGGTGAGCCATTCAGCCGGTGTACCGATGGGCAAACTGCCCACCGGGTTACCCACAAATTTTGTGGATATTTTTAGTTAGCGGCAGTTTCCAGCTTTGGTGAATCCGGCAGCCTGTGCCTCGGCCTCAATCGCAAATTCAATGCGGTTTTGCTCTGCAACTCGGTTGTAACTTGGGCAACCTTGGGGCAGGTGGTAAACCTTGCTGTTTTTGTTGCCGATGATTACGCCCTCGATTTTTTGAGTAACTGGGTGGTTCTTTGGCAGTGCAGAAAAAAGTCCATCGCCGCTGTTTTTATGGCCGAGTGTCCAGGTGCGTTCAACGGTTACAAAAGGGTTCGAGTGCCCCATTCTGGCCGCTATCCTGCGGTCGCGTTCGCGCTCCCAGTCACTAACAGGGTGTTGCCGGTGCCAAGCCAGCATCAGCTGCTGCTGTTGTCGGCTCATGGGCACGTCGTAACGATCATGAATGTAAAAATAAATTCGGGCAATCTGGCCTTTTACCGCATCCCTTGGTTCAGCCGTTCGTGCCGAGAAATCCACCTTAAAATCACAGGCTCCGTGCTGCTTTTGTGTCCCTGGTAAAACCCCAAACTGGTAGTTACTGCGGTCTGCATTCACTTCACCCACTGCGGGGGTCAGGTTGTGCATGTCGGCTTCCATTGCCCTGAAAACAGGATCTGTTTCGCCGCAGTTAGAGCGGCCACCCTGCTGCCAACACTGACGCAGTTGTCCAAAGCTGCTGGCCGGTACGATATGCTCCCACTCGGTTCGGTTGGCTCGGGTTGGCTGGCTACGGATCTGGTAGCCGCAGCTTTGCAAGTTTGTCCTGCCACCGGAACGCCCTACCCATTCCCAGTTGCAGCCACAATAAAAAGTCCCCGCCTCAGTGCGGTCGTGGTAAACGTAGCGCCGCGCTTCGGTCTTGGCCTGTTCAAAATTCGCCGGTGCCGCTAGGGTTGTGCTGGCAAAAAAAATTGCAGCAAATAGTAAAAAAGTCTTTCTCAAATTCATCACCAGTAAGCGCATTTAGTGATCAGCTCCATTGCTGCATCAGCCGCATCATTAGCCAAGACAAGAGTGTGTATGTGCCAACCAACTGATACTAAAAGCAATATATACAAAATACGCTTGTGCCAATCACACCTTCTTTTTTGGTTTCTAGAAGAATCTGAAACGATTTGCCCGCCATTCGCTCCCATCAATCACCCCCTGGTTGTATAAACCATGCCAATCATAAAAAAATGGGTACCAGCCGCTTGAGGCGCTGCCGATCATCATAAACACCCCAACGCAGGCCGCCACCACGCCAAATGAAATGGCATATTCAGCTGGATCACCTGTCCGAAAACGCCCACCAAATAAATGAAACCGCCTGTCACTATAAGGCGAAAAGGGCACACCGGAAACCGTCATAGCATCACAAATGATGTGGGTTAAGCCGCCCCAGGCAAAAGCAGCAAGTACACCGGTCGGCTCCAATATCCATGCGGCCAGCAGTGCAACCAACCAAACAGCTAAGTAATGAGTCGGTCCACGGTGTTTAACGGGTCGGCCAATGCCTTTAGCGATCCATTCCATCCAATCGGGGGCAGTAGCGCCCAACATGGCGACCGGCACCAATGCGGGGTTAATCAGGGCAGTAGTTGCGCCGCCTATGGCGACATGGTTAATCCATTTCATCGGTTCCCTCCCTCCACTCCGGCCAGCAGATGTAACACGCCCAGCCGGGGTTTTGTGCCAATAGTTCCATGCGTAATTCTTCGGGCTCAGCTTCTTTCCCGACATAGAGCGGTATTTCTGTTGTGCCGTAACAGTATTCGGCAATCCAGTTATAGGGGTAGTCCGCAATCCAGCACCTCGCAGAGTCGCACCAGAAAAGCCGGATCTGCTTTTTCTTATGGCGTTTCATGGCCTGCCCTCGGTAGCCGTGTAATCCGCTTTAAGTAGCCGTTAACAGTTTGTGCGTGTCGGTCGTCACACTGACCAACGAGTATTAAACGATGCTGCACTAGCGCAGTTTCCGCCATGATCAGTGCTTGTTGTGCTTGAGCAACTTTCGTCAGGTGCTGAACTTGCTCATCTACACCAACCACACCCTGAGCAACCCGCACCTGTGACCTGGCTTCCAAGCTGGAATAAAGCCCCAGTTCACGGACAGCATGATTGCGCTGGGCAAGCGCGGCCATCAGTTGCCCGATGGTTTCAGCAGTGGCGGTGCGCCGCATGTACTCGCGCTCTCGTTCTCTATTCAGTTCCGTTGCTGAGTAGAGCGGCATCCGCGCAACAATTCCTGCGTAATAGCCGCCCAGATCAGTCTGGCCGGTGGGGTCATAGTACCCCCGGTTGCCATAACGCCCTTCTAACTCAAGCTCCAAGCGAAATTTACTAGGTTCTGGGTAGCAGTTGGTCACGCTTTTAAAAATAAGGTCACCATCAACATAAGGAGCAGATTGCAGCGGGGGGATTTGTGTATGGTGGTCGCCCTGGGTTTGTTCGTCAAAACGCGGCAGCTCGTAGGGGCGTACCCGTGGAGGGGGTTCTGGGTCGCTGGCGGCATCGGCCCAGGGGTTATGCAACGGCCACCAGCCACGTTGTTCTTCTGCGGCTAATTGCGCCGAAAAAAGAGCAATTATCAGCAAAAAAACCGTTTTATTCAGTTTTACTCTTTTCATTTCTGAACTCCTTTTCAGTGTTAGTCGGGTCGCGCTGCGCGTCTCCCGCTGCCGAGAACTTTTAAACCACCGAGGATCAGAGCGGCTTCCCACCAGCCAATGCCTATGGCAATCACGATGATCAGCCACATAACAATGCTGGTGGCATCGTAAGCGGCATCAGTCATCAGTCGTGTGCGCTGGGGTTCGCGCCGGTCAATTATCGTGCGTAGGTTCGGCGGTAACCTGTTTTCTTGGCTGGTTGCAATCAGCCAGATATTGGCTGAAATCACGCAACGCCGCGCCAGTTCAAGTTTTCGGCCAGTGAGTTTGTGCGCGTCGTCAATAAACAAAAGCGCACCGGTGTCCGCCAGGTAGTCGGCCAACCGCTCGGATCTTTGTTGCTGATTCAGCTTTGCCCAGGGCCGAAGGGTGTAATCGGGATCATGCTCTGCAGCGGCTTTTTCCAGTTTATCGTGCCATTTCTCAACATGGGGTTGGTCAGTCCAGGTACTGACTGGATGTAATGCCCCCAAAAAAACCGGCGCAGCACTAATTTTTGCACCCCAGATTTTTTCCCATTTTCCGTGCATCCGCTGGAGCCAGCGGCTCTTGCCCGAATCGTGGGCACCAAACACCAGATGACATTTTCTTTTACTGATGTAGGTTTCACGGCGTTCTCGCTGTGCAGCGTATTTGCGGGGGGAATCAACAATGATGGGGTCAACAATCACCGTGCCATCAGCGCGGGGACGGCAGTGTTTTTTCAGTTTCAGGTATCGCATAGCAGGGGTTCTCCTTGTCCAATGGACATTTGTTATTTTCGGATTTCCGAAAATAAAAAAAACCGCAGGTAAGGGGGGTGAGTCCGACGTACCCAGTCTATCCCGACCAATATTGGCAAAGCGTCCGGGATAAACCAACGTATTATTCGGTCACCTTCTCACCTTGGCCTGTAGTTCACTAATCTCATTCGGATACAGCCTATAAACAGGCACAGCCATTCGTTTAATCATTCGATCAAAAAGATCTAGCTCTTGCTCACTGAGCGACCTTATGCCTTGATAGCGTACTTTCAAAAACGCCTCTCTCTCTTCATTTGTCCGGTACTCAAAGGGCAGTCTTTCAAAGCTCAAGTCTAGGTCTTCGTCAATGCCTGGTAACTGATGCTCTAGCAACTCACTGTTTTTCCGGTGTACTTCATAGACTCCCTGTTTTTCACTCATGATTTTTATCCCTAGCTGAACAGTCAAACGAGTTGACTTTTGTGGCGCAAAATGTAAATTTTGCAGATGGGTATTAGTTGAGGATTTTTGATTATGCAGTTACGCGACGCGATTTCACTGAAGAAGAATCAGGTGCTTGACCAAAGTCAAATAAAAATAGATAACGATGGTTGTTGCCTGCTGTTTTTCCGAAACAAGCTAACAGATCAGTGGTTAAAGTTAGAAACTTACAGACATGAAATTAGGCGGTTCAAGACCGCTAAAGCCGCTTTTGCAGCTGCAAAAAAAGTGGGGTTTGATGAAGTATTAGTAAAGATGTAGGAATTGAGAGGCTGGTTAGAGGGTGCTGGTAACACCCTCTAACCTGTGTAATCCATTACAAGGTAATCACAATGATCAGTTTATTTGCTCTTAATCAAGAGCGCAAGTTATCTACCTGCGTTAAATTGTTTTATAACAAAACAGAAGGACGCCAACTAACAAGAAAAATTGCCCCAAAAATTTCAGGGCAAAAAAGCATGGAGGCTCCCCGTTATGCAGCTTGAGCAGATTCTATCCTTCTTTGATTTTGTGCAATCATCCGGCAAGCACGACCACCGCGCCGCCTGCCCCTGTTGTTCCCGCGAAAATTCAAAAAAACGTAAAGAGCGCAAACTGGTTATTACGGAAATGCAGCCGGACAGTCAGTTCGACCGCTCCCGTGTGGTTTTTTACTGCTATGCCGGTCACTCGCACAGCGAAATCCGCGATGCAGTAGGGCTGACTGCTCAAGACCTGATCACTGATGAGCGTAGTTTTTCCGCCAATGAAAAGCGCGAATGGGCGCGTAAAAAAGCCGAGGAATCGGCGGCGAATGAGCGCCTGATTCTGACTGCGTTCAGCAATAAAAAAAGGCGTGGTCTGGTCACGCCAGAAGATGAAAAAAGGGCTGCTCAGGCTCAGGAAAAAATCAGTGAGTTACTGGGTAAACCCCTCGTCAGTGCTGCCCACCAAACCCCACGCCAAGCCTTAATTAAAGCTTGCTACGAACACAAGGCTGGAATCAATCCCCAAGGACTAGAAAAAGCCGCACAGCAAGCCGGTGTTGATCTGGTAAAAGCCCAACAATGGTGGGCGCATCACTTGGCTGGTCGTGCCGCACCAATGCATCAGTCAATTCCGGTGGTTAAAAAATTCACCCGGTTTTCCAGCCTTGAGAAAGCGCTAACCGAGGGAAAAAGTGCCTTTGTTCAGGCTCCCTTGGGCACCGGCAAGACTTCCGGCCTAGCCAAGCCGTTGATCGAAAAAGCCAGAAAAGCAGGGAGGCCGGTTCTGGCCGTCACTGTTCTCCGCAGCCTGGCAGGCCAAAATGCAGAAACCCTGGAGCTGGACATTTACACGGAAACGCCAGAGCTATTGGAACTGAGTGGCGGCATATCCAGCACCGTACACGGGGCAACCCGTGAGAGCATGATGCCGTTGATCACCGACCTGGCATCTAAAAATGGGCTGCTGGTCATCGACGAAGCCGCCCAGGTGTCCAGCTTGCTTTTCGGTGCCTCCAGCATTTTAAGCGGCCAGCAAAAACAGCGATTTTTGACGCTACTGGATGGTTGTACGCTCTTCGGGGTGCAGATAGTTGCCCTCGATGGTGATGTTACCCCCACAACCGCCCATCTTGTTAAGCAGCTGAATCTGCCGATTTTTGCCTGTAATGAGCAGGCCCACCTACCACCCAGAGTTGAACTCTTCCCGGCCCAGCGCGTTAAAGTAAATGGAAAGAAGAAAGACAATCAGCCCCTGCATGAATCAGTGATTAAAAGCCTTCAAGCTGGCAGAAAAACTGTCATCTTCTGCACCACCCGGCGCGGGGCCGAGGCTGCCCATGCGCTCTATTCACGCGAGTGTTCCGGTCGTTCTTTATTGCTGACAGCACGCACTACCGCCGAGCAAGAGCAGGCACGTTTTTTAGCTGATCCCAATGCACAAGCCACAGAATATCAATTAATTGTCTACAGTCCGGTACTCAGCTCAGGGTTCAGTGTAACCAGCATTGAGGCCAACATTTTTGGCTTTATCACCCATGATAGCCTTGATGCACCTGCAATCTGGCAGTTAGCAAGACGGTTTAGATGGGCTGCCGGTGGCACCGTTAAAATCGCGGCCAACTCGCATTTTATGCGGCCTCAGCGCGAATACATACCAGCACAAGAGCTGGAATTAGAAGCCCAGCAAGCGGCTTGGCAAGACGGTGGTGAAGTAGCAATAAACTGCACTTTTACTACCGGACAAATTGCAGCCCTGCAGCAAAAAAACCTCAATTCTTCTAACCCCTTCCTGATCCTGCACGGTCACCTGCTGAATGCGAGTATTCAAGTTTCTACCTGTTACGAAGAATCCAATAGAGAAGGTATTGAAGAAGTCGCACAGGCGCAGCTGGAAACCAAAGAGAAAGAGATCGAAAGCACGCGCACAGCAGAGCGCATTAACGAACTGGAAGCTGATCATTTATCAGCAGTCAGTGCCGGTAGAGAAAAAGATGCTGCAAAACTAGCCCGCTATCAGATCGAACAGGCATTACAGCTTGGGTATGCCGATTTTGACTCAGCTGGGAACCTACCGCATGAGCTGGCTAAAAAAGCTATTTTTGGTGGGCTGATTAAACAGGTTGAACGGCAAACCCTGCTCAAAGCCGCCGCCGCTGGTGTTGATCTGGATGCACTTTCTGGTGATGCCGAGCAAAGCGTTTTTGCCTTCAAAAAGCACACAGCCCAGCAGGTCGAGCTGGTGAGCCGGATTATTGATGACCTTAAAGATGTAAACGGTGAAATTCGGTTTACTGGTACCGATGCCGAGCGCCTAAGCACAACTTTCCGGAAAGCAGTCAAACCAACCTACCATCTGATCACCAAACCACCGGCTGCAAAAGCACCCAAGCGCCTGCATACAGCCTGGTTAAAAAATCTGCTCACCGGCTGGGGTTTTGAGTTGCAATCCAGCCGGGTAAGTAGCTGGAGAACCGCTGCTGACCAGTGGGTTTATTCTGCTAATACGCTTGCTGATGTAGAAAAATTTTCAGCCAGAAAAACAGCGGTTATGAAGCTAAAAATTCAGGCTAAAAAAAATGTACAGTTACACCCTGAAAGCCTTGTAGGACAAGGGCTAGAGGGTGTAACAGGATAATTTCTTTTCTTATAAGCGGCGGGGCTTCTGTTACACCATGAGCAAACAGAAAATTACAGCTTATTTGAGAGTTTCAACTGATGCTCAGGACGTGGATAACCAACGCCACGGCATCCTTGAGTATGCGAATGCTCAGGGGTTTTCTGGCTTAGAGTTTGTTGAAGATACAGCCAGTGGCAAAAAGAAGTGGCGGCAGCGGAAGCTGGGAAAAATGCTGGATGAACTGCCCCAGGGTTCTGTTTTGATTTTTGCCGAAATCAGCCGAATAGCGAGGAGCACCCTGCAGGTGTTGGAGGTGCTGGAAAAATGCACTGAGCAGAAAATTAGCGTTCATATCGCCAAACAAAAAATGATCTTTGATGGTTCACTGCAAGCCACGATTACCGCAACGGTTTTGGGCATGGCTGCAGAGATCGAAAGGGAGTTTATCTCGATGCGGACGAAAGAGGCATTAGCAGCAAGAAAGAAGGCCGGTAAGATTCTGGGGCGGCCACCAGGTAAAGCTGAAAAACTGAAATTGGACGCTAAAAAAGAAAGAATCCAGAAGCTGCTGGATAAAAACCTGAGCCAGCGTTCCATAGCCAAGCTTTTAGAAATCCCTCCATCCAGTCTAAACGATTACATCAAACGCATGGGTATGGTACCCAGCTCTTAGTTTTTACTGCACCGAGACAAAAAGTCTGCCCGTCAGCCCACAGGGGGCTTCCGCGCAGATCCGCTGCACCCACCCAGCCAAGCGCCCTTAAAATTCACGCCACAGTCTTTTTTCTACACCAGCGCCCCTTTTGCTGTTCCAGCCTGAGAGCCGTGCCTTCGGTTAGTGTTCTGGTGCATTGTGTAGGCAGGCCAACAGCCGCCAAGCACAAGCTTTTGCGGCCAAAACCCACGGCCACACCGCTTCAGCTCGGCTGGCTGGCCTGCCCTTGGCTTTGTTCTGGTTGGTCATTTGCTCCCAGGCTTTCACTGCAAACCGGCGCTTCACCGGCTGAATCGAGTGTCCCAGTTTTTTTCAGCAGGCGCTTGGCTCTCCCGCCCGAGCAGCGGAAACCCGGTCGGCATCCAGAGGTTCATGATAACAAGTTATCATGAACGAACAATTTTACTGGTTCAGCTAGCTCCCAAAACCCTTGGCGCATCGCGTGTGATACAAGCCCATGATAACTCGCTCGTTATCATGGGCTGCTAGTGTTGTGGTGCGTCACGTTCAGCGGCTTGCTTCTCAGCCGCAAAACCCATGCGGCTTTAAAGCAAGTCCCCCGCCTCCCCCACCCAGCCGGTTTTTAGGGCTGCAAAGGTCAGCGCTTCTAATCCGTCGCCCGCAGCAAGCGGTAAAGGTCGCAGGCTCCCAATACCTTTTGCTGCTCCCCGCGCCGGAAAAGTCGCACTTCTCAATGCAGCCCAAAACCGGCTCTCCCGCCCTTCGGTCGGCGGGGAAACCCCCTAATAGGCAAGTTCAGGTAACCATCAACACCAGCGCCCCTTTTGCTGTTACAGCCTGAGAGCCGTGCTTTCGTTTGGTTTTTTGGGTTCATCAGCAAAGCTGGCCAACAAGCCGATGCGCTCAAACCTTTGCGGCCAAAACCCACGGCCACGCAGTTTCAGCGCATCTGGCTGGCCAGCTTATTGGTTTTTTTTGGTTTACCTTCTGCTCCTAGGCTTCCACTGCAAACCGGCGCTTCACCGGCTATTTCCAGTTCTCTGATTCGTTATTCATCAGGTACTTGGCTTATAATTCGATTCATTTATCAGATGGGTAGCAGCGTGTGTAGGTTGATTCGGTAGTGGTTATGCTCTTATTACTGATAAACACAAAACCATAAAATCGTAAAAACTCAAAAGCGCAAAACATTAAAACCTTTTTTTGCTTCCCCAACCCCGCAAAACCCAGCGGGTTTGGGGAAGCCCCCGCCACCCCCGCCCAAGCAAGCGTTTTGCATTGCATTTTTTTCTGCCTGAGAGCCGTGCTTTCATTTAGTTTTTTGGGTTCATCAGCAAAGCTGGCCAACAGCCGATGCGCTCAAACTTTTGCGGCCAAAACCCACGGCCACGCAGTTTCAGCGCATCTGGCTGGCCAGCTTATTGGCTTTATTTTGGTTTACCTTCTGCTCCCAGGCATTTCAAAAATGCGCTTTTTTCGCTTGCTTCTCCCACCCTTTTGGTGGCGGGGTAAACCCCGTGCTCAAAGCCCTCTGGCTGGTTTCACCAGGTTGGTTTTTTTGTGCCTTCAACACCGCTAAAACCCGGTTAATCATGGCGCGTAAAGACGATGGCGGTGCCGTTTATACTTCGTCCGCGCCCATCTTCAGTGGTGCTCAAAGTCTGCTAAAACCTCCCGTTGGCTATCCGTCCTGGATGCTACGGCTCCTGCCTGCGCGTGCATCCATGCACTTGCTGGGCGGCTTCGCCGCCGGTGGCAGCGGCCAGCGACTCCAGTGCGAACTGTTCGGGGTAAGGACAAGGCCGGTGGCTTTTTTTGTCTTCTGGCGTTAAGTAATAGCGCAGCATCCGGTCACTAATGCCGATTTGTTCAGCAGCGCCGCGAATAGTAAGGCCACTCTTTTCGATTAGCTCCCGCAGTCTCTGCGGGTCTGGGTCGTGTTGCTGTGCATCTGGTTTCAAAACGTTCACCTTCCGGTTTCAAAAAAAGCCCCCTTTCGGGGGCTGCTGGTTTATAAGTTGCCGTGGCTTGCGTAACTGTAGCAGCCTCTGGCACTCACAATGAAATGGTCTAACAGTCTGATGTCTATGGTGCTTAACGCTTCTTTTATTCGGCGCGTGATCGCGTCGTCTGATCTGCTGGGTTCCAGTAAATTAGATGGGTGGTTGTGGGCAATAATTACTGCAGCTGCGTTTTGTTGCAGTGCTTTTTTCACAATCTCGCGGGGGTACACGCTGGCCGCATCAATGGTGCCGATGGCTAAAACCTCATGCTTGATTAAATAATGTTGGTTGTCCAGCCATAGAGCGTGCATTTCCTCATGTTCCAGGGTTGCCATTTTTAACTGCAGGTACTGCTGCACCGTTTCCGGTTTGGTGAAACTGTACTCCAGCACCCTGGCGGTCATTTTCTGTTCAATCATTTGCACCGCATCAGTAATCAGTTTTTTTTCAGCAATGCTGAATAGCTGGCTGGTGTAACCGGCAAAGGTTGCAGGGTAGTCGTCAAGAATATCCCAGTTTTTTAGTATCATTTTGCTGCTCCTTGGGTTCGCCGCGCCTGGTCTGGCTGGCTTGCGTCTTAATTATATGAACTGTTGTTCATATCAGCAAGGTTTAAAAGGTTACATTTTGTTATTCAAGCTGTTGTTTTTAAAAGTAAAAATTTAATTTTCCAGGTTCTAGTATTGACTCCAGACCTAGCAACCCCTTCTCATTTTACCGTTAATTAAATAACGTTTAATGGTGTGTATTTTTGATCATCCAGTC
This sequence comes from Marinospirillum sp., assembly GCF_014859565.1. The sequence continues at coordinate 4,384 of NZ_JACUUA010000060.1, read as the reverse complement.
TTACGGCGCATCGCGTTAGCGTTACCATAATAACGAAAAATACTTGCAAGCCAGCTTCCCTTTTGTTAGATTATCGTTAATCAGATAACGAAAAAAGGGGTCGTCAACATGGGAAGGCCAAATAAAAAAGTCACCGTTTCAGAACTGGCGTGGATCACTGAATACCTGGTCGGTCGTGTGAATCGTGCCGAGTACAAGTTGCAAATGTTTCGAGCTGATAAGCGTAATCCAAATAACGCTGAAAATCCAAAAGCTGTGGTTTATCGCTTGGCTGCTGATGTGGTTGAACTTGTGGCAATGCCAAAACTACGGCAGGAGCAGCAGTGGCTGGATTTGCTTAGTCGTGTGTTAGAGCGGGTTAACACTTGGATTAACACTTACCTCAACCCTGGTGACAGAAACCGCATGTGGACGGCTTATCGGGTCGCTAAGAAGGGTGGCTTTGATCCGTATGATCTGATGTTGTTTGAAACTTATGAAATGGTCATGAGTGAGCTTCAGCCGCAACCACTTGAGCCAGAGGAGCAATAAAAGCGTTATCTTTTTAACGGAAACAAGGTGTTTTGTAGTGAACCAGCAGCGCAACTATCTGGCCGGTGGTGGGTGACGGGCAGCCCAAACCGTGAATTGATCGCCTGTTGAGTTTTCAAAAGTGCTGAGTACCCGTCAGGGTTATCCTACCAGAATCTGGTAAGGGTTGATGGAGAAATCTGATTAGCCAAAAAGGTGTGATTAAATATTCTGCTTGTAAACAGCAAAATGATCACGCTGTTGGTTATTTCCTGCAAATACTCAAAAATTGCAATAAAAGCAATAAAAATAATTGGTTGCGGTAACGGGGGGAATATTGGGATAATATACCTGCCGTCTGCTTTTCCAGCAGTAACTTTGGTTGGATATGAAAGAAACATGAGGTGTTAGAGTGCTTTACCTTCACCCATGCAGTTTTGTGTATTATAAGAGAAAATTAAGTAAGTTAGGTCTTTGTGTCTAGTATAAAAATGTTAGTTTCTTAAGAACGCGCCACATCGGAACATGGTAGATGTAATGAGAAATTTAGAAACTTATGATGCGCCACTTCAAGCTGGTGATACCGAAACACAGACATTAGGCTGTAGACACACAAATCCAGAAATTTGTGCCAAAAACAGCATTCAAGGCAAGTGTGCATTTACAAGCAAAGACAATATATGCAAAACGCCACCGGCTTCATGGCTAAAGAAGTATATGAAGCTGAAAAGTGCAGGCACTATGAATAATTAATTTTGACTATTTATTTAATAATACAAATATTTCGGAGTGATACGCAAATGAAAGTTATAACAAAAGTGGCAATTCAACGCAGGGAATATTGGGTTGAAGAAATCCGAAAAATTAGCGGCAATTTTGGAGTTAACTCAGAAAGACTTGAAAACGAACTTTCTACGGAGTTAAAAAAAGAAGGGGCCGGTTCCCTCATAGACCATCTTCGCCTAAGCGGTGATATACCAGAGTCGTTTGGGCATGATACAAGCGAAGAAAAGCAATATTCAAAATATACTGATGCGCTCCTATCAGAGACATACAAATCACTTGGCTTGAAAAGTTTAGTTTTGAAAGAACGAGCAGATGCGGCAGACGTTGAAGCGTTCGCAAGAAATTACAGTTTTGTTGCAGATGCAAAGGCATTTAGATTGAGTCGCACTGCAAAAAATCAGAAGGATTTCAAAGTCCAAGCAATGGATGGCTGGAAACGTGGAAAGCCTTATGCAATGGTTGTTTGCCCTATTTACCAATTACCAACAAAATCAAGCCAAATATACGAACAAGCAAGCTCAAGAAATGTTTGTATATTTACGTATTCACATCTTGCAATGCTAGTTTCCTTTTCTTTGCTAGAGAGCAAGGAAAAAGCAGAGGATCTAATTCACGAAATATTTAAGGTAATACCCGCACTGAATCCATCAAAGGATGCTTCGCAGTATTGGCTTGCCGTGAACAAAACAATGCTTGGTTTTTCAAAGAAAATTGATGACCTTTGGAAGCTAGAAAAACAGGCTGCCGTTGAGTCAATTATTGCGGCAAAACAAGAAGCACTGTCGTTTCTTGCGGCTGAGCGTGAGAAAATCATGCGCATGAGCCACGAAGATGCACTCAAAGAACTCATCAAAGTTCATAAAATTGAAAGCAAAATTAAAGTCATTAATTCCGTTTCAGATAATGGCCTTCTTGGCATAAGGTAAAATTAATGAGCAAGTGTTTGAACAAGATCATCCATGGCGACAGCATTACTGGAATTAAAGAAATTCCTGATAATTATGCTCATTTAATTCTCAGTGATATTCCGTATGGTATAGGCGCTGAAGATTGGGATGTGTTGCATGAGAATAAGAATTCCGCATATCTCGGTTCGAGTCCTGGCCAAGAAAAAGCGGGTGCTATTTTTAAGAAACGTGGAAAGCCGATAAATGGTTGGTCTGAAGCAGATCGTGAGATACCAAAACAATATTATGAATGGTGCGCAACTTGGGCGTCAGAGTGGTTGCGTGTTCTAAAGCCTGGCGGTTCTGTTTTTATATTTGCGGGTCGGCGTTATTCACATCGCTGTATCTCTGCACTAGAAGATGCAGGATTCAGTTTTAAAGACATGTTCTCATGGATGCGTCAGCGTGCCCCACACAGAGCGCAGCGTGTGAGCATTGTTTATGAGCGACGAGGTGATTTGGAAAATTCCAAAAAATGGGATGGTTGGCGTGTTGGAAATCTTCGCCCAACTTTTGAACCGGTTCTTTGGCTTACTAAACCTTATAAAATAGGAACAACTATTGCAGATAATGTTCTGGCTCATGGCGTTGGTGCGTTTAATGAAGGTGCCTTTTTAAAATACGAAAAATCACCTGATAACGTTCTATCATCTGGGTTTGTTTCTGGTGAAACCGGGCAGCATCCAACACAAAAACCAATAAGACTAATGCAAGCCCTAATAGAGCTTACAACACAAGAAGGTCAAATTGTTTTAGATCCATTCTGTGGAAGCGGCTCAACGCTTATCGCTGCAAAATCACTTGGAAGAAAATATATCGGTTTTGAAGCAAACGTGAAGTATGCAAAGGTCGCGGAAGAACGACTCAAGAATGAGAAATCTATCCAGTCAAGTCTGTTCTTGCAATCAAGCAGCTAATCGGGTAGCTGGTGGTTTCTGGGGTTTGAAGTCCAATGGTACGAAAGTGTACGCTAAGCCGATCTGTATCGTCATGCTCCTTGCTTACTCCCTGTATTCCATTTTAGTTCAAATCTCTAACCTTTTTTTGAACACTGCTCAAAATTCCATTTTAAGAGTTTTGAGCAGTGTGTTAGGCTGGTGTTCATAACTGTTAAGATCAGTGCGTTTTCTTGCTCAGCCAAAAAAGGGGGTATAGCTAGATGGAACCGATAGCACCGAACTGCGTTTACCTGGATCTGGAAACCACTGGATTAAACCGTACCTCTGAAGATGAAGCGGTCGAAATTGCAATCGTTGGTGCTGAGGGTGAAACGCTATTACACACGCGTTTACGCCCAAAACGGCTAGCGGTGTGGCCGGGTGCTGAAGCTATCCATGGTATCAGTCCAGCGGATGTTCAGGATTGCCCAACGCTGGACGATGTGCTGGATCAGGTGATTGATGCGGTTCGAGGGCGGCAGCTGGTGATTTATAACTCGGCTTTTGATCTGGATTTTTTGCCACCGGCGGTGGTGGATGCGACGGCGGGGCATTGCTGTTGCATGGAAGCCTTTGCTCAATTTTATGGCGAGTGGGACGAACGGCACGATGATTTTCGCTGGAAAAAGCTGGTGTTTGCTGCGGATCATGTGGGGCATGTGTGGAGCGGATCAGCTCACAGTGCGCTGGCTGATGCTCAGGCAACGCGCAGCGTGTGGCAGTGGCTTGTTCGGCATGGGGTTTTTTAATCATGGGTGATTTAATCGGCTGGGCGCGGGTGTCGTCATTGGGTCAGGATCTGGCTGGCCAGGTGCAGGAGCTGGAGTCCGCCGGTTGCCGCAAGATTTTTCAGGGCAAGCATTCAGGCAAGGCAGAAACCAACCAGGCGGCGCTGGATGACATGCTGGCTTATCTGCGCGAGGGTGACACACTCGTGGTCACCAAGTTAGACCGGTTAGGCCGGTCACTGCGTCAGGTGCTGGCCGTGGTGGATCAGCTCAAAGAAAAGGGCGTGACTTTGCAGGCATTGCATCAAGGGCTGGATACCCGCCGCTCAGATCCGATGAATACCGCCATGCTCCAGCTGCTGGGCATGTTCGCGGAAATGGAGAGAAATTTTATTGTTGAACGCACCTGGGCAGGCAAGGAGAACACCGGCAACTTCGGCGGGAGAAAGCCCAAGCTTTCCCCCGCGCAGAAGGC
>NZ_JACUUA010000322.1 GCF_014859565.1 Marinospirillum sp. | reverse complement strand
TTCTCGTGGTTATTGAAAGAAAAGGCTGGATTTGGTCAGGAAATGATACCAGAAATACATCTTAACCTATTGATCTGAATTAGGTTTTTGATTTTGCAGGAGCGACTACTTATGGACAGCAGATTAAGTGCATTTGAAGCGCTGGCCGGGCACAGGTGACCATAATGTTTTTCAATCATTTCTACACTCTTGTGCCCGGCCAATCGGGCAACAGTCAGTAAAGGCACTCCAGCTGCCACAAGGCGGCTTATGAAGTCATGACGCAGTGCGTAAAATATCAATTCACCTGGCAAGCCACATAGATTTTTAACCCGCTTCCAATTCTTGATGTGAGCCTTTTTATCCATCCGGCAACCATTCGCTGGTGAAGGAAACACCAGGCCAGAGGATGGTTTACCCTGCTGGTGCCACCAAGGTGCAATATCTGATACGACATCATCAGGCAGATCCATAACGATCTTTGCGGGGTCGGGGTGGTGGCGTGTTTTTTCTGGCACTTTAATGAGGCGCTTAAACTGCAGGTTCAGTTCTTGCCATGTGAGGCTGAATAGATCGCCAGGGCGCAACCCGGTATGTAGTGCCAGCAAGGCAAACGGATGAAACCAGTGCGGGAAAGTAACAGCGTCAAAATCTGGCAGGTAAGATTTTCCATGCTTGCGGCTGCGCCTGCGCTCCTGTTTCTTTTCATTGCTAAACAGGTGCAGACCGGTCAACAGACGTTCTATTTCAGTATTTGTCAGTTGCCGCCGCGCCTCTGACCTGTCGGCATGTATCAGGCGCTCCCTTTCTTGATCTGTTGGTGGTTCCAGCTGAACCCTGGATAAAGGATTATCTGTCAGGATTTCATTTTGGACAGCATGGTTCAGTAAGGTTTTTAGTGCGCCGTAAGATCTTTGAATTGTGGAGTGTGCTCGACCAGCCTCTTCCCTGTCTGCCTGCCAGATTTTAACGTCTGCCCGATTGAGGCCAGCCATATCGCGTTCCAGCCAAGGCCTGAAGTTTCTGCGAAGGATGCCCAGAGTACCCTTACCATCTTTTTTCCGTGCTTGGTGGCGGGCATACACGCCTTCTAAGTAATCACCGAGCCTGCGAGTATCTTCAAGCCTGAGCGCTTCCTCTTTTGCTTTGCGGTGTGCTTCACGCTCTTGATGTGGATCCGACTCATTATTACGCCACTCCAGCGCTTTTTCAGCAGCTTGCTGGGGCTTAAGTTCGGATGCTCTGCCAATCGTAACCACACGGCGCTTTCCAAAATGATCCTGATACCGGTAACGCCAGCTGCCACCTTTTTTAAGCTTTATAACGTGAAGGCCGGTCACTCGTTCACACCAAAGGGAATCCCGCTCTTTGGCCTCGGAAAGAAACCCGTTCAGACCGGCAAGCGTGATGCTGGTATCTGTGTATTTGGTTGCCATATTTTTTCCGTGTGACCAATATGTGACCATCATGGTAGCACTTTCTCGCTATTCGTAGCCAGTCATAGCTTGTTAGGGGTCTGGCATTAAAAATTTATATTATTGTTTTTAATAGCTTTATATGGCGATTCGTGGAAATAAGCAGCAGGCAGAAGAAATGATTTTTTGCCTTCGGGAGGCAGGGGTCGAAGGTTCGAATCCTTTCACTCCGACCAGAATTGATTTTAAAAAGGCCATTGGATCACTGATTCGATGGCCTTTTTTTGCTTGAATGCTTCCTGTAAAAAAGATCAGCGCAGTCCGCGGATAAATGCGTCGACGCTGGAGAGGTCAACTTTGATGTTGACGCGCAGGGCTTCAAAGCCCCATAGCTGGGATGGGTCGACGCGGACACGTTCGGATGGGTCGCAGACATAACGGACACCATAACCTTCTTCTGCTGAGCTGCGTTTGCGCGGCGATGGGTACATGTTGCCATCCGGCTTTTTAATGCAGGCTACTACAGGCGCTTTAAAGTCCGTAGTGCGCCCTACCACTACGGCCAGTTCACCGTTGTTCAGTCGCACATAAATTCCCGGAGGATAAAGCCCCAGTTCATTGATAAACAGGCGTGTGAGCTTGTCATCAAACTTGCTACCACGTTGGGTAAACAGGTCTTTGAGGGATTCGGTCAGTTTGATCGGGCCGCGATAAACTCGCGGGGTCACCATCGCGGAATACACATCGGCCAGTGCCAGCACCAGGGCTTCACGGCGGATTTCATCACCCTTCAAACCATTGGGGTAACCTGTGCCATCCAGCTTTTCGTGGTGCTGTTCCACCAGTTCAATCCAGAGTTCATCATCCACTCCTGCTTCACGCAGCTGGCGGGCACTTAGCAGTGGGTGTTGATTCACCAGTTTGCGCTGCTGCTCATTCAGTGGTGTACGCTGCTGATTCAGTGTTTTCTGGTAGGGATTCATTGCCAGATTGGCTGTTAATGCAGCACCCAGCACACTCAGCCGGATATTTTGTGGCACTTTCAGGCGCTGCAGAATCAGCTCGGTGAGGATGGCAATCTGCATAGGGTGATGTACATGGTATTCAAACTGATCTGACAGATGCACCGCACCCATCAGGGCATCCGCATCATAGTGCACCAGCCCCTGGATGTTGGTAACTATATCCAGAAGCTTCTTTTTGATACTGCCGGGCGGGAAACTTTTGCTGGTATCCAGCATACGGAAAATGGATTCCAACTGCATACACAGGTCATCAAACTCGGCAAAAGGATTTACCTTGTTTTTGAATACCACCGGCTGACGCACCGGGCCATCCAGCTCACGGGCAAAATAACCCACCTGCTCCAACAGCCGTTTGTAGTCCTCTGACTCAACCATGCCACCTTTTTCCAGCAGCTGCTGACCAGCAGCGTCACAGACAGGCCAGGCAACAGGTTGCCCAACCTGTAGATCCTGCGGCATCAGTTTGATCAAATCGACAGTTTTGGAGGATGTTCTGGATGACATAGTCCATCTCGGATCAAAAAACCTGCGTGCAAAACCCTGCAGCAGGTAACATCAGGTTAGCAGAGTGTATCCGTTTGATTCCTGCCTTGATGCAGATCTTAGCATTTTATGCTTCCCAACAAGCCCTTTCCTGCTGATTTTATGGAAAAAAACCGTCATTTGTGTTTAACAGA
>NZ_JACUUA010000321.1 GCF_014859565.1 Marinospirillum sp. | reverse complement strand
AATTACTTCTGTAAGCAGAAAACTGTCATCAGGAGTAACGTAGTTACTAGAGTTGGATTGGCTATCTGACTCTCCTCCAGCAAATATCAAGATAACAGCAAGAAAAACAATTACTACCAGCATTATTAACCTGAGTTTGGATTTTTTTTGTTTTGGTGTGTTGTTTTCACCAAGGATTTTTGCTTTCTGTTGCTGAAACTCTTCTTCTGTCAATGCGCCGCTTTATTTAAGCTGTGCAAGTTTTTCCAAGTATTTTATACTCATTACCGTTGCCTCTTTTCGCCCAATGTTCTGCATGTACTATTCGCAGGGCGGTAAACGAATAGCACATGTTGAAAAATATGAATTATTAATTAAATTTTATGTTGATACTTGTCTCGTGCTGTAATGATCTTGAAGTCTTCCAGGTTAAGCATATTTGCGGAATGTAATCCATATCCCATGAAGCTTGATGTGGCAAACAGCAGTTCGTAGGTGGTCGGATTGTTTGCTGCTGATAAGTCTTCCAGCACTGCTTTAATCTCGGTGCTGCGAGGATTGTAGTTGGCAAGCAGGAAAATTAGTTCTGGTTTCTCTTGTCGATTAATGCTTAATTTTTCGACCCTGGTGCTTCGGTTGTATGTCAGTAATCCCAAATCGTCCAGCTGATTGATTTGGATTTCCAGATCATCAACAACTTTATTCCACAAGGCGGTATTGCCAAGAAGTTTTTCAGCATCCTTCTGATGCTTGATGATTCCAGCTGTGCCCTTTAGTGCGCCAGTACCATATTTCATTTCAATTAATACAGGAACCAGTGCAGATTTTTGACGCTCATTTGTCAGCCAGCGTACAGCCAGCATATCAAATCGTGCATCACTCTTATTGCCTGCTTCAGTCATTCCTGCTGCCTCAATATCAACAATGAAATACTCTGTTTCATTAGAGATTGAGGATTGATTGTTTTCACGCACGACCAGTTGCTGGTATTCTCGCTCCAGTTTTTTATTCCCTGTGAAGTAGCGATTCATGATCTCTTTTAAGGAGCCAATACAGCTTAGTAATTCATCCACATCTTCATCGTCCGTGATTCTTGTTGGGTAATCAGGTATCTGTGCTGTACTTTTTTCATAATTATGGTCAAATGAAACTACATATTGCTGACTGTTTTGTTCGACCTTGAGCAGTGCCCCGCCACGATAATAAATATTGATATACCGGCCACGCAAAGCCAGCATTAAGGTGTCATCCTCTTTTACTCGTTGCAATAGAGGTTTTAGCAAGCCTTCTTTGAGATCATAAATAAAATTGCTATTTAGTGAGCGATTGTAGTTGCTTGTCATTTTATTCTCCTTTAGGGTTTTGGACATTCCACCACTGTCCGTCTGGTTGTGTTTCAACATTCAAAAAAAGATTGGAGTACTGTTCGGGATGAAAACTATGGATGGGGACTAGTTTCGTAGGGTTTATAGCTTCGAAAAACCGTTTCAGGTCTACAGGGCTAGCGTGTCCAGATGTGTGAATAGACACACGTTTGATCCTGGTATTCGTAAGCCAATCCTTGATGTAGTCATAACTCCCAGCATCCCAATAACCACTCCACTGCGAATAAATGTACGCTGCTGTATCCAAATTTTTTGCGCCAGATAAGGTTTTCATATGCATCGGGCGAAATAGCAGAGTGTACTTGTCTGCATGTTTCAGTAACTCTTCCTCGTAGATTCTGTTTTTACTGTGTAACTGCAACTGGTCAAACCACTTGTTTACAAAGATCTGTCCTCGTTGCTGACTTGGTACGTATAAAACAACATCATTCCAGTGCGACTGAGGTAAATTTGAATTTTCAGTTGCTGCAAGAACACTGGCTGAGTAGAGGTCTAGTACAAGTTTACGACCACACTGCTTGCTGGCTCTGAAAATTGATACAATTCGATCCAGGTTTTGCATTGATGTGTGAACCATTGCCAGGCCATCACAGCTTAAAAAAACATCTTTCAGTTGGTTTTCAATGTCACTTTCTGTCGGAAAGTGTTGATCTGCTTGAAGCCTGCCCAGCGAAGAACCCTCCATTAAAAGAGCATCAACGTGTGAGGGCGGGTTTTTCAGAAGGTTCTCAAATAGTGCAGATTTGCGGCCATGACCTCTGAAATCACCGGTATACAAAAGTCGATGGTCATCGGCTTCAATGAGTAAAGCGTAGGCATCGTATGCTGAGTGATCGACCAGATAGGGTGTAATAGAAAATGGTCCAATCTGAATTTTTTTGCCGTTCTCATAACACCAGCCTTCTGATGGAATTGGTAACTCAGTAGGCAAGAACGGTGCTGCAGCTTTCAAAATGCGCCTTGCTGCAGCACCCATACCGACAGGCAGATCTTGGCGTACGTGTTTGAGAAGCCCGAAGTGATCCAGGTGCGGGTGCGAAATGAGAATGCCCAGCAGGGAGTTGTCATCTTCTTTCAGGCCAGATACAGCAGGTAAGTGTTCGGGTGAATTTTCTTTGGCGTCAAGAGGAAGCCCCAAGTCGAGCAGAAGACGTTTGCCATGATGCTCCACTTCAACACAACTACCACCAATCTGCTGGCTTCCTCGATGAATGCAAACCTGCATGTGCTCTCCTTGATTAAACTCCTGTACTTGGTAGGAGCTTAACCTTTTCGACTAAAGAAAAAAATGCCAAATCCAGATGAGCATAGATTTGCATGGTGGTGCATCATTATCGTTCGCATACATTGTATAAAATTCAGTTTTAGCGACGCATAGTGACGCAGCATGTCTTTACAGTGGATCTTCAAGAGTAATAAAGGAGGCTGATATGCGCTGGCAAGAAATCCAAAGCATTTGTACAGGTGTGAGTCCTGAAATTCCAAGTTCTGACCAGCAGGCAGGTGAGGAAAAGCACTTTGCACAGATGCTGGCTGCACGCCTTCTGATACTGGCACAGAAAAAACGACTACTATCTTCACATATTGATTGGCAAAGTTTTTATATTTGGCTGGGTGTTGATGTTAGACCGGGAAAGTGATCGAACCGGTAACTCCGGCAAAGCCATCAAGCTAAACATTGCATGGATGTGTAAAATGCAGCGAATAAACGCATAGGTTTAAAGCCTTGTTCACTGCTGGGTA
>NZ_JACUUA010000320.1 GCF_014859565.1 Marinospirillum sp. | reverse complement strand
ACTGCCTTTTTACAAATGGCAAGAAACCAGTTTTTCTGGGATGTCAACAAACGTACTGGCCGTTTTATGATGAATGGGATACTGCTTTCTCAGGGCTACCCTGTGATTAATGTTCCAGCAAAGCGTCAGCAGGAGTTTAACACCCTGATGCTGGAGTTTTATGACTCAAACAATATGTCCGCGATGAACCAGTTCCTTCGCAGCTGCCTGAACCCAAAAATCCTCAGGAATTTTCAGAACCCTCTTTAAACCGATCATTGATAAGCACGCTCCCTGTGCTTACAAAAGTTTGATTAAGCCTTCTGTTTTTTCTTCTGCGCTGCTAACAACAAGTCACCCAGGGTGTTGCCCTTTGCGGGTGGCTGTTGCTGGTTATGGCGTTGTGCAGAGCGTGCCTGCCCACCTCCGGCAGTTTTGTTGTCACCTTGGCCGCGATTGTTTGAGTTTTCTCCCGGCTGGTCACTCATCCGGCAGGTTAAAGCGATACGGCGGCGTTCCAGATCCACTTCCAGCACCTTGACCTTGATAATGTCACCGGCTTTGACCACATCACGCGGGTCTTTAATAAAGGTGTCGGAGAGGGCGGAAATATGTACCAGCCCATCCTGATGTACACCAATATCCACAAAGGCACCAAAGTTGGCGACGTTGGTCACTACACCTTCCAGAATCATACCCGGTTTCAGGTCTTTAACATCCTCAACCCCTTCCAGAAACTCAGCGGCCTTGAATTCAGGGCGTGGATCACGTCCGGGTTTATCCAGCTCACGGATAATGTCGGTCACGGTGGGCAAACCAAAACGCTCATCGGTAAATTCAGAGGGCTTCAGGCTTTTCAGGAAGGTCGAGTCACCAATCAGGCTGCTGACATCCCGCTGATGGCTTTTGGCAATTTTTTCCACCACCGGATAGGCTTCCGGGTGAACACCAGAGGCATCCAGCGGGTTTTTACCCTTCATAATTCGAAGAAAACCGGCACACTGCTCATAAGCCTTGGGGCCAAGGCGTTTGACATCCAGCAACTGTTTGCGCTCTTTGAAAGCACCATGCTCATCGCGCCAGGCAACGATGTTTTCTGCCAGAGTGGTGTTCAGCCCGGAGGTGCGAGCCAGCAGAGGAGCAGAAGCCATATTCAGATCAACACCCACGCCGTTTACACAGTCTTCCACCACCGCATCCAGTGAACGTGCCAGCTGCACCTGTGAAACATCGTGCTGATACTGGCCAACACCAATGGATTTGGGTTCAATCTTCACCAACTCCGCCAGCGGATCTTGCAGGCGGCGGGCAATTGAAACAGCACCCCGAATGGTCACATCCAGATCGGGAAATTCCCTTGCGGCAAATTCGGATGCTGAATAGATCGAGGCTCCTGCTTCATTCACCATCACCTTGCTGATTTTCTGGGTATTAGGTGCACTGCTAAACTTCTTAATCAGATCACCGGCCAGCTTGTCGGTTTCACGGCTGGCCGTGCCGTTGCCGATGGCTATCAGCTCAACAGGGTGTTTCCGACACAGGGCAGCCAGTGTCGCCAGGGATTCATCCCAGCGGTGCTGGGGGGCATGAGGATAGATGGTGGCATGATCGACCAGCTTGCCGGTTGCATCCACCACCGCCACCTTGCAGCCAGTACGGATGCCGGGATCCAGTGCCAATGTCGCCTTGGCACCGGCAGGTGCTGACAGCAGTAAATCCTTGAGATTGTGCGCGAATACCTGAATGGCAGCTTCTTCGGCGATTTCCCGCAGTCGGGTCAGCAGTTCGGTTTCCAGGCGGGTATAAAGTTTTACCTTCCAGGTCCAGCGCACCACCTCATTTAACCAGCGATCTGCAGGGCGACCGGCATCCTTGATACCAAAGCGCTCAGCAATCACGGCTTCGGATGGGTGAGATTTCATCTCCTCCTCACCCGGCAACTTGATGCTTAGAGACAAAAAGCCTTCATTACGGCCACGGAACATCGCTAATGCACGGTGAGAAGGAGTGGTTTTTAAGGCTTCATCCTGCTCAAAATAATCGCGGAACTTGGCACCTGCTGTTTCCTGACCGGCAATCACACGGCTGGATAACAAACCATCACTCCAGAGCGAATCCCGTAAACGACCGGAAAGCTCCGGCTCTTCAGAGAAGCGCTCCATCAGGATCTGTTTGGCACCATCCAACACCGCTTTTTCATCAGCAAAACCGGCTTCAGCATTGATGTAAGCGGTCGCTTCACTTTCAGGGGTCAGGGTTGGCGTCTGCAGCAGGGCATCGGCCAGCGGCTCAATACCGGCTTCACGGGCAATCTGTGCTTTGGTGCGGCGTTTGGGTTTATATGGCAGGTAGAGGTCTTCCAGACGCTGCTTGGTATCTGCCAGCTGTAATTGCTGCTTTAACTCATCGGTCAGTTTGCCTTGTTCTTCAACTGAAGAAATCACTGCTGAACGGCGGTCTTCCAGTTCACGCAGGTAACGCAAACGCTCATCCAGGGTGCGCAGCTGGGTATCATCCAACCCACCAGTGGCTTCTTTACGGTAACGAGAGATAAAAGGAACGGTGGAACCTTCATCCAGCAGGGCAACCGTGGCTGCGACCTGAGCTTCACGAACATTCAGTTCCGTGGCAAGACGTTGAGCAATGGAAGGGAGCATGAGAGTCCTTGAGCACAAAAAATCGAACAGGGACTATAACAAAAAGCTGGATGAATGAACAGGTGGGAAGGTTGCCTGCTACTCTTCAGAGAGCTTAAAAGTTCCCCAAAGAAAGAGACCACCAAAAACAATGGCAGTTACAAGAAAAAAAATTTCCGCTATGTTCATAAGTCACCTAGTTCTTTGGTTTTCTCAGAAATTTTCCGCAATATAAAAAACAGCGTGGTCAGTAGAATGCCAGTTAGCAGAATGCCAGAGAAAAATACGGCATCAACAAGATTTTTATCGAAACGATTAACCAGTCCACCTATGAGAACGACAAGCACACCTATGCTGATGCTCATCCAGAGCCGCAGGGTGCTGAGAATCTCTTTTACTTCATCCAGTTTGCTCATAAGTATGAGTATAGACGAGTGGTCAAAAAGGGGAAAGCAAGCTCAGCGAGAAAACTGGCCTTTGGCTTGGCCGTAGGCGTTAACTGCCTTGCGGTTGTGCTGGTT
>NZ_JACUUA010000319.1 GCF_014859565.1 Marinospirillum sp. | reverse complement strand
TTGCCGTCCGTAATGGACTGCTGCGGTGCGCCGGCGATGGGTAGATCAAGGCCATGCTTGATTTTAATCATAGGTCGCCCAGTCACCAAGTTGTTGAAAAACAAAAGCTTAAAAGCTACTTCTAAAAAAACCGTAAAAACAGAGACAGCCAAGGATCACCGCTGCATGCCAAGGATCACTGCTGCACTCCGTTTTTTATGAATTCGTTGGTTGTTATTCATTCGGCGCCTTCGCGCGTCTTTTTGTCGCAGCGGATTCTACCTAAAAATACCGCAAAAAGAAATCAGCCAACCTATCTGCTGATAATAAAAATCCGCTGCATTATCGCAGTGCTGACTGATATTTCAAAGCCTTATAGACTTTAAGACGGGAATCCTTCTATATACTAGATTGATCTAAAAGCTGCATATCAGTTAATACTTTGATTCAGCAAACCCCGCTCGTAGCGCTCGCGCATTGCGTCCAGACCCAGGGACTTGATTCTGGATGCATGACCTGCACAACCGAAGGCTTCAAATCGAGCCTTACAGATCTGCATCATGGCATCTTCAGCGGCACGATAAAACTTGCGTGGGTCAAAGTTTGCAGGGTTATCATGCAGAAATTGACGAACGGCACCTGTAGATGCCAAGCGTAGATCCGTATCAATATTCACCTTACGTACACCGTGACGTATCCCTTCAATAATGGCATCAACAGGCACCCCGTAGGTCTGCCCCAGGTCGCCGCCATAGTTGTTGATAATCTGCAGCCACTCTTCAGGCACTGAGGAAGAGCCGTGCATAACCAGATGAGTGGTGGGAATTCGCTGGTGGATCTTTTTAATCTGGTCAATCTTGAGAACATCATCCGAAGGTTTGGAGCTGAATTTATAAGCACCATGAGAGGTTCCCACTGCCACGGCCAGACAATCCACCTGAGTGGCACGCACAAAATCGGCCGCTTCTTCCGGGTCTGTCAAAAGGCTGGCATGATCCAGCTCTTGATCAGAACCATGGCCATCCTCTTCACCCATCTTGCCTGTTTCCAAAGAACCCAGACAACCCAACTCACCCTCCACGGAAACACCACCGGCATGCGCCAGGCGCACCACTTCCGAGGTGATTGCCACGTTATATTCATAACTGGCCGGTGTTTTCATGTCTGATTCCAGTGAGCCATCCATCATCACCGAGGTGAAACCTGACTGGATAGCTCTCAGGCAGACACCAACATCCGAGCCATGATCCTGATGCATAACCACAGGAATATGCGGGTACATTTCCACCGCCCCCAGCACCAGATGACGCAGCAAAGGCTCTCCGGCATATTTACGCGCCCCGGCAGAACCTTGCAGAATAACCGGTGAGTTCACTTCATCCGCAGCGCGCATAATGGCGCGGACCTGCTCCATGTTGTTGACGTTAAAGGCTGGCATACCAAAATCATTTTCGGCAGCATAATCCATCAGTTCACGCAGGGTGATCATTGGCATTGTGGGTTTCCTCACTTTTTTTGTTGTTGTTAAAGGGTGATCACTTCCATGCGGTTGGTACCACCCAGTGCACCTTGCTGTTCTCCCCGTGTCAGAAGAACCCGGTCACCGGGCTGAACCACGCCCTCCTGCAGCAGTTGATTAAGAACTTGCTGGCGGATTTCAGAAGCATTAAGACCGGTATAACTGATCAGCGATGGATAAACGCCCCGATAAAGACAAACACGGCGGCAGGTATCCACATGCGGCGTCAAGGCAAAAATTGGCAGACCTGAGCTGATGCGTGACATTAATAAGGGGGTATTACCTGACTCCGTCAACGCTGCCAGACATTTGATGGAAGAATGGTTGGCAGCATACATACTGGCCATGGCAATAATTTCATCCACCGCTTCAAAGGTCTGATCAATGCGATGGGTAGATTTACGGGTGGTACAGGATTTTTCGGCTTCCATGCAGATACCAGACATGGCCTCTACCACACGAGACGGATAACGCCCAGTTGCAGTTTCGCCCGAAAGCATAACGGCATCCGTACCATCCATCACCGCATTGGCAACATCAAAAACCTCCGCACGCGTGGGAATGGCATTTTCAATCATACTTTCCATCATCTGGGTGGCAGTGATGGTGATGCGATTAAGGTGCCGAGCACGTTTGATGATTTTTTTCTGCAGCTCGGGTAACTTGGCATCCCCCACTTCCACACCCAGATCACCGCGAGCAATCATGACCACATCGGAAGCCAGAATCACAGCATCCAGGGTGGCATCATCGGCCACCACTTCTGCTCTTTCGATTTTTGAAACAATATGCGCTTCCAGACCCGCTTGGCGTGCCAGTTGACGGCAAACTTCAACATCTTCAGCGGTACGAGGAAAAGAAATGGCTAGGTAATCTGCCTGCATCTCTGCTGCGATCAGAATATCTTCTTTATCCTTGTCCGTTAAAGCCGCTGCCGAGAGACCACCACCCAGCAGGTTAATACCCTTGTTATCCGACAGGTCACCACCCACCAGAACACGACATTCCACCCGCTCACCCACAACCTTGACCACTTGCAACACCACACGACCATCATCCAACAGCAGTTGATCGTCCGGTCCAACATCTTGTGGTAATTGGGTGTAAATCAGACCCACTTGGGTGATATCTCCATCAGCAATCCCGACACGACAATCCAGAGCAAAGTTGTCTCCTTCCTGCAATTCAACCTTGCCTTCCTTAAAGCGGCCAATACGAATTTTTGGACCCTGCAGGTCGACCAGTACAGCCACTTCACGCTTTTGTCTTGCCGCTGCTTCACGGACATTTTTGACTCTTTGTTGGTGGTCTGCTGCCGTGCCATGGGACATATTGATCCTGACCACATCCACACCAGCCTGCAGCAGTTTGTCCAGCTCACCGGGGCGATCCGTGGCGGGGCCTAGTGTGGCGACTATTTTGGTGCGTCTGAGAACTCGATTCATGACTACCCCCTTCAGGCGGAAAAACAGTATGTAATATCATGATGACAGGAGTGCTTCGGTGGCAGCGATGACATTCTCCACGGTGAAGCCGAATTCTTCGAAAAGCTGCTCAGCCGGGGCGGATTCACCGAAGCTTTCCATACCAATAATGGCACCTTCCAGACCGGCATACTTGTACCACCAGTCTTTATGAGAGGCTTCCACC
>NZ_JACUUA010000059.1 GCF_014859565.1 Marinospirillum sp. | reverse complement strand
AGAAACATTGCCCACCACAATCAAACCGGAGCGATTGACTAGCTCTCGGCTGAATCCTTCCCCGCACTAAAAGTACGGGGCTTGTCGCGCATTTTGGTCACACTTAAATCAGGCGTTGCCGAAGAAGTTGTTTGATAAACTGGGACTGATATCGCTGATGGATGGTTACCGTCAGCTCAAATGTACCGCATGAACCGCCGTGGTACGGAACCGTACGCCCGGTGGTGTGAGAGGACGGGGGAGGTAACTCCCCCTCCTACTCGATTCTAGCTGAATGTTAGCTCAAATCCAGCTGCGGCCTGCCAGTTGGCTTCCTGTTCCAGATCGGCCTTCAGCAGTGGCTGATGTTCCAGCCAGCCTTCAGCAAAATGCAGGTTAAGGGTTTCGCGGGTGGTGGAATTGTTGATCTCCAGCCGAAAATCCAGCAACGGGGTTTCCGGGCGGCTGTGGTGTAACAATACCGCCAGACGCAACAAACGCGCCAGACGTTGTAACTTCAGTTGATCATCTGGTGCAAACACCTTGAATTCAGCTACTGGGAATTTACGGCGATGAGCACGAATCAACACCGCCAGCATTTGTTGCTGCAGGCGGGTAAAACCGGCCAGATCGGCATAACGCATCAGGTAAGCACCGTGTTTATGGTACTGGGTATGAGCGACACTCAAGCCAATCTCATGCAGTTTGGCTGCCCACTCCAGCTTGCTGCTCCACTTGGGTGCAGCCAGACCCCAGATCTCAGCGGCTTGATTCAGTGCATGTAATGCCGCAGTGGTCACCATGCCCGACTGTCCCGGATCAACCTGAAAACGCTCCAGCAAGGAACGCACCGTGCGTTCGCGGATATCTTCATCGGTGCCGTTTCCCAGCAGTTCATAAAGCACCCCTTCTCGCAGTGCACCGGCAGAATAGTGCATTTCTGCAATACCCAGTGCTTCAAAAAACGCCGAGGTGATGGCAAGACCTGCAGGAATAACCGGCACTCGATCCGGGCGTATGCCGTAAACTGTCCAGTGTTGTGCTGATCCAGCGAGAAGAAGATCTTTTTCCAGCTCCAGCAGGGCGGCGGGAGTAATGGGTGCAAATTCACCTTTACCAATAATCATCGACAGGGCTTTTAAAGTACCGGAACTGCCTTGCGCCTGAGTCCAGCCCAGTTTGCGAAAGGGCTGCTGAATATGCAACAACTCACTGAGTGCCGCCATGCGTGCTCTATGAAAACGCCTTTCGGTGATTTCCGAACCATTAAAATAACGGTTGGCATAACTGACGCAACCCATGTGCAGGCTTTCGAGCAGCAGGGGCTCCCGCCCTTCTCCGATAATAAACTCGGTACTGCCACCGCCGATATCCACTACCAGACGATGACCTTCAGCATTGGGATTGGTGTTGACCACACCGGTATAAATAAGACGGGCTTCTTCCCGTCCTGCAATAATTTCTATTGGAAAACCCAGAATGGCTTCAGCACGGCTAATGAACTCTGAAGCATTGTGAGCCGCTCGCAAGGCGTTGGTGGCGACTATCCGTACCTGATTTTCAGTCATGCCCTGCAAAAAAGGCGACATAAGCCGAAGGCAATCCAACCCTCGTTGTTGTGCTGATTCATGCAGCCAGTTGTTTTCATCCAGGCCGGCGGCCAGCTGCACCTTTTCGCCCATCTGCCTGAGCAAGCTCAGTTCACCCTTGATTTTACGAGCCAGCAATAGATGAAAACTGTTGGAGCCAAGATCCAGAGCGGCCAGCAGAGCGCCTTCAGGAGGCTGTTCTTGAAGCATAAAATGATCCATCAGCAAGATTGAGTAATAGAATGTGGCAAAGATAGCATCAAAAGTATGAAGATTATATTTTTCAGTCTTTAGGTGAGCTTTGGACGGTGCTATGATACTCGACATTGAATTGACTAGTTCGCCCCTAATGGAGAGTAGAAGATGAGTTCCAATATCCTCAACACCAGTGATGCCAACTTCGAAGATGATGTTGTTAAGTCGGAGTTGCCTGTGCTGGTTGACTACTGGGCTGAGTGGTGTGGCCCTTGCAAGATGATTGCCCCAGTTCTGGAAGAAGTGGCCAGTGAGTATGAGGGTCGCCTGACCGTTTGCAAACTGAACATTGATGAAAACACCGACACCCCGGCCAAATTCGGCATTCGCGGCATTCCCACACTGATGCTGTTCAAAGGTGGCGAGATTGCGGCAACCAAGGTAGGCGCCCTATCTAAATCTCAACTGACTGCCTTTGTAGACAGTAATCTCTGATATTGGAGCCTGCTCAAAACCTCGCGTAAAACACGGATTAAAGTCTTGCGCGTGGGTTCAGTATCAGGCAAGATAGCGCTGCTTGGTGCAGTTAAAGCAACATTTGCACCAGCTTTTACTGTTTGCCTTTCCGCATCACCTCGCAAGCTGCGACTGTTACGGAATGCCGGCCTGCCCCAAATGCTTCAACAGCAACCAATCAGAAAGAGCAATCAGCAGTAACAAGCTCAGTCTCTTATTCTTGTGTGCAAGCCCGGTAACGCATTTACACTCCGCCTTAACGGACATTACCTCTGGCAAGATCACCAATATAAAACCCATGAATCTGACCGAACTCAAGCAGAAATCCGTTCCCGAATTAATGGACATCGCCAACGAGATGGGCATTGAGCACGTTGCCCGTACTCGTAAACAGGACATCATCTTTGGCATTCTCAAGCGTCATGCCAAAAGCGGTGAAGACATCTACGGTGATGGTGTGCTGGAAATATTGCAGGATGGCTTTGGTTTTCTGCGTTCCGCAGACTCTTCCTACCTGGCTGGCCCTGATGATATCTATGTTTCTCCCAGCCAGATCCGCCGATTTAACCTGCGCAAAGGCGACAGCATTTCCGGTAAAATCCGGCCACCCAAAGAAGGTGAACGCTATTTTGCCCTGCTGAAAGTTGACTCCATCAACTTTGATCGCCCTGATAACGCCAAACACAAAATCCTTTTTGAAAACCTGACCCCCCTCTTTCCTGATCAGCGTATGGTCATGGAAGTGGGCAATGGTTCCAGCGAAGACCTCACTGCGCGAATCATTGACCTGGTTTCTCCAATTGGTAAAGGGCAGCGCGGCCTGATTGTTTCACCACCCAAGGCCGGTAAAACCATGATGCTGCAGAACGTGGCCAACTCCATCAAACGCAACAATCCAGAATGCCATCTGATTGTGCTGCTGATTGATGAACGCCCGGAAGAGGTCACCGAAATGCAGCGCACCGTGCGTGGCGAAGTGGTTGCTTCCACCTTTGATGAGCCACCGGCACGTCACGTTCAGGTGGCTGAAATGGTGATCGAAAAAGCCAAGCGTCTGGTTGAGCACAAGCTGGATGTCATCATCCTGCTCGACTCCATCACTCGCCTGGCTCGTGCCTACAACACCGTGGTGCCCAGTTCCGGCAAGGTACTGACTGGTGGTGTTGATGCCCATGCACTGGAAAAACCCAAGCGCTTTTTTGGTGCCGCACGTAACATCGAAGAAGGCGGTAGCCTGACCATCATTGCCACGGCACTGGTGGATACTGGTTCCAAGATGGATGAAGTGATCTTTGAAGAATTCAAGGGCACCGGCAACATGGAAGTGCACCTGGATCGCAAAGTGGCGGAAAAACGCATCTATCCAGCCATCAACATCCGTCGTTCCGGTACCCGTCGTGAAGACCTGCTGGCTACCGAAGAAGAGCTGCAGCGTATGTGGATTTTGCGCAAACTGCTCAACCCGATGGAAGATGTTGCTGCTACTGAATTCCTGGTCGACCGTCTGAAAGACACCAAGACCAACATGGAGTTCTTTGAGGCAATGAAGCGGAAGTAATCGCTGTATTCGTAGACTCATGCTGCTGAGCAGGCACCAGCCCCGTAAGGCACGCTGGGAGAGAATTTAAGGCAAGCCCGAAAGGCTTGCCTTTTGCACACCAAGAGGTCTGAAATCCCGATGATTTACAAGGATTTGCGTGACTTTATCAGCCAGCTGGAAGCCCGTGGCCTGTTAAAGCGGGTGACTCAGGAAGTTGATCCCTATCTCGAAATGACTGAAATCGCCGATCGCACCCTGCGTGCGGGTGGCCCTGCGATCCTGTTCGAAAATCCCAAAGGCCACAAGATGCCGGTGCTGGCCAACCTGTTTGGTACTACCGAACGAGTGGCGCTGGGTATGGGAGCCGAATCCACCGACGCCCTGCGTGAAATCGGTAAACTACTGGCCTTTCTTAAAGAACCTGATCCACCCAAGGGTTTAAAAGATGCCTGGGAAAAACTGCCGATTTTCAAGAAAGTCCTGACCATGAACCCCAAGGTGCTGAGTAAAGCACCCTGTCAGGAAGTGGTGCTGGAAGGTGATGCAGTGGATTTATATCAACTGCCCATCATGCACTGCTGGCCGGGTGATGCTGCACCCCTGGTCACCTGGCCGCTGGTGATCACCCAGAATCAGAAAAAAGGCCGTGAAAACCTGGGTATCTACCGCCAGCAGTTGATCGGTAAAAACAAACTGATCATGCGCTGGCTGGCACATCGTGGTGGCGCACTGGATTACCAGAAGTTCTGCCGTGAAAACCCCGGCCAGCGTTTCCCTGTGTGTGTAGCACTGGGTGCAGATCCAGCCACTATTCTGGGTGCCGTGACTCCGGTGCCGGATACCCTGTCTGAATACGCCTTTGCCGGGTTGTTACGTGGCACCAAAACTGAACTGGTAAAATCCATCGGTTATGACCTGCGCGTACCGGCATCAGCAGAAATTGTGCTGGAAGGTTATATCGAACCCGGCGAAACCGCACAGGAAGGACCATTTGGTGACCACACGGGTTATTACAATGAAGTGGATCACTTTCCGGTCTTTACCGTGGAGCGTATTACCCGCCGCAAAGATGCCCTCTATCATTCCACCTATACCGGACGACCACCGGATGAACCGGCCATTTTAGGTGTAGCACTGAACGAAGTGTTTGTACCGATCCTGCAAAAGCAGTTCCCGGAAATCACCGATTTCTACCTGCCGCCGGAAGGTTGTTCTTACCGTATGGCAGTGGTGACTATCAAAAAGCAGTACCCAGGCCATGCCAAGCGGGTGATGCTGGGTGTCTGGAGCTTTCTGCGGCAATTTATGTACACCAAGTTTGTCATAGTCACTGATGATGATGTGAATGCCCGTGACTGGAAGGATGTGATCTGGGCGATTACCACCCGCATGGACCCGGCGCGGGATACGGTATTAATCGAAAACACCCCCATTGATTATCTGGATTTTGCCTCCCCGGTATCCGGGTTAGGCTCCAAGATGGGGATGGACGCCACCAACAAGTGGCCGGGTGAAACCCATCGTGAATGGGGTACCGCCATTACCATGACGGATGAAGTAAAAAATCGTGTTGATTCTATCTGGGATCAACTGGGACTGGATTCCTGAAGTCAATATCTGAACTAAAAAGGGCAAAGGATGAAGCAAGCAATCTATGCTGCACAAGTAAACAGTGTGGAACGTCTGGGGCATGACGTGGATCGGGTGTTTCTACAATTGGATCACCCGGTGGTTTTTGCTGCCGGACAATACCTCGAAATCGAAGTGACCCCGGACAGCTGGTCGGCTTTTTCCATTGCCTGCGCCCCCGGCTCCAGTCAGTTGGAACTCCATATTCAGTACTTACCTGGGCGGGAAAAATCCGAACAGCTTTTTGCCCGCCTGCATCCGGGCAACACCTTGAACCTGCGTTTGCCCGCCGGTAAATGTTTTTTGCAAGGTGCTGATCGTCCCTTGATGCTGGTGGCTGCCGGAACCGGATTTGCCCAGATCAAGGCGATGATCGAAGCCCTGTGGCAACAAAACTGGCAATCACCCGTGACTTTTTACTGGGCCTCCAAGAACCGTATTGGTTTGTATGATCTGGAGCTGGCAGAAAGCTGGGCAAAACAACATAACAATTTCCATCTGATTCCGTTGCTCGAACTGGCTGATGCCCAGTGGACAGGCAGAGTTGGCAGAATTACCGATGTACTGGCGGCCGACTTTGCGGCAGCGGACTCAGCTGCGAAGGTGCAGGGGTACATCAGTGGTTCTCCCGCCATGGTGTACGTGGTTGAAGATCTGCTGATCAGTCGTGGTATGTTGCCCGGTGCCCTGCAGAGTGATGTTCATGCTTATGCCCCCAGGAACCTATAACCTATGTCCAGCCCAGCAGTTCTGATTACCGGTGCAGCCCAGCGTGGTGGTTTGCACCTGGCAAAACACCTGTTGCAACAGGGGCAAGCGGTGATTTTTACTTACCGCAGCCATAAAGCGGGTGTGGATGAACTGATTGCGCTGGGTGGTATTGCCTTGCCCGCAGACTTTGCCACGGATGCAGGGATTTTTGCGCTGATTGCTGCTGTAAAACAGCAGACATCCACACTCCGCGCCATCATCCACAATGCATCTGACTGGGCTGTTGATGCTGAACAACCCGAAGCTGCCGCTGCGTTGTTTCGACAGATGTTTCAGGTGCACCAGCAGGCTCCCTTTCTAATCAATCTTGGGCTGCAGCCTTTGCTGCTGGCTGGCGCAGAACACAGTGGGCAGATGACGGATATTATTCATATCACCGATGATGTGGTGCGACGGGGTTCTGATCACCATGCCGCTTATGTTGCCAGCAAAGCAGCTCTGGAAAACCTGACGCTCTCTTTTGCCAGTCGTTTTGCACCACAAATTAAGGTGAATGCCATTTCACCGGCATTGCTGGCTTTTAATGAAGGGGATGATGCCACTTACCGCAGCAAAACCCTGGCTAAATCCCCTCTGGGGGTTGAACCGGGATTCACGGTGCTGGCCAGCACCGTGGATTATCTGTTGCAGCAACCCTATATGACGGGTGCCATCCTGCCACTTAATGGCGGACGGCATGTGAAAGCATAACAATCAACAACAAATGCCCCGGATAAAACCCCAGCCACAACCAGCGTGGCAAGGTGGGTAATGCTTGGCTGAATGCCTGAATTTTGCTGGACTGGTTGGCCATCAGCAGCAGCAACCCCAGGGCTAACAGTGTGCTGAGTGTGGGTAAGCCGCTGGTGTTTAAACCGATACCCAGCCAGCCACATAACAACAGACTGGTGATTAATAAACCAGGACGATGAACTTGTGTTGGGTCAGAGGCATAAAAAAACAACAGCAATACCGGTACTAACAGTATGCCGGTCATACCATAGTCCACCCAGGGAGCCACCAGCCAGGCACCCAATCCTGCAGCAACCAAAGCCAGCAACCATCGAGTGTTTAGCCAGAGTGGGGTTTGTGCTGAAGATGAGTAGAGTGCTGTTTTAAGCAACCAACCGACTGATAATCCTGCTGCCAGCGTAAAACAGACATTTAATGCCAGGTAAGTCATGGGCAGGCCTATCATCAGTGCATAAAATGGCTGAGCCAGCAGTGCAATCAGCAGAATACGCAGGGTGTAACGTCCTGGATTTTGGCTGTTAAAAAGTAAATGCCAGGCCAGCATTGCAGCAAATAAAGGAAAGGCCGCTCGCCCCAGCGTCGCTGCCAGCCAGTAATAATCCATGTTACCGGGTTGTAAATAACGGGCAAGGTGATCTGCACTCATGCTAATCAGTGCTAACCACTGTGCCGGTCTGATCCAGCTGTTATCAGGCTGTTTCGGGATTGCTGTTATCACGGGATAAGTGTACATTCAGTCACAGATTTAACTCTCACTTGAGAAGGTCCTTTTGCCATGAGTTCAGAAGAATACCAGCAGGATTTGGATTATAACGCTGCTGATGATACAGCCATGATTTATGAAAGTATTGCCAACCGGATGAATGGTTTTCTTTATCGCTGCCGCAGCGATAAGAATTTTACCATGGTCAATATTGCCGGCGCGGTCAAAAAAGTGACAGGTTATTCAGAAAAAGACCTGCTGGGTAATCAGCGTCTTTCTTATATGTCATTGATTCATCAGGATGATACAGCTCGGCTGGATGCTGCTATTGAGCAGGCCATCAAGAGCAAAACCAACTGGAATGTAGATTATCGTATCAAACGTGCTGATGGAACAGTGCAATGGGTGAATGAGCACGGCGGTGCAGTGCTGGATAACCAGGGCGAAGCGGCCTATCTGGAAGGCATCATTGCCGATATCAATGATCGCAAAGCACAAGAAGGTGAGCGTCGTAAAAAAATGGAAGATGTGGGTGGTACCAGTAACCAGATCATCAGCCAGACTCAGAAGATTCTGCAGGTTCTGAAAACTCTGAAAATGCTCAGTCTGAATGCCAGTATCGAAGCAGCTCGTGCCGGTGAAGCCGGACGTGGTTTTGCGGTAGTGGCCGATCAGGTGAAAGAACTGGCCGATGAAACCGGCAAATCGGCTCAATCCATCACTCAGTTGATGGGTGAGCTGGAAGCCAAGCTAGCAGAAGCCAGCGAGTAAAAGATAAAAAGGGGGTGCTCAGCACCCCTTGTTGTATTAATCTCTTTAGCAAAATCTGCGCAAACCCTTCCGTTACTCCAGGGCTTTTTTGATGATCTCAAACAAATCTGGACTGAGTTTTTCTTTGCGAATTCGCTCCAGCTCATTTTTCATCAGCCCCTTGCGGTAATCATCCATTCGCTGAAAGCGTGTCAGCGGGATCACCAGCCGGGCTGCAATCTGGGGATTCATACGGTTGAGTTCGATCACCTTGTCGGCTAGCAGTTGGTAACCGGCGGCATCACGGCGATGAAAGTTATGGCGATTCTGATTCACAAACGCGCCGATCACAGCACGCACCTTGTTGGGGTTTTTCATCGAAAAAGCTGGGTGTTGTAGTAGCTGTACCACACGATCCAGCGCATCGGGATGGGGACGAGTGACCTGAGCGCTGAACCAGCTATCCATCACCAGTGGGTCATGTGCCCACTGCAGGGCAAAAGATTTAAGTGCCGGATCACCCGTGGCAATATCCTCGGCATGAGCCAGGCAGATCAATGCCGCCAGTTGATCCGTCATATTATCGGCCTGCTCAAACTGTTGTTGTGCCAGTTGCAGCGCCCTTGGCTCATCCGTGGCAACCAGCCAGTGCAGACAGGTGTTTTTCAGGCGACGAGCGGCCACTTCTGTTGCATCAGCCGACCAACTGTTGCCGGTGGTAAAACGCTGATGGATGGCAAGAAACTGCGAATAAAGAGCGGTCGACAGGGTTTTGCGGGCATAGTCTCTGGCGAGGTGAATAGCATCCACATCCACACAGTCATACTGTTCTGCAATATAAGCCTCGGATGGTAATTGCAGCATTTCGGCCAGAATCGCCGGGTCTGTGATTGGTGAGTCCAGCAGGTGGTGATAAGCTTCAATCAGCGCTGCGTCCAGCTCCATCGGTTGGCTTTGTTGCTGTTGTTTAATCAATGACTGAATGGCAAGTAATGCCAGTCGCTGACCGGCATCCCAGCGATTAAAACCATCACTGTCATGGATCATCAGAAAGGCCAGCTGTTCACGGCTGTACGGGAAACTCATACGCACAGGTGCAGAAAAACCACGCAACAAAGAAGGCACCGGTTCACTGTTCAGGTGATGGAAGGTATAACTGGCCTCCTCTTCTCCGAGTTGGATAACCCGCTCCGTTCCCCACAACTCACCGTTTACTTCCATCGGTAGATCCTGACCGGAAGGGCCAACCAGACCAATTTTGATCGGAATCAGCAAGGGCTGTTTGGTGGCCTGACCGGGAGTGGCGGGGGTGTGTTGTTTCAGGGTCAGAGTGTAGGTTGCGGCTGCAGCGTCATATACCCCGGATGCATCGACTCGCGGAGTACCTGCCTGACTGTACCAGAGCATAAAACGGCTCAGATCCAAACCGGAAACCTCGGCCATACAGGCCACAAAATCTTCTACCGTGACGGCTTGTCCATCAAAACGCTCAAAATACAGATCAGCGCCCCGGCGAAAGGTTTTTTGGCCGAGTAGTTCAGCCAGCATCCGCACCACTTCAGCACCTTTTTCATAAATGGTCAGGGTATAAAAGTTGTTGATTTCGATATAACTGTCTGGGCGAACCGGGTGAGCGGTGGGGCCAGCATCTTCGGCAAACTGTGCCGTGCGTAACATACTGACTTGTTGAATCCGCTCCACTGCAGCAGAGTTTAAATCAGCACTGAACTGTTGATCACGAAAGACTGTAAAACCTTCTTTCAGTGACAGCTGGAACCAATCCCGGCAGGTGACACGGTTACCTGACCAGTTGTGAAAATACTCATGTGCTACCACACTTTCAACCCGGTGAAAGGCCATATCTGTTTCACTGCGGTGGTCAGCCAGCACACAGGAGGAGTTAAAAATGTTCAGCCCCTTGTTTTCCATGGCACCCATGTTGAAATCATTCACCGCCACAATCATGTAGATATCCAGATCATATTCACGGCCATAAGCTTCTTCATCCCAACGCATCGCCGCCTGCAGAGAACGTAGGGCATGGTCACACTTATGCAGGTTTTCTTTTTCCACCCAGATTTCCAGTGCCACTGTCCGGCCACTGCTGGTGGTATAGGTGTCCTTGACTGGATGCAGATCACCAGCAACCAGTGCAAAAAGATAACAGGGCTTGGGGAAGGGATCTTCCCAGCTGACAAAATGCTGACCGTTTTCCAGCTCACCCCGTGCGATAGGATTACCGTTGGACAACAACACCGGAAAGCGTGTTTTATCTGCCTCAATACGTGTGGTGAAACGCGCCAGCACATCGGGGCGATCAGGATAAAAAGTGATACGGCGGAACCCTTCCGCCTCACACTGGGTACAGAAATTGCCACTGGATAAATACAGGCCTTCCAGCGCGGTATTACTGGCCGGATCAATTTCAACTTCACTGTTCAGTATGAATTGCTCCGGTATTCCGGTCAGCGTGAGGTGTTCTTCAGTTAGCTGGTAATCCTCTGTGCTTAACACTCGGTCATCCAGCTTTAATAAAAGTAGCTTTAAATCCTGGCCTTGCAGCACCAGGGGTGCGTTTTTATCCGGATGAGCGGGATTACGCTGTAACTGCAGACGAGCCAGAACCCTGGTATGGTGATCACTCAGTTTAAAACACAAATCCACCTGGCTGACCAGAAAGGCCGGTGGTAGATAATCCTTGAGGTGGATGGCTTCCGGTGAGTGATTGGCAACGGTGTTGAGCGCTTGGTTCATGATGGAAAAACCCCTGATATCACTTTAGAAATGCTGACAAGAATGCTATTTTTAACCCAGTGTAACTTAATCGATTCAATATTTTTACCGGGAGTGTCTTTATGTCAGAAAAATACCGTCTGGTGACCCGCAGTGACTTTGATGGCCTGGTTTGTGCGGCCTTGTTGAAACATCTGGATCTGATTGATGATATCCAGTTTGTGCACCCGAAGGATATGCAGGACGGCAAGATTGAAATTGGTTCGCAGGACATCACCACTAACCTGCCTTATGTTCCCGGCTGTTATCTGGCGTTTGACCACCACCTGAGTGAAACCCTGCGTAATGAAAACCGCGCAGAAAACCACATCATTGATGCTGAAGCGCCCTCTGCAGCCAGAGTGGTGTGGCAGTACTACGGTGGACATACAGCCTTCCCGGAACGCTGGGATGACATGATGGAAGCGGTGGACAAGGGGGATGCTGCCCAGTTCAACGAAGATGAAGTATTAAACCCGGAAGGCTGGGTACTGCTGAACTTCATCATGGATGCTCGCACCGGGTTGGGTCGCTTCCGTGATTTCCGTATTTCCAACTACCAGTTAATGATGCAGCTGATTGATTATTGCCGTGATCACAGCATTGATGACATCCTGAAACTGCCTGATGTCAAAGAGCGTACCGACCTGTACTTTGAGCACGACAGCAAAGCACGTCAGCAAATTCAGAAATGTGCCAAGGTGTATGACAATCTGGTGGTGCTGGATCTTCGTGATGAAGAAACCATTTATGCCACCAACCGCTTTACCCTTTATGCCCTCTACCCAAAAACCAATATCTCGATTCATGTGTTGTGGGGCCTTAAGCAGCAGAACACAGTGTTTGCGGTGGGTAAATCCATCCTCAACCGCAGCTCCAACACCAATGTGGGTGAGTTGTGTCTGGATTATGGTGGTGGTGGTCACCTGAATGCCGGCACCTGCCAGGTCGAAAATGAACAGGCAGAAGCGGCATTACAGGCAATCATTACACGAATCAATGCTGACGGCTGATTAACTTCTCAGCACCAAAACAGGATCAGGATGCAGGCATGGCACCCTTACGGTGCTGGTGCCTGGATTCCGGTCTGCCACTTTCAGTGACTTGGTAACTTTGAACCGTTTCACCCGTGGCACTTTTGATGGTAATCAGATATCCGCCTTCATTCACAGGCGTGACCTCAGCGGTTGCACCTGTGCCTACCCTTCTTAAGGCCTGAGCTTGAGCCAGCACTTCAATTTCCTGCAAGGTCAGAGGATCTTGCTGTTGCTGCTGCATCTGGGCACGATCCCGGTGACCAGCAAATTTGCCACCACGCTCACAGTTGTTTTCAGTAGCAGCAGTGGCGGCTATCGGCAATAACAAAGCCAGGCTGAGTGTCAGCAGAGTTAGTTTTTTCATCATCTTTCTCCTTGCGG
Source organism: Marinospirillum sp. (assembly GCF_014859565.1). The sequence goes on along the minus strand of NZ_JACUUA010000059.1, from coordinate 6,461 downwards.
GTTTTCCCCATTGGTGTGATGCCGCGCCTGAATATCAGGAGGCAGTGACACCATTTAAGCCTGCGAATGTCGCAAAAGAATCTCTGTAACCAGGAGAAGTGTCGCAAAGTCTGTCAGAACCCCATTCTGAGATGATTTGTGACGTTATTCCCTTGCTGCTGTTTGTATACTGTGGATTCAATCGATCTGGAGTGAGCTGATGAATTCGATTCCCCATATTCTGGTAGTGGATGATCACCGAGATATCCGTGAACTGCTGGCACGTTACTTAAAAGAGCAAGGGCTGAGAGTCAGTCTGGCTGCCTCGGGTGAAGAGCTGCGCCGCATAGTAAAAACCCAACTGCCGGATCTGGTGCTGCTGGACATCATGATGCCGGGTGAAGATGGTCTGAGTCTGTGTCGCTTTCTGCGCGAGCATCACCCTGCCCTGCCGGTGATTCTGGTGACCGCCCGGGGTGAAGACATGGATCGGATACTGGGGCTGGAAATTGGTGCGGATGATTATGTCAGCAAACCTTTTAATCCAAGGGAGCTGCTGGCACGCATCAAGGCGGTATTAAGGCGCAGTCAAACCCTGCCGGAAACCAGAGAACCGGAAGAAGGTAAAAAACTCGGCTTTGCTGACTGGGTGCTGGATACTGACCGGCGCTCACTGTTTGTTCAGAACCCCCAAAATACCGGCTTGCTGGAAGTGGCCTTGTCCACAGCAGAGTTCCGCCTGTTGATGGTGTTTTTGCGTCATCCTCGACGGGTGCTAAGTCGTGATCAACTGCTGGATTTAACTGCCGGGCGTGAAGCTCAGGCTTTTGATCGCGCCATAGATAATCAGGTCAGTCGTTTGCGCAGAAAAATTGAACAGGACAGCAAAAACCCACTACTGATCAAAACCGTCTGGGGTGGTGGTTACCAGTTCAACGCGGATGTTGTGGATGTTGCAGGCACTTATGGAGTTGATGAATGAAGGGTTTACGCCGCCTGTGGCCGGGAGGTCTAGCCGGGCAACTGATTCTACTGATTCTGCTGGCGCTGCTGGTTGGTCAGCTGATCAGCTTCTGGATTCTGGCAGATGAACGGCGTGAGCGTTTGCACGAAGCTAACCTGCGGCAGGTTTCACAGAAGCTGATCACCACCTATGAGCTGGTCAGAGAACTACCTGAATCCGCCCGTTTGCAGTTGTTGTTGGCCGTATCAACTCCGGGACAAAATTTCAGTCTGGATGAACAACCGCTGGTGACACCCGACAGCAGTACCCTAACCTCAAGATTGCATCAGCGCCTGATGATGGCGCTACCAGAACCCCGCCCTGAGGCTGCTTTCCGTTTTATATCTCCCAATCATCCAGCTTGTGATACACCGGAGGAGGCCAATCGTCCGGGTCGGGAAGAACGGCGGCGCAACTGGCACTTGTGTCAGCCGCGTCTGGAAGCCAGCCTGAAACTGGCTAGTGACCGCTGGCTAAACCTGCAGGTGGTCACTCCTGAACATCCCACTCCTTGGTCAGGCCGTATCTGGATCAGCCTGCTGGTCACTGCACTACTGGTTGCTCTGGTGGTTATCCTTTCTGTTCGGAATCTGGTCAAACCCTTAAAATCCCTGACAGAAGCTGCTCGCCGTTTTGCCCGTGGAGAGAGTCAACCGGTTGTAGAACAGGGGCCGAAAGATTTACAGCAGGTTATTCATGCCTTCAACCAGATGCAACAGCAGGTGGGGCAACAGCTGGAGGAACGAGCCAGGCTGCTGGCGGCTCTGTCGCATGATCTGCGCACTCCACTGACTCACATGCGCCTGCGGGTAGAATTATTGCCAGACAGTGAAGATAAACAACGGCTGCTGGATAGCCTGTTGGATATGCAGCAGTTAGCAGAAACTACGCTGGATTTTGTGCGGGGCAGCAGCTCTGAAAAACCATCTGACTTTGATCTGGGTGCTTTGATTCAGAGCCTGTGTGATGATTATGCCGATCAGGGACAGGCGGTGTATTTTAACCTGACTGACATTGCCTGCTTGTATCGAGGACGCAGTCAGGCCATCAAGCGTGCCCTGCAGAACTTGATAGATAACGCCTTAAAATATGGCAAGAGTGCGGAAGTGACACTGGATCAGCAGCATGCCCATGCCTGTATCCGTATTGTGGATGAAGGGCCGGGAATTCCGGCAACAGAGCTGGATCGAGTTTTTGAACCCTTCTATCGAATTGAAAACTCCCGCTCACAGGAAACCGGAGGCAGTGGTCTGGGTTTGTCCATTGCTCGCAATCTGATGCAAAGAGAAGGTGGCCGTCTGGAATTAAAAGCGCGCACCGATGGTAAACAAGGATTGCAGGTGGAGCTGCTGCTGCCGGTTTGATAGAGATGGGTCTTCAAAATCAAAAGAGCCGGAGTAACCGGCTCAATCAATGAGATATTTGAAAGGAAGCTTAAAAAGTGTAGCGGTAAGCTAACGTAGTCATGCTGGCATCATCATAAAGTTTAAAGTCACCATAAAAGCCGTGTCCTTTACCACCTAAATGTAAACCGATTCGGAATACCGATCCAGACTCATCAAGTGCAAGATGCTGCCATGCTACGTCTACTGCAGCTACAGGCGAAAAACTATGGCGAATACCCGCCTCAATTCCAAAACCGTCATCATCAATTTCAGCGCAGAATCCATAAATACATGCTTCATATGTCCTGCCAACGATAAAGCCTTTGCCTACAAACTGTGTTGATGCATCCTGGCTTAAAGGAAAAAGAAAGCCAGCGCCTAAATACATATCAAAGAAGCTGAGCTCAGTGTTGTAGCCAGAGTTATTAACACTGTAGGTATCAAGGAAAATAAATGCTTGATCATTTGGTTGCCATGAGGCGGAAAGGTTGATGCCAGAGAGTCCTTCATAAACTACTGTGCTGTTGCGCAAATCAAGCTGAATATCTTCATCAAAATTCATGACTGCAATGCCGACTTGAAGATAGGTGAATTCACGTGAACTTGTTTCTTGTGCGTACAGACAGTTTGCTACCAATAATGAGGCTAGGATTGCTAGGGTGTTTACTGATCTACTCATCTACTCTTTCCTTTTCCTTGATGATTAAATTTAATGTGCCGGTCAAAAATCACATAAACAGTACGCTAAATTTACTTTTTATGGAATAACCTTGTCCTAGAACAAGCTGAAAAGCCGGATTTGACCAAAAACTGCTGGTTGACCATTTTATACCTTGACAAAAGCTCCAACCAAAAGGTTAGAGCTATATTGTCAGTATGTGCGAGATGGCTGAGCCTTTGTGTGGGCTTTGGACTTAGAAGCCGTAATGAAGAGCAGCTATGAAAGCAAGGCCACCATCAAAAGGGGGGCTTGATCCGAGAGTGACAGCTGTTTGTTCAGGCGACGGTTCACTGTGAAAGTAAATCAACTTTATGTGCCATTCAGCGAAACAGCTCACCAGCGGCTTCTGGCTGGTGCAGGATTTCTTCGACCATCAGCGCTGCATCTTTACCGTTTGGCAACTGCCAGTGAACTTCCTGACCAACACGAGCACCCAGCAGTGCAGCACCCAGTGGTGCCAGTACCGATAACTGATCTGTGGCTTCAGGGTTCAGGTTGTGGGGATATACCAGCTCTTTTTCCAACTGTACATCCGCTTTTAAATCACGAAAACGCACACGGCTGTGCATACTGACCAGATCGGACGGAATGTCTTTTGGGTCAGCAACGTCCGCATTTTCAAGGCGCTCAACCAGTGCTTCAGCAACCGGCATTTTGGCATATTCGGGTTTTTCGAGCAGACGCTCCAAACGGGCGTGATCCAGCTCATTCATCAACAGGTGTAATTTGGCAACCATAGTTTTCACCCCAAAAAAGGTTTTTACCTCATAAAAACAGACACCCCCGCAACAAAGGTTGCAGGGGTGTAAAGGAATCAATTTGTACGGCTAGATTAGCCTTTAAAAACTCTGACCGCAACCCCGGTATTCCTGATTTTGATATTCAACCCGAACACGATGCGGAAAAGGCTCCCCGCTACCCACTTCGATACACAAGACATTATCCACTTGATAACGCATCAGGCGATTCTGATCATCCATAGCCTCATAACGCCGTTCGATCATATCCTGGTGTACCTGTTTAACACCTTTGAACTGGACACTGCGAGTCCCGAAGTTTTGCAACAACACCGCCTTGCCATTTTGCCGAACTTCCAGCGTCCAGCGGGGGTTGTGTCCGGTGGCACGCAGCGTCAGTGCTTCCGGTGAATGGTCGGTACCGGGAATATAAAATACGTCCAGCTCTCCTGCAGTTCCACTTTGTTCCAGCTGGCAACGCAGCCAGGTTTTCTGCGGGGTTTCAACCCTGGCTCTGTTGCCCTGATTCCAGAAACTACTGCCTTGTTCATCCCGATACAAACTACCGGAAGCAGCCCGTGCCTGAGTTAACAACAACCATTCATCCGATTGTGGCAGCTGCAGCCAAAGGGCTTGACCTAGCTGCCGAGTTTCCATGATATCCGTGCCATCACAAACCCAGATGCTGGCCTGCTGGGCTTCCTCAAAACGTGGATTACTGCTGCAACCTGTCAGCAGCCAGGCTGCTGACAGGAGGTATAACAGGGGTTTAATCCAGTTTGCTGAGATCACGAACTGCACCCTTGTCAGCCGAGGTGGCCAGCATGGCATAAGCCTTGAGTGCCGCAGATACTTTGCGCTCACGTGGCTTGGCTGGTTTCCAGCCTTTTTTGTCCTGCTCGGCACGGCGTTTGGCTAATTCTTCATCACTGATTTCCACATCAATACGACGATTAGGAATGTCGATCAGGATGGAGTCACCATTTTGTACCAAACCAATAGCACCACCGGCAGCGGCTTCCGGTGAAGCATGACCTATGGACAAGCCGGAAGTACCACCAGAAAAACGTCCGTCGGTTAACAGGGCGCACAACTTACCCAGCCCTTTGGACTTGATGTAACTGGTTGGGTAAAGCATTTCCTGCATACCGGGGCCACCTTTTGGGCCTTCATAACGCACAATCACTACGTCACCAGCCTTGACCTTGCCTTCCAGTACGTTAGCAACGGCCTCATCCTGAGACTCGGTCACATGGGCTGTGCCTCGGAATACCAGCAGCTCATCTTCTACACCAGCGGTTTTGACCACACAACCGTCTTCAGCCAGATTACCGTAAAGTACTGCCAGACCACCTTCTTTGGAAAAGGCGTGTTCCAGATTGCGGATACAACCGTTTTCACGATCACCATCCAGGGTGTTCCAGCGAGTGGACTGACTAAAGGCGTGCTGCGTGGGAATGCCTGCAGGGCCTGCACGGTAAAACTCCAGCACTTCCGGTGCGGGTTTACGCAGGATATCCCAGGTCTCTAGTGCTTCTGCCAGTGTTTTGCTGTGTACGGTGGGCAGGCTGGTATCCAGCAGACCGGCACGATCCAGCTCACCCAGCAGACCAAAAATGCCACCGGCACGGTGCACGTCTTCGATATGGTATTTTGGGGTGTTGGGTGCGACTTTGCAGAGCTGTGGCACCTTTCTGGATAGCTGATCTATGTCGGTCAGGGTGAAATCGACTTCTGCCTCCTGCGCTAATGCCAGTAGGTGCAGAATGGTGTTGGTCGAGCCACCCATGGCAATATCCAGCGCCATGGCGTTGTAGAAAGCACCCTTGTTGGCAATGGCGCGTGGTAATACCGAATAATCATCCTGCTCGTAGTGGCGCTTGGCCAGCTCAACAATGCGCTGCCCCGCTTCTTCAAACAGGCGGCGGCGATCCAAGTGGGTGGCCAGGGTGGTGCCGTTGCCGGGTAAGGACAAACCCAGAGCTTCGGTCAGGCAGTTCATTGAATTGGCGGTGAACATGCCGGAGCAGGAACCACAGGTTGGGCAGGCGGAGCGTTCGTATTCAGCAACCATTTCATCAGAAGCTGAATCATCAGCAGCAATCACCATGGCATCCACCAGATCCAGACCGTGTTCACTGAGCTTGGTTTTACCGGCCTCCATCGGGCCACCGGATACAAAAATCACCGGAATGTTCAGGCGCATGGCGGCCATCAACATGCCGGGGGTGATCTTGTCACAGTTGGAAATACACACCAGTGCATCCGCACAATGAGCATTCACCATGTATTCCACTGAGTCAGCTATCAAGTCACGGCTGGGCAGGGAATACAACATGCCGTCATGCCCCATCGCAATACCATCATCCACCGCAATGGTATTAAACTCTTTGGCGACACCACCGGCTTTTTCGATCTCACGAGCCACCAGTTGCCCCATATCCTTCAGGTGTACATGCCCCGGCACAAACTGAGTAAAGGAATTGGCCACGGCAATGATTGGTTTCTGAAAGTCGTCATCTTTCATGCCAGTGGCACGCCACAAGGCGCGGGCACCGGCCATATTGCGACCGGCAGTGGTAGTGCGGGAACGGTAAGTGGGCATGGGCAACCTCATCTGAATTCTTGTTGGGATC
>NZ_JACUUA010000318.1 GCF_014859565.1 Marinospirillum sp. | reverse complement strand
CTTGCGTGATCTGTGTAATGCCATCCACCAGGTCTACAAGGAATACAATCTGGCGCGCATCACCACCGATATGTACCTGTCGAAGATTGAACCGGCGATGCTGCCTGCGGACGCCTGGGCAAAAATGGCACACCGTCAGGTGGAACGCTGCCCGATTGATGATCTGGAAGGGCGCATCACCGCCATTCTGGTTACACCCTATCCGCCGGGTATCCCATTGTTGATTCCCGGTGAGCGTTTTAATAACACCATCGTGCGTTACCTGAAGTTTGTACGTGACTTCAATGAACGCTTCCCCGGCTTTGAAACCGATGTACACGGCCTGGCGCGGGAAGTGGTGGAGGGTGTGGAAGGCTACTACGTGGATGTAGTTAAAGAGGACTGAGGTTTGGTTCTTTCCTGACACAAAAAAATCAGAAAAACCCCAGCAGGCATACTTCCTGATGGGGTATTTTTTTTACGCTACTCCACAGTATTCATAGTCAGGCTTTGACGCTGCGGCCTGTTGGCTGGTCTATGATGCAGTATTCTATAAGTTCAACGCACTATAAATTCAGGTTATTCAAGGCGATACATTAATATTATGGCTAGAAAAATACTAGGTTTGAAGGCTAAAAGAGACATAGATTCCAAGCTCGCCGACGAAGTTGAAGATCAATTCTCTAATGATCCTGAAAAACGTTTTTTAAATGGCGTTGCTATTCATCCTTCCCCACGCATTTATTTAGAGCCTGGTTCCAGGCAGCCTACTGTGCGAGCGATGGATTTGATTACGCCCATTGGGATGGGTCAGCGCGGGTTGATTGTTGCACCGCCAGGCTCTGGCAAAACGACGATGTTAAAGCATATCTGTCAGGCCGTGGCAGCAGCTTATCCTGATATAAAGCTGTATGCCTTGCTGATTGATGAGCGCCCTGAAGAAGTGACAGATTTTAAGCGCAGTGTTTCGGCAGAAGTACATGCATCGTCTTCAGACGAAAATTACACACAACATGCCAGGGTGGCAGATAAGCTGCTTGAGACGGCGCGTAAGCAAGCAGGTGACGGTCACAATGTGATGATTGTGATTGATTCTCTTACGCGACTCTCGCGAGTTCATAATGCCGAGCAGCGGGGCAATGGTCGCACCATGTCGGGTGGACTGGATAGCCGAGCGATGGAAATACCACGAAAACTGTTTGGTGCTGCGAGAAAGATCGAAAACGGCGGGTCGCTCACCATTCTCGCCACCGTGCTGGTGGACACGGGAAGCCGTATGGATCAGGTGATTTTCGAGGAGTTCAAAGGTACGGGCAATATGGAAATTGTGTTATCCCGGGAAGTGGCAAATCAACGGATTTTCCCTGCGATCGATATTGCCAAAAGCAGCACCCGTCGGGAAGAGCTTTTGATTGATGCAAGAGATATAGAAAAAGTAAGGGCATTTCGTCGCACTTTAACAACCCTTGAGCCGGTAGCAGGCGCGCAGAAGTTGCTTGAGTTATTGAAGAAATACCCAACTAATGCCGAGCTTTTAGATGCTTTTTCACCCACCTAATGGTTAGAAAGAACCTTGACCCTGGCCGAGTCAGTGCTCATTGAACCACTACATTCAGAGCTTCGGTAACCGCTGCTTGCAGTGAGGTGGTGGGGCGACCGATCAACTGGCTAAGCTGATGGCTGTCATCAAACAGTCCCCCTTTGGCGGCACCGGTATCCGAGTCGGCCAGCAGCCCGGCAAAAGCCGGTGGCAAACCTACCTGAATCAATGCGTCACAATAGTCTGCTTCAGACAGATTCTGATAACTGATGTTTTGACCTGTCTGACGACTCACTTCAGTAGCCAGCTCGGCTAGGGTGTAAGCAGTATCTCCAGCCAGCTCATAAGTTCTGCTGCCTTGTGGTAACTCACCGGTCAGGGCTTTGGCTGCTGCTGCGGCATAATCGGCACGGCTGGCTGAAGCAATGCGACCTTCACCGGCACATCCCAGCAACTTGCCATGAGCCAGAGCGGCAGCAAGTCCACCGGTATAGTTTTCGGTATACCAGCCGTTGCGTAATACCAGTGTATTCAGCCCAGATACCTGCAACAGGGCTTCAGTAGCACGGTGTTCTTCGGCCAGTGCCAACGGAGAGGTATCAGCATGCAGCAGGCTGGTATAAGCCAGTAGCTGAACACCGGCCTTGCTGGCTGCTTCAATAACATTACGGTGCTGGTCAATCCGCTGACCAATGGCGCTTGATGAGATCAACAGCAGCCGTTCGACACCCTCAAAAGCTTTGTTGAGAGTGGCCGGTTGATCATAATCCACTTGGCGGACACTAATACCCAGTTTAACAAGCTGTTCGGCCTTGCTGGGATCACGAACTCCGGCAAGGATTTGATCCTGGCTGACTTCAGTCAGCAGTTGTTGAATAACCAGTTGACCCAGTTGGCCTGATGCTCCGGTGACAAGAATCATTGATATTTCTCCTGATGTTTTTGGACGACTCGGGTACACTAGCATCAGTGCTAATTAAAAGTAAGTACGTACAAAAAGGTAAGTGATGATGACTGAGATAGACTCGGGTGATCAGGCAGAAAATATGGACAACAAGCGTTTGACTGCAAGAATGGATCGGGGTGAACTTTTTGCTGAGCGTTGTCCTTCCCGGCAGGTGTTAAACCATGTGACCAGTCGCTGGGGTGTGCTGGTTTTTGTGGCATTGCTGCAGGGCACACACCGTTTTAGCGAGCTGCGCCGCAAAATTGGTGGTGTCAGTGAAAGAATGCTGGCGCAGACCCTGCAGAATCTGGAGCAGGATGGTTTTGTACAACGAGTGGCTTACCCGGTGGTGCCACCACATGTGGAATACAGTCTGACCGAGATGGGGCAGGAGGTTGCTGTACAAGTACAGCAGCTGGCTGACTGGATTGAAATCAATTATACGCGGGTGCTGGACTACAGGGCAGAAGAGGAACTGAGCTGAATACAAGGCAACCGGACAGGTGGGTAGTGCCTGCCCGGTTCTGCTGTTTAGATGATTCCTGCTTCTCTGAGATGTTGCAGAATCAACCTCGGTGCCTGTTCAACGGATGCCAGTGGCAGTTGTTGGTGTTGTTCCTTGTGATGGATTTCAGCCAATAACGACTGCTGATCTCCAGCGCTGGCAGTGAGCAACAAGAGTCCTTTGTTCAAAAGCCAGTGCTCCAGAGCACTTTGCTGACGA
>NZ_JACUUA010000317.1 GCF_014859565.1 Marinospirillum sp. | reverse complement strand
TCACCCCGCTGGGCGGGATGGCGTTTTTAGTGGGCTGGCTGGGATTGCTGATGGGAGGTTTGCGTTTGCAGGAGTCACCACGTATATAACTCAAATTGCTGCGGTAGCTTTTGCATAAAGTTTAAACAGGTGCTGCACCCGTTCCATTGGGGATTTAAAGCCTTTCGGCTGGTACAGGGTATCAACAGCTTTATCGAGTTTTGTGTGTGCTTTTCTCAGGTTGGCAGGCATCAGATCTGGGTCGTAAAGATCGGCTAATGAGGTTTCCGGGTCTTTATCAAACTCGACCTGCCGAGCATCCAGCACCGCCTGCGCCAGGGTTTCAATTTGCTGCTTTTGTTTATCGGTCGCATTCGGCCAGGGGAAGTTGTTGTAAACCAGCGTGGCAGAATAGCGATAATCGCTTTTCAGGCGACCTGCAACTGTACGCATCCAGTCCATATGCATTTGACTGGTCAGCACGCCAAATTCATATTTATTTGCTTCAGGTAAAATCAAAACAGCACTTGAAGCAATAACTCCTTCCAAAAAGCCAATGGGGATATATTGTCTATATTGGGAGCTTGTTTTTGGAATAATGACAAATTCTTCAGGGAAATTTTTTTCTCTGAACAAATGCGGTGTCTCAGCAAACTTTTGGCTTGATTTACTTGATTCCCTGAACTCCTTTACTTTTTTTATCCTATCTCTCAAGGCAGTAGATTTTCTTATTAAGCTTGGTGGTGCATCGACTAGCCAGAAGCAGTACTTGAATTTATTATTGATGTAGTCATGGCCAGTAATCCATTTCTTTATGTATTTATCCAGCTCTGGCTCTTTGGCTAATATCGCATTCTTTTCATGTGAGTCAAAGGTTAATATGCCATTGTCGAGCGGAGTAATGCCCTCAATCATTTTGTTTTTCACATTCAAAGGGCTGCTCATGCTTACCAAAGCCACCTCGTGTGAATCAACCAGATATGGATTTATTCTATCAACTAAAACCTCTTCTGGCTCTGAGGTTGGGCTACTGTATTTATAAATTTTTTTATTTTTGCATTCATTAAATGAGAAGCCCACAACAACGCAATAAACAGATGCATTTGCTTTTGCGTCATTGCTCCATTTAAATGTTCTGTGTGCAAATATTATCGAAGCCCCCATGCCTAAAATAGGATTCCATAAAGCGCCTACTTGCTCACCCATGCATATTGAGTTTGTCGATATGAAGGCTGTCGATATATTGGTTTCTTTGCAAAAAATAGCTGATTTATAAAACCAGTTTGAAACAAAATCCAATATGCCTTGTGACTTTAAATGTCCTATAACTTTCTTTTGGTCTTCTATCTGAGATTTGGATCTTTCTTTACGATCTACAAATGGCGGGTTGCCGATGATATAGCTGAGTTCCTTTGGCGAAACAACCTCGCTCCAATCCAGCGTTAGTGCATTGGCATTATGAATGTGTGCATGTTCTTTCAGTGGCAGCAGATCCGGTTCTTCACCAAAGCTTTTGGCAAATTCCACATTCATCTGGTGCTGGGTCAGCCACATGGCGACCTGCGCTATCTGTGCAGGCCATTCGTCCAGCTCAATGCCATAAAAATTATCCAGCGGGATCTGCGGCTGTATTTCAAAACCCAATGCTTTGGAGCCTTTCGCCTGAGCTTCCATCAGTTTCAGCTCAAGACGGCGCAGCTCGCGGTAGGTGACAATCAGAAAGTTGCCACAACCACAGGCGGGATCAAGCACCTTCAGGTGTCGTAATTTTTCGGCAAAGTCCATCAGCCGTTTATCGCGGGTGTTTTTTACTTTGTGTTGCAGAATTTTTTCCAGCTCTTCTTGCAGGTCATCCAGAAACAGCGGGCCAATCACTTTCAGGATGTTTTGTTCGCTGGTGTAATGTGCTCCCAGATTACGCCGTGCCTGCTTATCCATAATGCTTTGGAACAGGCTGCCGAAAACGGCGGGGCTGATCTCTTTCCAGTTAAAGTAACAGCAGCTAATCAACATTTCACGCATTTCAGCATTAAAGCTGGGCATGTCGATGCGTTCTTTAAACAGCTGGCCGTTTACATAAGGGAAAGCCGCCTGTTCCTCTGTTAAAACCTTGCTGCGCTTGTCTTCCGGCGTATCCAGAATCTGAAAAAGTTTTTGCAGGTGCAGCTCAGTATCAGAGCCATCTTCACGGGTAAAGTTGAGCAGGTATTGCACAAACTGGCGCGGGTCAAAAACGCCGGTATCTTCGGCGAACATGCAAAACAGCACCCGAACCATAAAGACCTGCAGCGCATGGCCTTCGTAACCGCTGTACTGCAGGCTGTCATGCAGCTCACCCAAAAGCAGTGCTGCTTTTTCGTTCAGCTCAAACTCGGTGATATTCTGCATCGCCTTGCCGTGCATAAAACCAAACAGATCCAGCTGATCGGGCAGGTCAGCCAGTGGGAATTGATGGTCTTCACCACTTTCAAGATGATGCAGGCGGAAGTGCTGGAGATCACACACCAGAATGTATGCAGGCAGATCCTGTTGATCCAGCCGTTTCAAATAATCTACAGCCTGGCTAAAAGCTTTATCCAAGTCCTGCCCAGCGGATTTCATCTCCACCAGCAGTGTACCCGGCCATAGCAGGTCGGCTCTTTTGGTTCCTGCATCACCACCTGTTTTAATTGCTAACTCATAGGTAGCAACGCTGCGGCGCTTGATGTCAAAAATGGCAAAAAAGTCATTCAGAAAACTTTGGGATTCGGCGTTTTCTTTCACTGCATCGGCATAATCTTTAACAAACTGGTGGGCACGACTGCGTAATGTTCTAATCGGTAAGGCCATGATGAATGACAATCCTTGTGGTGTGATTTCAGTTCTGTTCAGAATACTATTGAAGGGATAGGATAGCAGCAAGCTGTTTTCGGCGGTTTCATTTGGAGGTGAGTGATGGCCGCGGGAAATTTGATGTCGGGTAGCAGTCAGGCAGCCAAGGCACCCAGAAAAAATCGACTGGATGCGAAGCTGACTCTTAAACCCTGCCCCCGAAATCTGGGCAGGGCGTTTGATCTGCTGGTCAGTCTGCCGGATGATTTTATGCAAGAAGGCAAACAGGACAAGGAGCTTCAAGAATACACCGATGGCGCTGAGGTGTTTTGAGTCCCGGAGCTGCGTTTAAGACTTTGCTGTCAGTGCCTGACCAGCAAAGGTGACACCCTTCCAGCCG
>NZ_JACUUA010000316.1 GCF_014859565.1 Marinospirillum sp. | reverse complement strand
TTGGATTCGTGCGGGATCTGTCGGTTTTGGTGCTGGGAAAAAAAGAGCAAAACTGGTAAGGGTTGAGTATGAGATAGGTATGAATGAATGGCTAAAAGTTTTTTCAGAAGACCAGCCGGGTGTCCAAGAACACCAGCAGACACCACTGTGCCTCCCACAGATTCAGGAGGCTGGCAGGGTAGTGCTGCAAATGACGACTCCAACTCGAATTAGCCGACAAGGCAGTTACTGCAATAGCGAAACCCTGGATGCAGCCCATTTGTTACGTAATCTGCATCGAAAAATACACCTGTATTCATTGGCTTATCTTGAAACTCTGGTTGATATGCCGCCACTGGATCCTCTGATGCATTTACAATTTGACGGAACGGTTCACAAGTGGCATCGCTATTCATCTCGACAGGGAGCATCCATGCCGATGGATGGGTTGATTGGCACAGTTAGCCTTGAAGGTAATCTAACCCCATGGCTTATGCACCTGTGGCTGGGGCAATATACTCACTTGGGCAAAAATACCAGCTTTGGCCTTGGTCAGTATGAAATCCTTCAGGTAGAGCTGTGACTGCTCAAAAATTTATGGTGTGTGATTTAATGGTGTAACAAGTTAGATAATGTGCGCATCACACAGAAGCCTCAAGGAGAACACCATGCAAAAGCCAGATTCAGTCAATCAGATGTCCAGTGAGGAGCTTAATGCTGTAGGTGCATCGTTTGCTGCTGACTATTCAGATCAGGGGTTCTGGAGTAAGGTGGGTCGTGTTGCTCGCAAAGCTGGCCAAAAGGTACTCAAGCCAAGCTTGGAGCTCTACTATGCTGCTGCCGATAAAGATACGCCAGTTTGGGCAAAGACTGTGATCTACGGTGCATTAGGGTACTTTATTTCACCCTTGGATCTGATACCTGATGTGATACCTGTTATCGGCTATATGGATGATGCTGCAGTCATTGCTGCTGCAGTGGTGACTGTGGCAGCACATATCAAGGAAGAGCACCAGATCAAAGCGACACAAATCTGCAAGCGGTGGCTTGGTTAGTGATACTGCTGACTGAGTCAGCAGAGGTTACAGCAGTCTCAGCCTCTGGCTGACAAACAGAGGTAAAGGTCGGTCAAGGGGACGCAAATCCAGCGACTCGTGCTGTAAAGGTTCACTGGAGCGTAAGAAATATAGGCCGCTTTCAGGATTAAAGCTGATGCTCAGTTCCTGCGGTGCTTCTACTTCTCGTTCTGCTGATTCACGATAGAAATGGATTGTCCAGTTCAATGAGAGTAACGGCGAAAGACCTTGCTGTTTCAGTTGCTCCAGCTGCTTTTCCATATCCTGTACTTTTCTGCCATCGCAGTGAAAGTGCGTGATAATCTGGCCACTGCCTTTCTGACATACCTGATGTGACTGTTCAATTTCCAGAGCATGTTGGTCATAACTGTTTAGCGTTAACTTATGAATCTGTGAAAAATCCTCACCGGCAAGACTTCGCTGTGACAAGTAGTGCTCTTCAAAGTCCCTGCGACGTTCCAGTCTTGTATCAAGCGACCAGCGTCGTTTTAATTCAGTGATGACATCAGAAGGTGCGTAATAGTAGAAAAAAGTCTCTTGCTGGGTTAGATAATGGTCTCTGATAATGATCGGGCTATTGTCACCGAAATAATCCGCCATTTTCTGAATTTTTTGCTCACCTAACTTCAGTGCTTCACTCAAAGGCATTTGCGTTAAATCGTAGTCATCTTCTGGGTGAAGAAAGCAAGGGAAAAGCTTCAGTTCTGCTGTGAAGTTTGCTGCTCTGTTGACAGGGCAGGTGTTACAGCCACGCGCACAGGTGCATTCCTGGAATTCAAGCAAAAGTGGTGTGTCAGCGAAGCGGTAAACATCACGTTTAAAGCTACGCTCTACCAGAGAAAGTCGATCGGCCAGTCGATCTTTTAATGCTTGCAAACGATAAAAATAACCATATAGATGATTAAGCTCTGGTGTTAAAAGCAGCTCCAAGAACTTAAGGCGTGTCGCACCCAGATTCAGAGCATAATCAATCATTGCTTGTATCGCTTCATCTGAGGTATTCAGGTCTTTAAGCAGTACAATATTCAGTTTGAATGGAATGTTTGCCGAGTGGAGCTTTTCCAGATTGGATTTTACGTGGTTGTACTCGTCGTGCTTCAAGGGCTTATCAGGCTTTTGGATATCCTGAACAATTCGGTTGTAGGCAGTTTCCTCTAGGCTATGCATGGAAATATTAAACCGAATTTTACCGGGATATGTTTTCAAACGGCTTAGTAGTTTATCCGTAATGGCTAAACCGTTTGATACAAATGTGATTTCTGGCAGATAGTTGATGGATTCCATGAAATCCAAACAAGCAAAAATTTTCCTAGGATTAAGAAGAGGCTCACCTCCGGTAAAAGTAAAATCCTGAAAATCGAGTACTGCAAACTGGCGAATAGCATTAAAAAGAGCATCCATTTCTGCTTCTTGGCGCTTTTTCGTCATTTCCATGCCTTCTTCGTGACAGAAAAAGCAGGCATAGTTACATTTTTCTGTGATTGAAAACCGAACAGCGCGTTGATAATGAACCTGTTTCTGATAGGTCTGTGTGCTGCTGGCACTTTGTTGAAATCCGAGTTTTTCCAAGCGGTCAAATGGTGGTGGTAAGCTGGATGTAAACTCCAGCTGCAACTGCTTGACACCCTGCTCTCCAAGTTGTTTTTCTAAGCCAACCAGGTGAGGGAGGGGATCGGTCGCATCTAGATGGGTGATGTTGACATAAGCATTTGTACCGTCCAATGAACAGACATACTCCATAAAAAATACCACCTACTTGGTTGCGATGAGGGATTTATCAAAAACCACGGATAACTTCGACAGGGCGTGTTGCAGCCATAACAGGTATCATGCCGAAAAAAATTCAGTACGACCAGCTTGAATCTACCAATCGATTTGCATTTTCTGGGTAGATTCAAGATGTTTTATCCTTGGCTGTAGGTGAAGGGTTTATCCCTCGGCATGAACAAAACCACTGGCAGCAAGGGCCAGGCTGGCATCGTCACCTGTGGTTCCTTGTGTAAAGGCATCTGAGTAAAATAAACGGGTGAGCGCTCTGCGCTTGAGTTTGCCCTGCCGTAAATCATGCAACCAGCCGCTGATTTGTGAAGAAACCTTTGAACCATCGTTGGCAACCAACCGATCAGCAGCACCATCACTCATT
>NZ_JACUUA010000058.1 GCF_014859565.1 Marinospirillum sp. | reverse complement strand
TCCACGACCTTTCGATCACTGATACCTGAAACCAGCGCGTCTACCAATTCCGCCACCTGGGCAAGAAGTGCTGCAGTGCTGTTTGTTGAGATGGTGCCCAGAAGAAGACTCGAACTTCCACGACCTTTCGATCACTGATACCTGAAACCAGCGCGTCTACCAATTCCGCCATCTGGGCATCCCAACGGAGGCGTATTCTACAGACTCCAGGTTGTCTGGCAAGTGTTTTCTTGAAAATTTTTCAAACGCTTATTCGGGCAGCCTTGTGGCAACGTGTTAAACTGCTTGAATGCAGGTTTTTGCAACCACTCAATTTAGAAGGATTTACATTTATGCCAGCCATCTGGTCACTTGATAAAGACCCCTATGCCAATCGTGAGGCAGGAAAATACGAACATCCGGTTCCCAGTCGTGAATACATTCTGGAATGCCTGGAAGATGCCGGTCGCCCGATGACCCATGAGCAGTTGTGCCGTGCTTATGACATGTCGGATGAAACCTCGATAGAAGCCCTGCGTCGCAGATTAATTGCCATGGAGCGGGATGGTCAGTTGCTGGTTAACCGCCGCCGCGCTTATGCCTTGATTGATAAACTGGATTTGATTAAGGGCCGGGTACAGGCGCACCGTGATGGTTTTGGCTTTTTGGTGCCAGAAGGTGGCGGTGGCGATCTTTACCTGCACAACAAGCAGCTGGCCAAGGTGTGGGATGGTGATCTGGTGCTGGTACGCGAAATGGGTACCGATCAACGTGGCCGCCGTGAAGGGGTGATTGTTGAGATTCTGGAGCGGGGTGTGACCCAGCTGGTTGGTCGTCTGAAGTTTCAGCCAGGCGGTTTTGCTGTAGTGATCCCGGAAAACACCTCTCTGCACCATGAAGTGCTGATTCCACCGGATCAAATGGGTGGCGCACGCGAGGGTGAAATTGTTCAGGTCGAAATTCTGGAGCATCCCGGCCCACGCCGTATGGTGGTGGGTAAAATCACTGAAGTGCTGGGTGATTTTATGGCTGCCGGTATGGAGATCGAAGTAGCACTGCGCAGTTACAACCTGCCATTTGAATGGCCTGCACCGGTTGCCCAGCAGGCTAAAAAACTCAGCAGTGAAGTAGCTGACGCGGATAAGCTGCACCGAGTGGATTTACGCAAGCTGCCGCTGGTCACTATTGATGGTGAAGATGCCAAGGATTTTGATGATGCGGTGTATTGTGAAAAAAACCACAATGGCGGCTGGAAGCTTTGGGTGGCGATTGCGGATGTTTCCCACTATGTCACGGTGAATTCACCGCTGGATCATGAGGCACAAAAACGTGCCACTTCGGTGTATTTCCCCGGTCGGGTGATTCCGATGCTGCCAGAGGCCTTGTCCAATGGCCTGTGTTCGTTAAATCCTCATATTGATCGTTTGTGTATGGTCTGTGAGATGAACATCAGCAAAACGGGTGCTTTAACCCGTTACCAGTTTTTTGAAGGGGTGATGAACTCCAAGGCGCGTCTGACTTATACCCAGGTGGGTGCATTGCTGGATGAGCCAGAAGGACAGATGGCGAAGGAATTGAAAGATCGTTATCCAGCATTGATCAACCCGCTGCAGCAGTTACATGCTTTGTACAAGGCGTTACGTGCAGCCCGTGATGAGCGCGGCGCCATTGACTTTGAAACCCGCGAAACGCGTATTGTGTTTGGTGCGGATAAAAAGATCGAAAAAATTGTGCCGGTGGTGCGTAACGATGCTCACAAGATTATTGAAGAGTGCATGTTAAGTGCCAACGTGGCAACAGCACGTTTTCTGGAGAAACATAAGCTGGCCGGTTTGTACCGGGTGCATGAAGGGCCAAAAGCGGAACGCCTCGAAAGTCTGCGAGCATTCTTAGGTGAGCTGGGTATTGTGCTGGAAGGGGGTGATAAACCCACGCCGCAGGATTATCAGGAAGTGTTCAGCAAAATCCGTGGTCGACCAGATTCCGAGGTGATTCAGACCATGATGCTGCGCTCCATGCGTCAGGCTGTTTATACTCCGGTGAATGAAGGGCATTTTGGTTTAGCTTATCCGGCTTATGCCCACTTCACTTCACCGATTCGCCGTTATCCTGATTTGCTGGTGCATCGTGCTATTCGTGGCCTGGTTCGCAGTGGTCGTGAAACAGCCCATGTGCAGCGGGTGGACACCACCCCCACCGAGAAGCTGGAAAAATGGTTGCCCTACAGCCCACAGCAAATGCTGGAGCTGGGTGAACATTGTTCTATGGCAGAGCGCCGTGCGGATGAAGCCGTGCGGGATGTCACTGATTGGCTAAAGTGTGAATTCCTTTCTGCCCATCTGGGTGAAGTGTTCACTGGTCGTGTCAGTTCGGTAGTGGGTTTTGGTCTGTTTGTCGAGCTGGATGAGTTTTTTGTGGAGGGCTTGGTGCATATCAGTTCTCTGCCGGGTGATTATTATCACTTTGAGCCACAAAAGCAGCGTTTGAAGGGTGAGCGCAGCGGTCGCAGCTGGCGTTTGGGTGATCGTGTGGAAATTATTGTATCCCGCGTTAACCTGGATGAACGCAAGATCGACTTTGATTTAACCGAGAGCCTGGCAAAACCGACGCGGGCTCCACGCAAGCGTTCGGCACCCGTTGCGCGTCGCGGTGGTGTAACGCGTCCTTCTGCCAGCCAGGTGGCTGAACAGAGCGAAAAAGTTAAGCCGCCGGTAATGACGGTAGAAGTGCAGCCAGAGACCGAGGCCAAGCGCAAGAAAAAGAAGAAAAAGTCCGGCGCTAAAAAAGCGGCTGCTAAAGCGGTGGTTGTTTCCAAAGATGATGGCAAGAAAAAGAGCAGTAAAAAACGTAAAAAGCGCCCCGGCAAAAAAGAACGGGCTCGCAAGAACAAGGCTGAATAAAGAAGCAGCATGAATAAAAAACCGCGCAAACCAAAAATAGAAGCAACCCATAGTCTGGCCGGTGTATTTGGCTTTCACGCCGTAACCAGCCTGATACGCCACCGGGCAAAGCATATTGCCTACATCTGGGTGCAGCAAGGGCGGGATGATGCCCGTATGCAAGAGTTGGTGGAAGCGGCTCAGGCAGCAAATATCAAAATCGAAGTCCAGCCCCGTGAAACTCTGGATCGGGAAACAGACGGTGTGCATCAAGGTGTGGTTGCCTGGGTGCATCCACGTCAGGCCGGTAGTGAAACCGATCTGGAGCAGTTGCTGGAAAAGGCAGAAAAGCCACCGCTGCTACTGGTGCTGGATGGGGTTACTGATCCGCATAATCTGGGTGCTTGCCTGCGTTCTGCTGATGCAGCCGGAGCCGCTGCGGTGATTGTACCGCGTGATAAGTCTGCGGGGCTGAGTCCGACTGTACGCAAGGTGGCCTGTGGTGCCGCGGAGGTGTTGCCGCTGATCCAGGTGACTAACCTGTCCAGAACCCTGCGCAGTCTGCGTGATTATGGGGTGTGGGTGCTGGGCACGGCAGGTGAGGCTGAACAACTGATTTATCAGGTGGATCTGACCCGCTCGGTGGCACTGGTGATGGGTGCAGAGGGTCGCGGAATGCGTCGTCTGACCCGTGAGCACTGTGATGAGCTGGTGCGTTTGCCAATGGCTGGTGAAGTATCCAGTCTGAATGTGTCGGTTGCCAGTGGTATTGCCCTGTATGAGGCCGTACGCCAGCGGCTTTAAAACTTGCACTGCAAGCAGTGAAGCGGGTAAAATCCCGCGCTTGCTTGGGTAGTTGTCGGAAATTGGCTCAGGCACTGGCAGGCTGATTCTTGTTAAAAGATCGCTCTTGTTAGAATTTGCAGTTTCCTCCTTGCTTTTTATATCGGTTTGAATCACCGATTAAAAGGCTGTTAATCCGTAAGGAGCATTCAATGCGTCATTATGAAGTTATTTTTATGGTTCACCCTGACCAGAGCGAGCAGGTTCCTGCAATGGTCGAGCGTTACACCACTCTGGTGACTGAAAACCAGGGCGCCGTGCACCGCATGGAAGACTGGGGTCGCCGTCACCTGGCTTACCCGATCAACAAAATCACCAAGGCTCATTATGTTCTGATGAACATTGAGTGCCCGGAAAACGTAGTCAGTGAGCTGGAAGAAATCTTCCGCTACAACGATGCCGTGATCCGTAACCTGATTATTCGTATGAACGAAGCAGTGACTGAGCCTTCTCCCATGAAGAGCACTGAGTCCCGCGAAGATCGTCGTCGTGATGACCGCGATGATCGTGAAGATCGTGAAGATGACCGCGATGAGCAGTCTGACAACGATTCTGAAGACGCCGAATAACTTTTAAAATCAGGAGAATCACCATGGCTCGTTTTTTCCGTCGCCGTAAGTTCTGCCGCTTTACAGCTGAAGGCATCGAACAGATCGATTATAAAGATCTGGATCTGCTGAAAGGCTATGTCACTGAAACCGGCAAGATTGTTCCCAGCCGTATCACTGGCACCAAAGCCAAGTATCAGCGTCAGCTGTCTACTGCTATCAAGCGTGCCCGTTTCCTGGCGCTGCTGCCTTTCTCTGACAGCCACGAATAAGTTGAAGGGTCAGCAGGTCTGACCCTGATATTATGCGTGCAATTGCAGAGTTCGTAATGAAAAGCCCCGGTAGAGCCATAGGTTCTGCCGTGGTAACCTCCATGATTCCGTTCCTGACGCTGTTCAGCGGTGCCATAGTGGCGCTGGTCTGGCTGTATGCAGGGCGTAGTCATGGTTTAAAAGTGCTGCTGGCTGCCTGCTTGCCCGGTTTGTATTACTGGCTGGCAATGGACAGCCCTGATGTGCTGCTGGCGCTGGTTGGTTCAGCTTTGCTGGCCGATTTCCTGCGTGAAGGTAAGGCCTGGAGCCAGTTATTGCTGGTGGGTGCTTTGCTGGCTGCTGTTGTAGCACTGACCCTGAAGTGGTTGCCACCGGAGTTGATGAATACTCTGGTTACGGCACTGATGGAACACCAGGGCATGACTGAGCAATTCGAACTGGGTGCTGCAGATATGCAGCGACTGGTGGTGATGCTTGATCTGCTGCTGAATGGTGCCATTACCTCCTTGCAGTTATTGATGGTGCTGGGCAGTGTGCTGCTGGCGCGCTGGTGGCAAAGTCTGCTGTACAACCCCGGTGGTTTTCAGCGGGAATTTCATTCCATCAGATTACCTGCCTGGTCTGGATTGTTGCTCCCTGTGGTTCTGGTATTGGTTGCTGCTGGTCAGTCCTGGTTAATGCCGGTGATTCCTGTGCTGCTGGTTCCTCATCTTGTGGCTGGTGTTGCACTGGTTCACGGGGTATTTGGTATTAAAAAATACAACAGCTTCTGGCTGGGTCTGTTGTATGTCTCGTTGCTGTTTGCCCAGCCCTACATGAGTGTTCTGCTCGTACTGATCGCCCTGGCGGACAGTCTGATGAACTTTCGTCACCGACTGGCTCCTCCGCCCCCTCCTCCGCAGGATGGGGATGGTGAGGCCTAACGTCTTGAGGATGTAAAAATGCAAGTTATTCTGCTCGAAAAAATCAGCAAACTGGGTGCACTGGGTCAGGAAGTTAACGTAAAAAACGGTTATGGCCGTAACTTTCTGATTCCACAAGGCAAAGCTGTTCCTGCAACAGCTGAGAACCGTGAAGCTTTCCAACAGCGTCGCGCTGAGCTGGAAGCGGCTTCTGCTGAGCGTCTGGCTGCTGCCCAGGCTCGTAAAGAGAAACTGGAAGCACTGGAGCGTGTCACCATCGCTTCCAAAGCGGGTGATGAAGGCAAGCTGTTTGGTTCTATTGGTGGTCGTGACCTGGCTGAAGCAACCACTGCTGCCGGCGTTGAGCTGAACAAAAGTGAAGTGCGTCTGCCGAACGGCCCGCTGCGTCACATTGGTGAATTCGAGATTCAGGTTCACCTGCACACTGAAGTTGAAGCTGTACTGCGTGTGGCGATTGTTGCCGAATAAGTTTTCTGCAGTACACTGAGCCGAACCGGTGAATCACCGGCCCCGGTTCTGATCAAGGCACAGGGGCTTAACCTGTGCCTTTTTTTTGGGTTTAAAGCTTGAGGCTTGATGATGGATGACGCACGTTTCAGTGATGACAAAGAAGCCGCAGCAGTAAAACTGCCGCCTTATTCTCTGGAGGCTGAGCAATCTGTGCTGGGGGGCTTGATGATTGATAATGCCTCCCTGGATGCGGTGGCCGAAATGCTGGTGGAGGCTGATTTTTACCGACCAGGCCATCAGTATATCTTCAGTATCATGCTGGAACTGGCAAAGCGCAGCTCACCCTTTGATCCGGTGATTCTGTCTGCTGAATTGCGCTCCCACGAGTTATTGGACAAGGTGGGTGGTGATCCTTATCTGATCGAACTGGCGCGTAATACGCCCTCCACCAGTAACATTCTGGCCTATGCTCAGATCGTGCGCGAACGCTCCGTGCGGCGCAAACTGATTCAAGCAGCACGGCGTATTGCTGATTCCGCCTACAACCCGGAAGGTCGAACTTCCGATGAGCTGCTGAACGAAGCCGAGCGGGAAGTGTTTACCATTGCCGAGGAGCGCCCGAAATTTGGTGGCCCTCGTAATATTAATGATGTTGCAGCAGTGCTGCTGGAGAAGCTGGAGACACTGGATCTGAGTGCTTCCGGTATTACCGGCCTGACCACTGGCTTCAAGGATCTGGATGAAATGACGTCGGGTCTACAGCCCTCAGATCTGGTGATTATTGCCGGTCGTCCCTCCATGGGTAAAACCACCTTTGCCATGAATCTGGTGGAAAATGCCCTGATGGCAACCGATAAAGCGGTACTGGTTTTTTCCATGGAGATGCCAGCAGAACAGCTGTTGATGCGTATGTTTTCATCCTTGGGGCAGGTGGATCAAACCAAGGTGCGTACCGGGCAGTTGGTGGATCAGGACTGGGATCGCATCAGCTCCACCCTGGCTTTGTTAAAAGACAAAAAGCTGTATATTGATGATACCCCCGGCCTGTCACCTAATGATCTACGTACCCGCACCCGACGTATTGCCAAGGAAAATGGTGATGTAGCACTGGTGATGGTGGATTACCTGCAGCTGATGCGTGTGCCCGGCAACAGCGAAAACCGCACCGCTGAGATTTCCGAGATTTCCCGTTCGTTAAAAGCGCTGGCGAAAGAATTTCGTTGCCCGGTTGTGGCCTTGTCACAGCTGAATCGAGGCCTGGAGCAGCGCACCAACAAACGCCCGATTATGTCGGATCTACGTGAATCCGGTGCGATTGAGCAGGATGCAGACGTGATTGCTTTTGTGTACCGGGATGAGGTGTATTACCCGGAAAAAGAAGGTAATAAAGGGTTGGCGGAAATTGTGATCGGCAAACAACGTAACGGCCCGGTGGGCAGTGTGCATCTGCTGTTCACTGGTCGATTTACGCGTTTTGATGATCTGGAGCCGGGCAGCCTGGCTGCTTATAAAGATGCCGGGCTTATTTACAGTGATTGAGCTGTTTTAGCAGATCAGGCAACGATTACGCCGCCGGTCATAATGCAGCTCAATGGCGGCAAAGGCTTCTGGTTCGCTGAAAACACCCATCCATTCGTGCCGCAGGTCTGCGGCATAAATCACCTCCACCTGTGCAGCATCAATCGCTTTGATGCCATAACCACTCCAGGCGCTGCCCAGCTGTCCGGTAAATCGAGGGGCAGTCTGCTCCTGTGGGTGTTCCAGCCATAGGTTTACTTGCTCACTGTCCAGTGGCAGTAAGACCGTGGCTTTAGGGGTTTCAAGAAAACGCAGTTGTTGAACAGCCAGGCTGCCGGGATCATTAAAAGCCCCCAGGTGCAAGGCTTGATCCGGTTGCACCGCATAAAGATACCAGCAGGCCGGTGTTTTCACTCGCCAGAAAGACCAGTTTGTTTCCAGTTTGGCAGTTAATGGCTCAGGCTGGTGATTTTGTGTAAAGGTGGATGCAGGCATTTAAGTGCTCCTGATGTAAGGCTTTTCTTGAGCCAGCAGATACAAATTGTTCTCGCTGGCTATTGGAGGTGGCTGAATCACAGGTTAGGATCAGATGTTTCAGTGCTGATCAATCTTTCTGGCCGTGGTGATAAAGATACAGATTTTGTGGCGGAAAAGCTGTCGCTCTAATATGTTTTACCGACCTGTATCATGGACTTGCTCTTCTAAATAAAAGATCATGTAACCTTTATGTCGTGGTCTGGCGTTTATGCTAGGCACTAGGCGGAGAAACTGAATGAACAAGTGGTTTGCGGATACCTCCATCCAGACCAAAGTAAACGCGGTGCTCTTGAGTGTGTTGCTGGTGGTGATGGTTGTTTCAATGCTTTTCACCATTCGCAGTGAGCGAGCCATGGTTGAAGAAGCCATGGAGCAGAACGTCAGAGATATGACTGACAGCTATCTGGACACTCTGAATATTATGATGCTGACCGGTACTCTGGCACAGTTTCGTGAAGTGCATCGTGAAAAGGTGTTAAGTCAGCCTGGTATTACTGAAGCGCGGGTTCTGCGAGCCGAGCCGGTACGGCAGTTTTTTGGTCCGGGGGCGGATATTGACCAGCCACGAGACGAATTGGATCGACGTGCCTTGTCGGGTGAAGCGATTCAGGTGATTCAGAACACCAGTCAGGGCCGGGTACTGACAGTGCTTCGTCCCGTGATTAACCAGTCGAATTATCGTGGCACCAACTGTACAGCCTGCCACGTAGGCAGTGAGGGTCAGTTGCTGGGTGTGATTCGCCTGAGTTATTCACTGGCTGACTTGGATCGTCGTATCAACCTGAATCTGCTGCAACTGGGTGGTGTGCAACTGCTGTTGTTTATAGCTGGTGTGCTATTGATCTCCTGGGTGTTGTACCGAATCATCCTGCGCCCCTTGCGCTACCTGCGCAAAGCCATGCAGCAGGTTGAGGAACAGTCGGATCTAAGCATCCGGGTTCATACAGTCAGAAGCCGTGATGAAATTGGCACTCTGTCGGCTGCGTTTAACACCATGCTGGAGCGCTTTTCTGCCAGCCTGCGACAAGTGGCATCCACTACCCGTACCCTGAAATCCTCTGCCTACACCATTGCCACTGTGGCGGATGAAACGGTGCGTGCAGTGGACTCTCAGTTAGCTGAATCGGAACAGATGGCCAGCTCAATGGAACAGATGCAGGTCAGTGCCAATGAAGTGCGCGAGCATGCTCAAAGAACCTATCAGGCATCATCACAGGCTGATAATGAAGCCAGCTCCAGTCGTACCCTGACGCAGGAGAGTATCTCTGGCATCCATCAGCTGACCGAGCATCTTGAAAAAGCATCTGCTGTGATCAAGGCGCTGGATGAATACAGTGATGATGTGAGTAAGGTGCTGGAAATTATTACCGGTATTGCTGAGCAAACCAATTTATTGGCATTAAATGCCGCAATTGAGGCGGCTCGTGCCGGTGAAAGTGGCCGAGGTTTTGCCGTGGTCGCTGATGAGGTTCGCTCACTGGCAAACCGTACTCATGAAGCGACCCAGGAAGTGCGCCGTACCATTGATCGTCTGCAGGAAGAGGCCAAGGGTGCTGTGCGGATGATGGACACAGCCGGACAAGGTGCCCAGAGAAGTGTTGCAGATGTGGAGCGAGTGGGTAACTCTCTGACTCAGATTGCTGATGCAGTGACCAACATCAGCAGCCTGAATGCCCAGATGTCAACTGCAGCAGATGAGCAGCAGGAGGTTGCCGCGCGGGTCAGTGCTCAGGTATCACACATTGGCACCATCGCTCAGCAGACCTCCGCGGATGCCAGTAAATCCTCACGAGTCAGTGAGGATCTGGTGAAGCTGGCCGATCACCTGGAAAAGCTGGTGGATGAGTTCAAGCTGGATTAATGAATGACCTTGCTGCCGACCACATCACCTACGGTTGACATAAAATAAACCGGATCAAAGGATGGCGGCAGCTTGTCATGGATGATGAAATACATAAACACGGCGTGTAATGCACCAAAGCGGTAGAAAATACCGCTGATGCTGCGGGTGATCAGGCTGGGTTGATGGCGCTGCAACTTAAGTTTGCTGCTGGCAGCACCAAATAAAAAACCGTAGGTGGCACCAACAATCTTCTGGTCGGCCTTTAAACGCCCGCTTTTCACCAGCTCCCTGGAAATTTTAACTGCATCCCTAATGGATCGACCCAGTGAAAATGCCAGCTGGCGGCTGACATTGTTGGTCGATTCCGTTTTGTGTGCCATCAGTCGGTGTTTTTCTGCCAGTACCCGGTGAGCTGTTGCCAGGTGCAGGTTGATGTGTCCGCCCAGTGTTAAACGATAAAACACATGCTCACTCAGGTGGGTAAAAAACCCTTTGCGACTGAAAAAAATGACGCAGCGGTTGATGACATCCTTAAAAGAGAAAAAAGGCATGGTGGCCATGGGCACAACAATCAACAGGGTGCTTAACATACCCAAGCTGAGTACCAGAGTGCGCCGACGCAGAATCATGCCCTCAAAGAGTCCGAATAACATCAGAGAGATGATCAGCAGTACCACCAGTGCCAGAAGCAGGGTATTTAACAGGTGGCTGAATAAAAATCCGATGCCTTGTCTGCTGGAAAGTACCGCTTTAAGAAAGCGGTGGGTTTCATAAATACGAAAAGCAAAAGGCGTTGTCATCCAGGGGTCTCCATGTAACCCGGAGTTTTCCAGGGTGAAAATAATGTCATGGTTAAGGTGTAACTGCCTTACTATATCAAAGTTTGCACCTGTGATCCGAGTTTGTGATCCGAGTTTGTGATCTGATGGACTATCACGGGCTTTCAGATGCTCTTAAACTTAACAGAATATTATGCTCTCCTGCGTGGGTTAAGAAGATGCTCGATAAAGATGTGGTTCTAGTGGTAGATGACTCAGCAACAGCGCGTACAGCAATCATTAATGTGCTGCGCGATCGCTTGTTCTGCAAGGAAGTAATTGAAGCTGCTGACGGACAGGAGGCATTACGCCTGCTCAAGCAACGTCCTGATATCGACTGGATCTTCTGTGACTGGGAAATGCCGGTGATGGCTGGTGATGAGCTGCTGGCAGCAGTACGGGATAATCCAGCCACTGCGCACTTGCCATTTATTATGATTACCTCCAAAGGCGATCGGGATTCATTGGTCACTGCTGTTCAGCTGGGCGCTACTTCTTTTGTGGTCAAACCTTTTACGGCTAAAAAGCTGGTAGAAAAAGTGTTTCTTGCGCGTGGACGCATGGAGCGGCGTAATGCCGAACGAATTCGCGCTGCACGTGGGCAGAAGGTGTTTATGAAGTTTGCCAGTGGTGATTTGATTGAGGCTGACCTGATTGATGTTTCACTGTCAGGCATTCAGGTGCTGGCGGATCACGAGGGAATGCGGCAGGTGACGGTTTTTGACAGCGTTCAGATCAAGCTGCTTTTGCCTGGTACAGAAAAAACAGCCACGATGCCTTGCCAGGTGATTCGATTGGAAGCCGACCCACTGCACCCTTCCCGTATTGACAAAATCCGGATAGCCACACGCTTCCAGCCGATGGATACCGAAGCGCGTAACTATCTGGTTGATTATATCGAAGCGACCAGTAAACGCGGTGCGGCATCTGCAGAAACGATCAACTGATTGTTTCCTGTAAGCAAAATCACAGGTTCAGATCCCTCTGTTCAATCAGACTCTGACCCTGTTGATCCTGCCAGATAAAGGCCGCTTTACTGCTTTGTGTTAACTTCAGATTCAGACGTACATAAGGATTGGCAGAGGTGCCGGTGTAAAAGCGGGTTTCCATCGCCGGTTGTTGATCCAGTGTCAGTCGCAGACTTTTGATCAGGTTCTGAGGCAACAGCATCCCTTCACTGTTACGGCGCAGTCCGGTTTCCATCGGGTGGTTGATCAGGGTGCGAATTTCGGCATTCTGATTGGCCTGTAAGCGTCTGGGTAGGGCTATACGCGGGTTTTGCATTCCGCCATCCGCTTGTTCATCACTGCGCATCAGGCAGCCGCTCACGGTGACTCTCACTTCCCGTTCAGTAATCCAGGTGTGTCCAGCATGACTGGTTGCCAGGGCAATCACCGTCTGGCTTTCATTCAGGCGGACACGCGTGGACAAATCGGCCACAACCCGTGGGTCATGAAAAACAAAATCAATAATCTCAGGGTTGGGGTTGCCGGTGGAAAAAATCCGCAGGGATTTTAATGAGTCACCTTCTGGCAGTTTTGCAGTAAAAACAACCGATAGCGGCACTGCAGATCCATCCTCCGATACCAGTGGTAAATCCAGAGTTAATCCCTGGGTGGCAGGTTGACGGCCTTGCAGAGCTTGTTGTACTGGAGCAAAACTTTGCCATTGGGCTGCCAGCAAATTGCTGGAAACAGCCAATAACACCAGACCACAGATGAGATGAATGGGCAGCAGGTGTTGGAGAGCGCGCTTGATCATGATTGAGTCCGGGTTGTGGTGATGTTGTTCAGCTTTGATGGCGTCGGATACCCAGCCCTGCACCGGCCAGAATACCGAATAAAGCCGGGAAGCTTGCCAGAGCAAGTGTGGAAAATCCAGTCAACGCTTGCCCAAACGAGCAACCCAGTGCCAGTACACCACCTACACCCATCAGCAAACCACCGATAATACTGCTCTGCAGTTGTTTACTGGATTCAAAACTTTGCCAGTGAAACTCACCACTCAGCACCGCGCGGGATGCGGCACCCAGTAAAACACCGGCAACCAGTACCACGCCAAAACTGGCACGAGTACCGGTGGATAACATCAGGTATTGCTGGCTTTCAGCAATCGGAGCAATAAACGTCAGGGAAGCCAGGCGCATGGGATTAAAGTCATCTGCACCCACTACACCTGTTAACCACCAGCCGATAGGCACCAACAGGCCAATCAACAGGCCGCCCAGCAGGTTTTTTGGGGATTGCAGTAGCTGCCCCTTGTAGAAGGCGGCAAACAGCAACAGTGCAAGCAGGGGCAGGCTGAAGACTTGTGGCAGAACACTAAAAGGAAGGTTCAGACGGGTGAGGTTTTCCAGTTCAACTCGCACAGGAGCCAGTACACCGGATAGGGTAATGCCAGCACCCAGTGCCAGGCAAAACAGGGTTAACAAAGAGCGCAGGTTACCACTGGCTAGTAATACCAGGCTGCGTGCACCGCAGGCATTGGCACGGGACATGCCGTAACCGAACATCAGGCCACCCAGTAAAAGTAGCGGCAAGGAGGGTGCTGACTGGGCATACAGAGACTGTCCAAGATTCACCCAGTCTAGATAGACCAGCAGTTGACTGCCCGCCAGTGCCACGGCCATGGCCAGCAGAAAGGCTTTTAACTTGAGGCTATTGCCCTGCTGTTTCTGCTCGACCAGACCGCGCAATAAACAGAAACGACTCCACTGGATCAGGCCGCCAAGCAGCAATCCCAGCAGTGCAGTTCCCCACAGCGCCAGGCGCTGTGGGTTATCCAGCAGATCGTAATACAGGTCAATCATTTACAGTTTGGTGCCCCAGGTATCCTGACTGATGGCATTGTACCAGCCAACCGCGTATTCGGCTTCATTACGACGGATGGAGGAGGGTGCTTTGGCAGCACTGAGACCACCTGATCCGGGTGTTTCAATG
This sequence comes from Marinospirillum sp., assembly GCF_014859565.1. Next base: position 5,681 of record NZ_JACUUA010000058.1, on the reverse strand, counting down.
ATGCGGTTTTCATCATTCAGACGATACACACCGGCAACAGAGATACCATACTCCGGGTTGACCAGGCTGTAACAGGTGTTAGCCCAGTAGGGATCAACAGTATCTGTGCCTTCCAGTGAGGCAACAATGGCAGCTGCAGCAACCTTGCCCTGAGCATTGGCAGCAAAACCGGATTTGGGCATGGGAGCAGCTACGGTGGCATCACCGACCACGTAGATATCCTTGACCCGCTCGGATTCAAAGGTGCGCGGATTCACTGGCACCCAGCCGCTTTCATTGGTGACACCAGCACGCTCGGCAATCACACCGGCTTTTTGTGGCGGCACTACGTTAAGTACGGATGCTTTGTGTACTGTACCAAATTCAGTGATGACTTCACGTTTGGCGGCATCGACACGGGTCACCCGACCATCATTGGACAGGCCAACCCACTCAATACGATCACCATAAACTTCTTTCCAGGCTGCAGTGAACAGCCCTTGTTTGGAGAAGTTGTCCTTGGAATCCAGAATCAGCACCTTGGAGCGGGGTTTGTGCTGGCTGAAGTAGTGGGCAATCATGCTGGCACGTTCATAAGGTCCGGGCGGGCAGCGGAAAGGATTGGCGGGAGCGGAAAGGATGTACACACCACCATCGTCCATCTGCTCCAGCTGTTTGCGCAGCAACAGGGTTTGTGGGCCGGCTTTCCAGGCGTGAGGCGCCAGTTCTGCTGCCTGTTGATCGTAACCTTCGATGCTGTTCCAGCGGAAATCGATACCCGGTGAAAGCACCAGACGGTCGTATTTTAAGGTGCTGCCAGTGGACAGGCGCAGGGTATGGGCAACTGGATCAACGTCTTCTGCCAAGGCATGAATCACCTTGACGCCATAAACCTCTTGCAGCTCTTGGTAGTTGTGACCGATGGAATCCATATTCCGCTCACCGGCTAGCACCAGATTAGAAAAGGGGCAGGTATAGAAGGTTTTGTTGGGTTCAATCAGGGTGACATCAATAGCTGGGTTGCCACGCTTGATGTATTTGGCTGCTGTTGCACCACCAAAACCACCACCCACAACGATCACTCGTCCGGCTGTGCCGCTGGAAATTCCGGTCGCGCCGCAGGCACTCAGTAAGGGCAGCAGGGATACCGCACCGGCACCTTTCAGTAGGCTGCGACGGGAAACCAGAGCAGTTTTTTGATCAGCATTCATGGTGCGTATCCTTATTTTTTATCAACGGTGGCAAAGTATTGAGCCAGAGCAGCCAGCTCGGCATCGGTATAACCTTTTGCCAGTCGATCCATCACTGTGGCATGGGGCTGTTCACCCCGTTTAAAGGACAGGAGTTGTGCTTCCAATACCCGTGCAGGACGCCCTGCAATGGCTGGAATGGCACCGGCCAGGCGGCCATCGGTACCGTGGCAGTTGGCGCACGAGCCTGCCAGTACCTGAATCTGGCGTTGTTCAGTTGTGGCGGCCTGAACACTGGATACAGCCAGCAGGCTGAGCAGCCCAGCGCTGGCAAAAGTAACAAAAGACTGTTTGTTGAGCATGATGGATCGGCCTTGTTCTAAGGTTATGTAGCAAGAATGCGATGACTCTAGCGCAGAGTTTTAACAGCGACAAAGAATAAAAGGTGATTCTTTTATTCTATTGGCGCATAACGCATTCCTTTGATGAGTAATTACCGATCAATCAACAAAAGCGCGTTCAATCACATAGTCACCCGGATCACCCAGACGTGGAGAAATGTTAAAACCCCGTTGATCCAGCATGTTGCTGATGTCTTTTAACATCTGCGGGCTGCCACAGATCATGGCGCGATCGGTTTCAGGGTTGAGTTCCGGTAATCCCAGATCACTTGCCAGTTGGCCACTGGCTGCCAGATCGGTGATGCGACCTTGATGGACAAAAGATTCGCGAGTCACTGCCGGGTAATACACCAGCTGGTTTTTGATTTGTTCACCTAGGTATTCGTGTTTGGGTAGTTCCTGGGTGATGAACTCACGATAAGCCAGATCTTTTTCCCAGCGTACACCGTGCAGCACAACCACTTTTTCAAACCGCTCGTAGGTTTCCGGATCCTGAATCACGCTAAGGAAAGGAGCCAGACCCGTGCCAGTGCTGAATAGATAAAGGTTTTTACCGGGTTTTAAATCATCCAGCACCAGGGTGCCGGTGGGTTTTTTACTGATCATCAGCTGATCACCTTTTTTAAGGTGCTGCAGACGCGAGGTCAGCGGGCCGTCTTGTACCTTGATGCTGAAAAATTCCAGCTGGTCTTCATAGTTGGGGCTGGCAATGCTGTAAGCACGCATTAACGGGCGACCGTCCACTTCCAGTCCGATCATCACAAACTGACCATTTTTGTAACGTAATCCGGCATCACGGGTGGTGGTGAAGCTGAACAGGTGATCTGTCCAGTGGTGAACCCCGGTGACTTGTTCAGCGTAAAACTTGCTCATGGATTGCCCTCGTGCAGCTTAATAGCCAAGTAAAAAGATCAGCTATTTTAGCCAGTAAGTTGCAGCAGGGCGAAATGGTTTGTTTTTATAATCTTATGCTATTTAAAGATAATCTTTTAGACCTTAAGTGACTAAACGGTTGGGTGTGTCAGTTGTTCCCCACCGAGCCGGGTTTATCCGCCAGCATAATGGCGCGTAAAGGTGCTGGATAACCCTCGCGGGTGAGTGTGGGATTATCTGGATCAAGAAAGTCAGCCAGGGACATAAAGGTCATCCATTGTGTTGCGCGTTGTTCATCGGTACTGGTTTGATTGAGATCCACACAACGGATATTGGTGAAACCACTGCGTCTGAGCCAGAGTTCCAGCAGCGCAACTGAAGGCAGAAACCAGACATTACCCATGGCCGCATAACGATCTTCCGGCATCAGGCACTGGTGTACATCACCGGGCACCACTAGAGTTTCCAGCACCAACTCACCACCGGGGCGCAGGCAGTCTTTTAATTCCAGCAGATGATCAATGGGGGAACGGCGATGGTAAAGCACCCCCATGGATAATACCGTGTCAAAGGCTTCAATCTGTGCGGGCACATCTTCGATGCCTAGCGGCAGATGAAAAACCGCCGGTCGGGGTTTGCCATCCAGTGATGTGGCACCCATGAGTTTGCGTACTGCCTCAAACTGCGCAAAATAACGGGGGGAGGGATCAATACACAGGATGAATCGGGCACCGGCACCGGCAATGCGCCAGGCGTGATAACCGGAACCACCCCCCACGTCCAACACTTTACGATCACGCAAATCACTCAAGTGAGGTGCCAGCCGGTTCCATTTAAAATCTGAGCGCCACTCGGTATCAATATGGGTGCCATGCAACTGAAAAGGCCCTTTGCGCCAAGGCATCAGGTCTTGCAGCAGTCCCCGGATCATACGCTGCTGGTTGTCACTCAAGGGTTCGCCTTGTTCCAGCACACCCTCGGTTGCACCCACTTCTGCACAATCCAGCCAGTGTTGTGACTGGTTGATCAAAGGTAATTTTTCGATGCGTTTCCACCAGCCAACAAACTCCGGGTAACGCTGGGTATCCAGAGCTTTTTTGAGTTGTTCAGGCAGTTGTGCCATCCAGGTATGCAGGCCGGGAGATTGACGACCTTCTGTTGCCATACATTGCAGCAACTCGGAAAAATCAGGTGAGTTCACGGCTGGTCTCCTTTTAATGCCAGAAAGGATGCAAAGTTCAGATACTGGAACCACTGGGCATTAAAGCTGAAACCGGCTTGATTCAGGCGCTGCAGTTGCTGTTCAGCCGTGTCGGTGCGCAGCACGTCTTCCAGCGCGGTGCGTTTCTGGCTGATTTCCATATCGGAGTAACCATTGGCACGTTTAAAGTCATGGTGCAGTTCATACAGCAGCTGTGCCTGACGGGGATCATTAAAGTGAATTTTTTCACTCAGAATTAAGGCGCCACCGGGTCGCAGCGCCTGAAACAGGCGGTTAATCAAGGGCTGGCGGTCTTCCGGTGGCAGAAACTGCAAAGTGAAGTTCAGTAGAATCAGGTCGCTGGGCTGGTAATCCAGCTGGCGGATATCCGCGCACAGGGTGGTGACCTTGCGTGCTGGCAGGGTTTCAGCCAGTAGGCTGGCACAGCGTTCAGTCATGGCGGGTGAATTATCCACTGCAATCAGTTCCAGTTGCTGCAGATCACTCAGCTGTTGTGCCACGCTGAGGGTGGCAGCACCCAGTGATGCACCCAGATCATAGACCCGTCCGTTTTCCGGTACATAACGCCGAGCAATCACACCAGCCATGCCCAGGATTTGTGAATAACCGGGAACCGAGCGTTTGATCATGTCGGGAAAAACCCGGACGACCTGCTCATCAAAAGAAAAGCTGGCCAGCTTGTCCAGCGGGTTGGCAAATAGTGCATCACGCGGGATGGAGGAAGAAGTCATTGTTTGCCTCGGATTGCCAGATAAACGCGGAATTTGCCGTTTTCCGCCACACTTGTAAAGCTTCCGAAGGCTTGTTCCAGTAAATCCGGATAGGGCAAAAAGCGATTGGCAACAATCCACAACTGCCCACCGGGTTTTAAAAACTCCGGTGCCTGATGAATCAATCGACTGGCCAGTTCATAATCTGTGTCTTTGCCGGTATGAAAAGGCGGGTTGCTGATGATCAGATCAAACCCTCCAGCGGGTGTGTGGGATTCCACACCCGTGAAAATATCCGCAGCAAAAACCTGCGCCTGCTGTTGTGGATTGGCAGGCAATTGATTGGCCGACAGGGTGGCACGGGTTGCCTGCAGGGCAAATCCACTGACATCACAGGCAGTTAGTTGCAAATCAGGGTGGTGTTGCAGCAACCAGGCACCCAGCAGACCACAACCACAACCGATATCCAGCAGCCGCCCCTTGTTGAGCAAGTCTGACGACTGGGCAAAAGCCTGCAGCAGTAATGCAGAACCTTCATCCACCCGGCCATGACTGAATACACCCGGCTGGCTGATTAGAGACAGTTGATCCGGCCCCTGCCATTGATGAATAAGGGTGTGTTCATTAATCAGATCTATTGCCGGTTGCAGGTTATCCACTGAATAAAGGGCGCAGCGCCTTGCTGAATCCATCTTGCCGATATCAACGCCACTCTGTTGTAACTGTTTTGCCAGTGCCTTGATACCACCATGGGTTTCACCCAGCAGCAGCAGCTCTTCCGGGATCAGGGTTTGCAGTTGTTTTAACCACCAGTAGCCTTCTTCTTTGGCTTTTGGCCAGAAAACCAAAGTACGACCAGGCAGTTGCTCCGGTGCGGATTCGGCATTAAAAAAGCTGCGGATACCAGCACGGGTAGCTTGTTGATGGGCGCGCCAGTCGGCTGTCCATAATTGCAGGGTTTGCCCTGAATGCTGAAAATCTGCTGCCAGATCCTGCCAGTTCAGACCAGCCGGAGCGGCCAGCAGATTTAACGGTTGATCTTGCCACTGGGATCGTTGACGAAATAAAAACTGGTTGATTGGGCTGTTGCTGGGTGGATTTGGCATGGCGATTCGAGTCTTGCTCTGCTAGATAAATAAGGAGGGGCATGAAAGGTGAGTAAAGATAGACTTTTTAGCAAAATCCGCGTAAACCCTCGCTCAATCGGGCGGGGATATAAGCGGGAACCGCGCAGCGGTTCTATTCAGGGGTGGCTTGGCTCTGCACATACTCACGCAAAGTCTCAATCGTTGCCCCGCCTGCGCTA
>NZ_JACUUA010000315.1 GCF_014859565.1 Marinospirillum sp. | reverse complement strand
GGTTGTCGATACTCTGCTCAAATACTTTGTTGATACTGAGCTAGATCGCAAGCAGGGCATTATCTTCTGCGTGTCGGTCAAACACGCTGAAAGCCTTGCCAAGCGAATGAAACAGCACAAAATCTCTGTCATGCCAGTCAGTGGCAAAGATAACAAGTCGGCTTCTTACATTCAGGATTATCAGGACGGCAAGATACAGTTTCTGACCACCTGCTCACTGCTCAATGAAGGCTGGGACTCGCCCCAGACTTCTGTCATCGTCATGGCACGCCCCACCATGTCCAAGGTACTTTACACTCAGCAGCTAGGGCGGGGCACACGCAAGTTTCCAGGTAAAGAAGCTTTGTATGTCATTGATGTGGTAGATAACTACGGCGCGGCAGCGGGCATCAATAAAGCACCCTGGTCGATTCATGCGCTTCTTGGAATACCTGAGTATCGACCCTGGGGTTCGGTACTTGAAGGGGAGCGACCTGCATCAAATTCTGAGGAGGTGATTCTAGCGGGTCTTTACGAGCAGGAGCGTCTGCTTGAGAAGGTCAACATCTTCACCTTTGAGAGTGAATACCCCGACCATATGAGTGATGAGCAGCTGGCACGCGAGCTTTTTGTTTCCACCGGAACCGTTACCAACTGGGTTAAGCAGGGAAAGGTCACTCCAGCAGTTCGTGTGCCCTTAGGTCGTCGAACCATCCATTACTATGCCCCTGAACAAGTTGAACAGATCCGCCAGAGCTTGGGGCTTAAAAAACATGATGACACGACTATGTACGATGATTTCTGGGAGTTTGTGAAGGAGGGTAACTACACCTTCTCCTACAAGATCGTCATGATGCTTTCGTTCTTGGAGGTTATGGACCACAACGGCGAGTGCAATCTTGATGAGTTGCTTCAAGGCTACACCTCGTTTTACCAAAACCGTTTGGACCAAGGGCTAGTGGTGGACCGGGCTAAGTGCCCTTATCAAGATTCATCCTATTTAGCCAACCCTACGCAGATGAAAGCGAGCTTGCTACAAAACCCCTTTGAAAAATTCGAGCGCAAACGCTTTATGTATCACTGCAAGGACCTCAACCATATTGCTTTTTCCTCAGTGCTCTGGAGCCGTATTGGTAATGACGAAGAAATTCAAGTTTTGAAAGACCACTATGAAAATGAGCTTAGGCGCTATTACTCAGAACTCTGACTGACCTGTGCGGTATCAGTGAAAAACCGTTGCTGAGTCTGTGATTTCGTCATCATCGTCATCAGCGCCCGCAACCAGCAGCATCAACACTTCTCTATCAGTTAGGCTGTCATCCATAATAATTTCGGTTATGTCTATCAGCTCTGGAATGGCTTCCAGTTCCTCCATGGTATTAGCTTCGCTGACCAGTTGCTTTATCTCCTTGTTGGTCCTTGGCCTGGGTTTGTATTCTTTTTCATCATTTTTCATGGCAGTGCCTCCTGTATGGATGTTTGGGCTGCCTGTGGCAGCCTTCCACTCAGTGCCAGGGCGCGTGCCTGGCGCGGCAAGCTGGCAATTTCAGCCGTACTGCCCCGGTTTTCCCAGTAGTCTGCTGGCTGGGCGGCAAGGTGGATCAGCTGGCGACGAGCGACGAGCGGGTTGTCTTGCATCAGTTGCTGCATTCGTTTCAGCAATTCGCTGATGCTGAGCATGCGGCACTCGTAATCCAGCAACACTCTTTTCAGGGCTTCGGTTTCTTCCGTTGCATCTTGCAGCTGGCTGCTGATCTGACTCAGTAACTGAGCGGATAACTCCTGCTCGTTTCTGTGGTAGCTGTAACGAGTTTTTTTCTGTTTTTTGGTCATGCTTTTCAGGAGTTTACGCACAATTTTCTGAACGATCGGCAGTTGCAGATCACCACTGTTCAGCCAGTGACGCAGCCACTGGTAAATCGGCATGGGGCGGCCTTCGATTCGGTCGATTTTGTCATCACCGATCAGCCAGGTGATGATCACGCTGGTGTAATCTCTGGCTTCGGCCAGCGTAAGGCAGCCCTTCCAGAGGTCCCAGTCATATTGCCAGGCATTTTCTCCTAGATCATCGGGTAGTTGCCAACGCCATTGCTGGCGAGCATTCATCAGATGCTGATCTTCCAAGGGCTCTCCCATCTGGATTACCCGCCGTTTACGATTACTGCGCAAGTGACGAGCCGACAACTGCAGGCGTGTTTGCCAGATCCAGTCAGCCGGTGCACCATCCTGTTGCATCTGGCGCAATAACCAAAGTGCCTGGGGTACTTGTTTATCCGTTGCCATGCAGCTGATCTGGAATTGCAGGTCTGATAACACGCTGTTGTCACCTTGTCGGTAGTCTTCCGCCATGGCTTTTACAGTGGCTTCATTCACCACGACCTGTGCGCGGCTGCGCAGGTTGGCTGGCACTTTTCCCTGGCAGTTAATATACGAGATCTCCCCTAGCTCGACGTTGTCCAGGTTTCGACAAAAGTTGATTTCCACAAAAATACTGTCGATTGACTTCACGCTGGTTGTTTTGATGCGATTCAGGATGAGTTTGTAATTGCCAATAATGACCAGCTCTTGCTGACCTTCGCTTTCGTGGATTGTCAATTTGCCGTGTAGGCAATCAAAATGCTCCAGTGAGTGACAGCCGCGCAGTTCAGCTTCACTTAATAGACGAATCAGCTTCACCTGCTTCAAGTCAGTCGCATCGACTAGCTGCAGCAGCGTCATATATATGGCGTCTTCATTTTTTGGCACCTCCAGCGACTGCAATCCTGTAGCGCCAAACCAGCTTAAGTACTGCACATGCTGTAGATCCAGGATCAGCTCAGAAACACAGGATGGACCATGCACTATAACGGCTTCTGCAGTGCCGATTGCGTCGTCACGTTGGTGTGCCTGAGTGAATTGTTCACCCGACAGAATACAAACCTCTGACCAGGTATCATCTGCATGGGCTTCTAGCCGAAACTGTTGCCCCGGCCAGCAGCCATCAATCGCTTCGATACTGCCAACAAAACGGATCTGTGGTGGGGCTGGGTGATCCAGATGCAGGTTGCTGGCTCCGGTTGCGGGCAGAATCACTTCCTTCAGCTGCGGACAGTTCACCAGCATCAGGTGCATCCCTGGCTGGCAACGACTGAGATCGAGGCGTTCCAGTTGCGGTGCATCCCAGATATCTAAGTGTTGCAATGTTTTGTCCCAGCAGATCCACTCTTTGAGCATCATCTGCT
>NZ_JACUUA010000314.1 GCF_014859565.1 Marinospirillum sp. | reverse complement strand
TGTGGTGGATAACACCCATAAGGTGGTTTCCACACCGGCTTATATGCTGGCAACACGTATCACTGAAGCACGGGATGGTATTTTTAAACTGGTGGACAAGGTGCTTGAACTGGCCTGATTTTAACCACCTGACCATTCTCTTGGACCTGCCCTGCACAGCGCAGGGCAGGTTTTAGATCAGATCGGATACACCGGAAAGATCAGCAGCCATAGCATTCACCCGGATGGCACTGATGCCCCACAGGGTTGCCGGGCTGATTTTGATACGCTCAGTGACATTACAGGCACTGCGAATACTAAACTGCTCTGAACCTGTGTTGCGTCGTCGTGGTGAGAGAAACAAATCACCACCAGGTTTTTTGATGCTGGCTACCAGAGGCGATTTTGGATCGGGTGTCCGTCCAATCACCACCGCCAGCTCACCGTTGTTCAGTTTTACATAAACACCTGGTGGATATACTCCCAACTCATTCAAAAACAGCAGTGTCAGCTTGGAATCAAACTTGCTGCCTCGCTGGGTAAAAATATCCCGCAGTGAATCCTTGTGTTTAATTGGGTTCCGGTAAGGTCGATGAGTCACCATCGCGGTGTAAACATCCGCCAGCGCCAGAATACGCGCCTCACGGCGAATTTCATCACCCTGCAGACCACGCGGATATCCTGTGCCATCCAGCTTTTCGTGATGCTGTGCCACCAGTTCCAGCCACAAAGCATCATCCACGCCCGCTTCTTCCAGCTTCTGCATACTCTGCAAGGGGTGACGATTGATCACTTCGCGCTGCTGATCATTCAGCGGTGTTTTCTGCTGGTGCAACCGCTGTTGATAAGGATTCATGGCAATGTTACAGGTCAGGGCGGCAGCCAGCACCGCCAGACGAACTTCCTGCTCCACCTGCAGGCGATCCATAATCAGCTCGGATAACACGGCAATTTGCATCGGGTGATGTACATGGTAGGGAAACTGATCAGCCAAATGCACTGCACCCAGCAATGCATCAGCATCATACTCAACCAACCCCTGGATATTCACCGCAATGTCATACACGCGCTTTTTGAGTGCGCCGGGGGAGGTACGTTTTTCTGAATCTATCAGTTTAAACACCTCTTCCAGCTTGAGGCACAACTCATCAAACTCGGCGAAGGGGTTCACCTTGCGGCGGAATCTGACTGGCTGCGGCAGCAGGGCTTCCGGCTCGGGCAGAATCTCTCGCGCAAACAGACCAACTCTTGCCAAAATCTCCTTCTGGCGGTCTGAGCGCAGAATGGCACCCTTAGCCATCAGCAGCTTGCCGTATTCGTCATAAATCGGCCAGGGAACGGGGTGTTCCACTTTTAACAGCTCAGGCGTTATTCTCGATAACTCAAAATCACGCAGTAACATAAGCTCATCCTTGCAGTCAGATCTGCAACCTATACCGGTTGATCAGCGTAAATGGCTTTTAAATAATCACCACCACACTGCAACTCTTCGAACCAGGACAGAAAGGCCTCAACCTGCTCATCACGGAACATGGCACCATGTTGAGGGACTATCATTGTCACTTTTTTTGGTAGCGCCCGAATCTGGGCGACCCAGTGGCGACATACAGCATTGGAGTGCATATAACGCTTATGGAAAGGCTCCATGAAGGCTTTGTGTGCCTCAAAGTCCTCAACAAAGGTGGTACGTTTACCTGCCGGAAAAATGGAGGCACCAATATCACCTGTAAACAGGATGCCGGAACGCTCATCAAAGATGCTGAAATTGCCTTCACTGTGCAAAAAATGGGCTGGCAGCAACAGCAGGTGATCACCCGTAGGCAGTCGTAATTTGGCACCACGATCCGGCAAGGGCACAACTCGCTCTGGCTCATCCAGACCAAAATGTGAAACAAAGTGCAACCACAGACGCGAAATCAGCAATTTGGCATCTGTTGCTTTCATCCAGTAGGGTGCTGATGAACAGACATCAGGATCCTGATGTGTGGCAATCAGCGTATTAATCTGCCGAGGATGAAGGTAACGAGTGACCTGCTCCAGCACATGGTGAAAAACGTAGGTTCCGCCTGGATCAAACAAATATCCCTGATCACCATTAATAATCAGACACTGGTTGGTCTGTACAAAGGAATTGGAGCCTTCCTCTTCTTCCCAACCAAACCAGATAAACTGGTGTTCATCATCTTCATACAGCAGGCAGTTATCTTCCTGGTTTTCTTTCATATCTGCAGCCCCTCTCTGACTCAATCCATATTTATTGTATTGCCTACTCTAGGACAAATACGCTCCCTCAAAACTGAGCCAGCTCAAAAACCGTAGAACTCATCCAATAAATCTGTCCCACATTGCAAATTCTCCAGAAAGTCGAGAAATGCAGGAATATGTTCCTTACCGATAATTGCGCCATGCTGGGGTACAATCATCTCCACAGGATACTGGCGAATCATTGAAACCCATTTACGCAGCGCAGCATTATTACCCATATAACGCTTGTGGAAGCCTTCGGTGTAGGTCATGTGTTTTTCCCAGTCCTCCACCATCAGGTAACGTTCCCCTCGTGGGAATACAGCAGCACCAATATCACCGGAAAAAAGAATTTTTGAGCGGCTATCATAAAAGCAGAAGTTGCCTTCACTGTGTAAAAAGTGGGCAGGCAGCAGAATGATTTCACCACCGGAAGGCAGTTTGATCATTTTACCCTTGTCTTCTATTGCAACCAGGCGGCTGTTGTCACTGAAACCGAAGTGGGAAACAAAACGTACCCACAGACGGGATACCAGCAGACGGGCATTGGTTGCTTTAAGCCAGAGGGTAACCGAAGACAGGACATCCGGATCCTGGTGGGTGGCAAGCAGATAACGTATCTGATCCAGAGGAAGGTACTTACTGACTTCAGCAGCAACTTCAGAAAAAATGAACGCACCACCCGGATCAAGCAGATAGCCCTGATCCCTGTTGATGATCAGCACCTGATTGGACTGCACCAGGCTTTCTTCACTGTCCGGATCTTCCCAGCCGAACCAGACATACTGGTGCTCATCATCCTCGAATAAAACCTTGCTGCTTTCTACCATTTGGGGCTCCATATACAAACTTAATGTTCCTATGGAGCCAATGTATATCAATCAGCAATCTATTAACAATTGATGCAAAGCAATAAATCGAAGTATAAGGAAGGGTTATTGTTATTGATTGTAATTAAATGTTTTATTCTTCCGCTTTTC
>NZ_JACUUA010000313.1 GCF_014859565.1 Marinospirillum sp. | reverse complement strand
GTTCCGACTGGTGGACATCACCTGGAGTCCGATGGGTGCCATCAAGGGTGAAAAGGTTATGGAGGTGATCGGTAAAATGCTGGAAGACCGCACCATCGAATCCTTGCCGATTCCATTCACTTCCGTTGCCACTGATCTGATCAATCAGAAGGAGGTCTGGTTTCAGGAAGGTTCACTGGAACAGGCCATCCGTGCCTCTATTGCAGTGCCGGGGGTGATTACACCGGTGCATTACCACGGTAGAACCCTGGTGGATGGTGGTTTGCTGAATCCTTTACCGATCACTCCCGCCGTTGCCTGGCATGCTGACATGATTCTGGCTGTGAATGTCACAGGACAAAGCTCCAATGCCACGCTGGATGAATTGATGCCTAACTGGGGTAAAACCAGCAAAAAGAACACAGAGCCAACTGCAACCAGTGAGTGGATACAAAGAGTCAAGGGTCGCGCTAACCTGTTGTTGGATCGTCTGAACTTCTGGGAGGCGGAAGACGTTGAACCCAGCAAAGAGGGGCAGGGGTCGGATACTCGCTGGGGTAAACTGGATGTGATTCTGCAATCCTTTGAAGTCACTCAGGCCGCTCTGACTCAATACAAAATTGCTGGTTATCCACCGGATCTACTGATTGAAATACCTCGTACAGCCTGTGGAGGTTATGAATTTCATAAAGCAAAACAACTGGTTGAGCTGGGAAGAACGATGGCTGTAACCAAATTGAATGAGTGGGAGGAAACCCACCCGCGACTCGCAGGTGATCTGGACTGATAGCCGACATAAGTCATTGCAAAACACCTTTCCGCTCTTACATAATGTAAAAAAAGCTGATTAGGGATGGCAAAGCAATGAAGCTGACAATAAAAAAGTGTGCGGTATTCAGTGTTTTAATCATCTCGTTGATGCTCCTGCCGGTGCACGCGGCAGAGTTGCAGGAAAAAGCCCTGACCCCTGAGCTGCTGGAACAGGTACGTCAGGGTGGTTATGTATTGTATATCCGCCATGGCAAAACGGACTCATCCATACCTGATCAGGTACCGGTTGATCTTGATAACTGTGCCAGTCAGCGTCCACTGACAGAAGCTGGATATCAACAGATGGTGAGTGTCGGAGAAAACATCCGTGCACTCGGCCTTCCGGTTGGTGAAATTTTTGTCAGTCCCTTCTGTCGTACTCGTGCCAGTGCTGATGCTGCATTTGGTGAAAACACCTGGCAGCTGGAAAATCTGCTGATGTACACCGCAGCCATGACCCGGGCAGAAAAAGACCCAGTGGTTGCACGTACGCGTGCATTGGTTTCTTTGCCCGTGCTGACGCCTGGTAAAAACCGGGTGCTCTTGGCGCATGGCCCCAATCTGGCCGAAATCATGAGTTATTTCCCACCCGAAGGCACACTGGTTATTATCAAACCCATGGGTGATGCGGGTTTTGAGTATCAGGCCAGTATCCGTCCGGAAAACTGGGTAGACCTGTTAAAAGGACTTTAAAGCATGACGGTCAGTCGCAATCTACTGTGGGCTTTTCTACTGCCTGCACTGCTGGTCACCAGTTTGACCCTGCTGCTAGGCTTCTGGTCCATCAACTCTCTACAACATCAATTTGTCAGTAGCAGCCAGCTGCAGACACAGGATTTACATACCATCACTGAAGCAGCTCAGTTCAGTCGTGAGATGGCGCAGGTGCATGAACGTGTTGCTGCTGCTTTAAGTAGTGCCATAGCAGGCAGTCTTTCTGAATTACAGCTGTATTATCTGCATACCGATATCACCGATGATCTGGGACAACTGCACACGCGTGTGCAGCAACTGGCTGCATCCAACCTGTTGCAGGAGGTGAATCACGGCAGTGCAGCAGCTTTGTTAAAAGAGTATGAGCTGTATCGACGTTTTGTCATTATGGCAACCGATATAGCGGCAATTGATCCCTCCACTGCAGCTTTTTACATCAATGAAGCTCAGATGCACTTCATCCATTTTTCCAGTTATGCCCATCGTATTACTGAGCTGTTATCCACACGTGCTGAACTGCGTCGAGTCCAATCAACACAAGCGGTTACCGGGCATTTCACTAAAATCCTGCTGCTTGGAGCAGTTGGCCTGCTGCTGATGTTCCTGCTGGCTTATTTGTCTGCCAGATTCACCAGTCGTCGCTTGCAGGTGATTGCGGACGCCTTGTTATTGCTGGCGGCCAAACGAGGTCAGCAGGAGTTGCCATCCCTGTCAGATGTTGAAAAACTTCACAAGCAGTCTGACGGTGAGTTTGGGCTGATTGCCAGTGCCTTGCTGGATTTTCGTCATGCAGAAAACTCCCGTAGGGAAGCTGAACAAAAGGTGGAACATCTGGCGTATTACGACAGCTTAACCGAGCTTGCCAATCGCCGATTACTGACTGAGCATTTGCGCCATTCCCTGCAGATGAACTCTCGTACCCATCAATTGGGAGCACTGATTTATTTCGATCTGGATCACTTTAAATCTGTTAATGACACCAGCGGTCATACTATGGGTGATAGGTTACTGGTTGAAGTGGCCAGACGCTTGAATCAGTTTAGTGAAGCTAATCCGGTGATAGGTCGGCTTGGCGGTGATGAGTTTGTTTTGTTGCTGGACTCTCTGGGGAAGGATGCTGCCCACGTGGCTCACTGGGTGGAAGGTTTTGCAGAACAAGTACGGCTAAGTCTGGCGGTACCTTATTGTCTGGATCAAGAAAATTTTCAGATCACACCCAGTATTGGTGTGGTGATTTTTGATGGGATAGAGCACACCACTGAGGATCTGTTTCGTTTTGCGGATGCTGCCATGTATCGAGCAAAACAGGCTGGACGTAATACCATTTGTTTTTATGATCCTGAGGTTCAGTCAGCTCTGGAGGAGCGTACCCAGTTAGAGCGTGACCTGCGCATGGCTGTAGAGCGGGATGAGTTATTTCTGGCCTATCAGTTACAGGTGGATACCGCCGTTCAACCGCTGGGTGCAGAGGCACTGCTGCGCTGGAACAATCCTGTTAAAGGGCTGATATCCCCGGCAGCATTTATTCCGTTGGCAGAAGAGAGCGGACTGATTATTCCCATTGGTTACTGGGTAGTACGCACGGCCTGCCTGCAACTGCTGGAATGGCAGCGTCATGCAGCAACAAAACACCTGATTCTGGCGGTGAATGTCAGTGCACGGCAGTTTAAAGAGATTGATTTTGTTGAACGGGTACAAGCCATTCTGGCAGAAA
>NZ_JACUUA010000057.1 GCF_014859565.1 Marinospirillum sp. | reverse complement strand
TGCAGCAAGCAAAGGATAACTCCTTAATGAGATTTGATCATCCGGAACCCGACAGGTAGCCCCACCTGAGTCAGCAGCTCAAACATCCCGAATATCCTTTATTGTGTTTATTATGGAATAGCAGCTAGCAACCCTTATTAACACTGGCTAACCGTGCGGTCAAGAAATTGACACGGTGCAGCTCCTGACTGATATTCAGTATGCCAAGCGGCGGGATCACTACTGATTCAGCGCTGTTATCAACCGCTCCGGTATTGACTCCAGCTGACGGCTCGGCATCAGATGATGCCACCAGGGCGGCATGCGATCAGTCAGCACTACAACTGCTGCAGAAATCCCCGGCGACCATGCCACCGTACAATGCTGGCCAAAAGTTCCACCATTGTGCCATGCAACCAGACCCTGAGATTTTATCGAACTTAACATCCAGCCCAGACCAACTTGGGTATCTCGGTTCATTTTTGCCTGTGGCTGAGTGGTCAGTCCGGCCAGCACATCCCAAGGATCACCACAAAACCCCATTTGGGCGCGAAGAAACCGCATCATGTCATCACCGGTTGATCGCCAGACACCCGCTGCTTCCATGCCTTTCCAGGCAAAAGGTGGTACAGGCCGACCCGCCGAATTATGCCCCTGCATCAACCGAGCAGGGGAATAATGTGAAGGTTCCAGGTGGGTATCCTGCATGCCTAGGGGCTGCAGGATCAGCTGCTGCACGGCGTCAGCGTAAGAACCACCCCACACATCACCCAGAATTCGACCCAGCAGCGCCATCCCAACATTGGAATAATGTGCCGTGCCGCCAGGTTTCAGTCGTGACGGCAGTTGGTGCAAAAAAGCCATCAGATCATCGGCTTCAAAGGCTTCAGCGAGTTGACACCCACGCAGCATCATCTGCCAGCGGCTGAATGGATTAGCCGGAAGCCCGGACGTATGACTGGCAAGCTGCTGTAAGGTCACCTGACTCGCCCACGGCAAATCTGGATAAAAACGCTCCACCGGATCAGCGAGACTAACCTGCCCACGCTGAACCAAAAGCGCCAGCAGCGTGGTGGTCAGGGTTTTACCCACCGAACCGATTTCGAACACAGGTGACTCTACCTGCTCAGCCTCACCGTATCGCCAGAGCCAGTGCTGATCTTTAATCATCACCTGCACCTCAACCGCAGAACGCGGCGAACGCGCAAGAAAACCCTGCATCAAAGAAACAGCGGCATCAGTGTTCATGTGTTAACCCACTTGTACTGTGATGACCGAGGCGAAAGGTTGGGGTTATTTGATACCCCATATTTTGGTAACTGCAGCATTTGAACCGAGTGTACCCAACACAAGCGCAACCAGACCTACACAAAAGAAAACCACCACAGGGATAAGAGCACCTACCGCGCCACTGGTATAACCAGCCCAAGCTGAAACCATCGACAGGAACAAGAACAAGGTGCCCACTATATTCAGGACAAACCTGTGAGATTCTTTGTAGTTCGCTGACTGTTCGCCTGTTTCGAAAAAACTCAGAATCGGCCAGAAAATCTTGATCAACATCTGCTTCATTATCAGAAACCCTTGCAAATAACCGCCATTAAAGACACCAGAATTGAACACAGGCAAGCCGCTACTGCAAGTTTTTCAGCCAGTTTTCACGCAAGCCAGCAGGGTATATTCATCTTGATCCAGTCGGGAACTTACTGAGCGCTGAGTATACTGATGAATCAATACCGTGACCTGCTCACAATAATCCGCATACTCGGTGGAAGCATCACCCCACAGTGGCCATAACCACCAGGCAAGATCAGAATAAAGACGGGATGTGTTTTTCATAGCGAATCACTCCCTGCAAGCACTTCCATCTTTCTCGCCAGCTCTACATCTAACCGGGTGATACCACCTGTGGTGTGGGTGATCAGATCCACTTTCACTCGGTTATAGCTGTTGCTCCAGTCCGGGTGGTGGTTCATGGCCTCGGCCAGCTGTGCTACTTGGGTCATAAAACCGAAGGCCTGTACAAAACTGGCAAACTGGTACTCCCTGTGTAGTTTGCCATCTTGTACAAGCCATTGGGGATTTTGGTGCAGAAACTCCTGCAATTCATGCTGGTTTACCAACGAAGTATGAGTCATGGCAACCTGCTCAGGCCATTACTTCACGCAAAACCTCCGGATGTTTTGCAACAATTTTCAGCAGTGTTTCTGCTGCACCTGATGGATGACGACGCCCTTGTTCCCATTGCTGCAGAGTTCGCGGAGATATATGCAGGGCTTTTGCAAACTGTATCTGGGATAACCCACACTTAATGCGAGTTGCTACAATTTCATTAGGCTCAATAGAATAACTGCTACCATATTCGCCCGCCTTTACATCACGTATTGCATTTAACAGCTCTTCACCAATATTACGCTGTGCGTCACGTTCCATCAGTTCAGTTTCATTCATTGGCATATCCCATCTCCTCCGCAATTTGTTTCAGCAGATGCGCCGGGATATTTTCCTTTGCACTCTTCGCATAAATCACCAGCAGAACCAAAACATCACTTTCAAGTCGAGCTGTGTAGATCACTCTGACGCCACCTCGCTTTCCAGCACCTAGACGTGACCATCGAATCTTTCTACAACCACCCGATCCAGAAATAACGTCCCCAGCATCAGGGCTGGCTGCAAGAAAAGCAGCAAACTCTGCCCGCTCCTCTTCAGTCCAGTAATCTGGCCACATTCTGGAAAATATGGGTGATTCGATTATGGTTAACATAGCTGAATAGTACGCCAAAGGCGCACTGCGAGCAAACGACCTCTGCCAGTTTCAGCCTACTACCTCACCAGCAAGTTCTTCCATCCTCCCCGTCAGCTCTACATCTAACCGGGTGATACCACCTGTGGTGTGGGTGATCAGATCCACTTTCACTCGGTTATTGATTCAGACTTCTTCTGTTTTATACGCTTGCCCTCTTTAACCATTTTTGCGAATTCTCGGTCTTGAGAGCGTTTTTCAGCCAAAGTCACTGTTGCCAGTGCATTTTCGCGCATCAACTTTTTATAATTAGCCAATCTACGAGCATCAATCTCATTTTCTTGTATCGCCCGAAGCACGGCGCATCCGGGTTCAGCCTCGTGTCGACAATCAGCAAACCGGCATTGCTTTGCCAATAATTGAATGTCCTCAAAAACAGCACCAATTGACTGATTTAGCTCGGCAATCCTCAGCTCCCGCATTCCCGGAACATCAATCAGTAGTCCGCCGGAGGGTAGAAGGTGTAATTCGCGGTGTGTTGTTGTGTGGCGCCCCTTCTTATCCTGTTCACGAATCTCACTGGTAGCAGCTAAGGTGTGACCCGCCAGCGTATTGAGGAGTGTGGACTTGCCAACGCCAGAGGAACCCACCAGAGCAACTGTAGACGTCCTGTCAATCCAGGCGCGAACCCCATCAACAGTCTCTGGATCAAGAGCATTCGCTGTTTCAATCGGAACCCCAGCCTGAACACTGCGGGCACGATGGATAAAAACTCCAGGATCGGCAACCCTGTCGGCTTTTGTAAGAATGATCACTGGCGTTGCTCCGGCTTCGGCGCACAATGCAAGATAACGTTCCAGGCGCGACTCTTTGAACTCTTCATTACAGGATGTGACTATAAAAAGGATATCTATATTTGCGGCTATTGGCTGTATTTCATTGTTACTGCCTGCACCCAATCGCTTAAAAAAACTTTTCCGTTCCAAGACTCGTTCAATCCTGGAAAGTGACTCATCCAGTACAATCCAATCCCCCACAACGGGTCGATCAATTGCAGCTGATTGTCGCAAGGTAGATGACAGCTCTACAACTCGCTCACCCGATTCACAGACAACTGTGCTTCTGGAGCGCTGAACCGACATAACACGTCCAAGACGCTCCTCAAGTACACAAGTGTCCGTCAGTTGCTGGATAAAAAACCGAACGAGACCCAAGTTTAATAATCTTTCACTCATCACTATCACTGACCTTCTGCATCAACAGGCAAGCATAACCAAACTGGTGTCCAAAACGGCGATAGATGTCGATTTCCTGTCTCAGGGAGATCAGTGCCGGATGGTCTTTGCCGACTTCCGGTTCCAGTCGTTTGATCTGTTGTTCCATGTCGGTATAAAACTCCAACCAGTCCTGCTGTGGCAGAGCAAAACTATCCAGCACCTGGTAACCCGATGCTTTGGCTTGCTGAATGCGGTCATCCATGTGTTCAAATTTCACTCCTTGCTGCTCAAGGTAGGCGCGGGCTTCTGGTGCCAGTTCATCTCCAAGCTGTACCAGATCACTGACAAATAGATACCCCGTCTTAGTTAATAGTGGCCGCCAGAGCTTTAATGCCCGTTCATAGCCGATGATGTAGGCACTACCTTCTGACCAGATCAGGTCAAAGGTTCCGGGTATTTTGTCCGGCTCATCCATACTGCCGATAATAGCCAAGATTTGATCCAGACCTTCTGCTGCTGCGGCCTGTTGCAGGGCATCAACAAAGGGTTGATGGTTATCCAGTGCCACCACTTGAGCCTGACTTTCACGAGCGAGCACCAAAGCTGATGCTCCCTTGCCACAGCCCATATCAAGAATGCGCTGCGTTGAATGAAGACTCATAACCTTTTGTACAAGGCTACGGGTGATTGCATCATTGCCCGGTCCCTGACGTTTCATTCCTTCAAATACCTTAAAAAAAACCTGCATGTATTCCTGGTGTTCGTTCATATCTCTGGTGACCCATTGCAAATGAAAAGACTCTTTTTTGCTGTAACCCAGACTTTGCAAAAACTGCCGGTAGGCCTCTGGTGATCGACTTGCAAAAGAGGCGTGCCAGTCACGCTGACCCACTTGTGACAGATCAACAGCAGCAGGCATAACACCACCCAGACGCTGCTGCATGGTCATCAGTACTGAACGTGCCGCCAGCAAGGATTGCAACTGCGTATCCACACCTGCCAGGCGTTTTGCCAGCAGTGCTGCATCCATCTGACCATCCAGGCATTGACGGCACTCCGCCAGACTCAGGCCAGCTTGTTGCAGTTGTTTCAGCAAGATCAGGCGCTCCAGATCCCGATCCGAGTAACGGCGGTAACCATTACCGGGATCACGAACAGGGCGGATCAGTCCGATACGCTCGTAATACAGCAGGGTGGAACGCGCCACCCCGACACAACGTACAGCTGCGGCGATTGTATGCATAAGGCCCACATAACGGTCTGAACAAACACAAGGCTAAAGGGTGAACCTTTAGACAGGTCAAGAGAAATTATAAGCGCTGTTTTCATTCGCTTCCGCTCTTCATCCAGCATAAAATGCCGCTTCTATCCTGTTTGACTTCTGAGTCTTTTTTCCATGCCTACCGAGCAACCTTCCGACCGGCAAGCCTGGCTTGCGGTGGTCAGCCTTGCCTTTTCTGCTTTTGTGTTCAACACCTCGGAGTTTGCACCCATCGGGCTGTTGTCCGGTATTGCAGATTCCTTTGATATGCACATCGCCGAAACCGGGCTGATGATGACCTATTACGCTTGGGTGGTGGCGCTGGCGTCTTTACCGGCCATTATTCTGCTGAGTGATGTTGAGCGGCGGCGCTTGCTGATTGTGGTGTTTGCTTTGTTTATTGTCAGTCATCTGTTGTCGGCTGTGGCCTGGAGTTTTGCCGTGTTGATGGTGTCCCGTATTGGCATTGCACTGGCTCATGCAGTGTTCTGGGCGATTACAGCGGCAATTGCTATGCGGATTGCGCCGGAGGGCAAAAAGACTCAGGCCGTAAGTCTGTTGATTACCGGTGCCACACTGGCGAGTATTCTGGGTTTACCGGTGGGTCGACTGGTGAGTGAATGGTTTAACTGGCGCATCACGTTTTTGCTGATTGGTGGTTGTGCAGCTTTGGTATTGCTGGTGATTTTGCGGGTGATGCCCACCCTGCCGAGCCGTAATGCCGGTTCCATCCGCAGTTTGCCGCTGTTGTTAAGACGACCGGCTTTAATCGGATTGTATGGGCTGGTACTGTTGATTGTTACTGCTCATTTTACGGTTTATTCCTACATCGAACCTCTGGTGCAGCAGGTACTGGGGTTCAGTGGCAGCCTGACCACGCTGGTGTTGCTGGTGTATGGGCTGGCCGGTTTTACGGCGGCGCTGTTGTTCAGTCGTCTTTACCGGCATCTAAAGGCAGGAGTGCTGTTGCTGGCTGTCGGCCTGATTGTATTGTCGATGCTGGTACTGGTGCCATTAACCACCACCAGCACTCATCTGATGCTGATCGCCGCCTGCTGGGGTATGGGCATTACATTAATGACACTGGCCGCACAGGTGTTGGTACTGGAGCTAGCCGCCGATGCTACCGATGTGGCAACAGCCATTTTTTCGGGTATTTATAACGTTGGTATTGGCGGCGGTGCACTGGTGGGCAGCCAAATTATTCTCAGCCGTGGGCTGGATCAAACTGGGTATATTGGTGGCTTAATCGGACTGGCAGCGCTGGCTTGGCTGGTGTTTTTCTGCTTTGGTCACCTGCATAGGCATACACAAACCTGATCGACTCCTACACCGAGTAGCTAGAAGAGGACTTCCTTACCAGTCGCTGACCTCCAGTGTTCTGCACAAGCTGGTCTGCTTCTGTTAAAGTAAATGAGTGTTCGATTCTGTCTGCTTGAGGTCAACCGTGTCTGGTCAATACGTTAATTTATTTACCGATTTTGGCTTTAAAAAAATCTTTGGTGAAGACAGCAGCAAAGCGCATCTGATCAGCTTTCTCAATACCCTGCTGCCGCAAAAACACCAGATTCAGGATCTCACCTTCATCCAGAATGAGTATCAGGGTGCTACCCTGCTGGATCGTAAAGCAATTTTTGACCTCAACTGTGTCAGCAACAGCGGTGAACACTTCATTGTTGAACTGCAAAAAGCCAAGCAGAACTTCTTTAAAGACCGCAGTCTGTTTTATGCCACCTTCCCCATTCAACAGCAGGCCAAAAAAGGTGACGACTGGAACTTCAAACTGGCGGCGGTTTACACCATCGGTATTCTTGATTTTCTGTTTGATGAAGACAAAAATGATCCGCAAGCCTGCCAGCAGGTCATCCATCAAGTGCAGCTGAAAAACCAGCAGAATCAGGTGTTTTACGACAAACTCACCTTTATCTACCTGACGCTGCCCAACTTCACTAAAACAGAAGACCAACTGGAAACCTTGCAAGACAAATGGTTCTTTCTGTTCCGTCATTTGCACCGTTTACAGGAACAACCCAAAAAACTGCAAGAACGCATTTTTAACAGCCTGTTCAAACAAGCCAACATTGCCCGCTTTAAACCGGAAGAACGCCTTGCCTACGAATCCAGCCTCAAATACTACCGTGACCTCACCAATGTTGTGGACACAGCACGCGATGAAGGCAGAGAAGAAGGCTGGGAAGAAGGTAAAAAGGAAGGCAAAAAAGAAATGGTACTCAACATGCTGCAAGCTGGCCTGCCGGATAACCAGGTAATGAACATTGCCCAAATCACTGCGGATGAACTGGCAAGTATTAAAAAACAGCAGCCCAGTTACTGATTTTATAGAAACAGTGGCATTGTTCCGTGGCTGAGCTGATGGGTTTGATGCACTGATCGAAACTTAACTGCAAGGGAAGACTGATGGCAAAATGTCAGTACAAAGGGTGTAGTAACGAAGCTTATGACTCTGAAAGTAGTTTATGCATACTGCATTGTAAAAAAACACTTGAGTTTAAAGATAAAGATGAATTTGAGTCTGCTTTAAACCAATATGTTGAGAGTGATGAGAGAATCGTAAGAACAAAAGCTAGCCCTGGAAATATTTCAGGCTACAAGAAGTTTACGATTACTGGTGTGGATTTTCCTTGGGATGGAAATGTTAGGACTCTGGTTAATATCCAGAAAGATATTAGCTATGATTATGTGAACTTTGTAGACTGCACTATAAGAGTTGGTCGGATAACTAATGTAATCGCAAAGGGTGCAGGAATTCCTGAACCATATATTTATTTTGAGAAGTGCTCTTTCTCTTATGATGCTATAGATGATGAGAAATTTTTAGAGCTAAGGCTTTTTAATTATCAAGCAGATAAGAGGGAAGAGAAATATCGCTACCATATGTCTTTTTTTGATTCGACTTTTTGCTCTGATTTAAATTTGATTGTTTATGATAATTCCCCTAAAAGCAGACGTGATACTGGATACACACAAGACTTTCTTTTTAAGAAGTGCCATTTTCTTGGTTCCTTAAAAGTTGATACTAAAGGGAATAGTGTAGAGTCTCATGTGGATTTTTTTAAGTCATGCAGATTTGGAGGTTCCGGTAAGGCTAAACTGACAGTAAGGAATCTACATTTCTTAGGTGAATCTCTCCATGACTGCAGTTTTGAAAAAATTGATCTAGACATTAAAGATTCTTACTTTAAAGAAAGAGTTAGCCTTAATGGAGGTCGGTTCTCATCAATTTTTTTCAAAGGTTTGAAGTTTGCTGGTAAGTTTGAGATTAAGTATGGTAGCGATAAATATAATTTGCCACCACCTTTTTGTATTAAGATTAGCAATGTGGATTTTTTGGGTGTTTCCGACTTTAATGGCGCACCTATAAATGAATTAGAGTTTAGGCGTGTTGATTTTAGAGGCTTTTTTGCATTTGAAGATGTTGGTGTTATAGATAAAGGTTGCCAAGGATTATTTGAGTATGTGACTTTCCACAACCATGCCACTTTTCGCGGTGCGAAATTCCTAGGCGGTCTCAATCTCGACCGCGCCAACTTCTCTGGCGAAGCCAACTTCCTTGGTGTTGATGCCGATGGCGGTAATATTGCCAACACAACCCGCGAGACTTACCGCCTGATTAAGCATTCCTTTGATAAAATCGGCAACCATCTGGAAGCCAATAAATTTTTTGCCAAGGAGATGGATAAATACCGTGAAGAGGTGTCTGGTAATAAGTCTCTACCTCTATGGGATCGCGCTGTATTCCACATCAACAAAAATGTGTCGGACTTTGGGCAGAACTACCTTTTAAGCATTGGCTGGCTTCTTCTGTCCATGGTATTTTACTTCTATACCTTTGTTCTTCATCGTCACTTTGGACTGATCCATCCTAAGCCATCATGTGATGTTTTTGGTAACTGGTATGATAAGGTAAACTGTTTAGCCTCTGGCATGATTCCATTTAATAGCTTCCTAACCAGCGGTATGGAGTTGTTGAGCCTTTTATTTTACATGATATTTGCGGTGTTGGTGTGGCAAACCGTTGTCGCACTGAAACGACACATAAGGAGATAATGAATGAGTAAGGTTTCATGGTCAGCGATTTACATTCATGCGGCAATGTTTATTGTTTTGATAGCCGTGCTTTCATTTCGCCCTGAATCACCAGATGTAGAAGAGCTCCAGGGAAAGATTGAATGCCTGGAGAAGGCGTTGAATGATGCCAATATCAAGGTTTGTTATTTGTGCGACCCGGATAGTTAATCCTCTTTCACTGAGACGAAGTACTTCCCTGAAGACTGATCTTTCACAACTATAATATATTCATGCTGTTTTTCTTTGCTTTTACTTCTCTTTTTTAGTAGTGGTGCGAAAGCAATAACCAACACAGCAAAAAATGCTACAACAGGGACTGCTGTTGCATCTTTGATATCTAGATTATTTCCGAAAAAGAATCCAATCAGCATCAGAGTGAATGCAATAACAGCAGCAAATAAACCAACGAACAAACTGGTGTTGAAAAATATTTCGTACTTTTTGAAGTGTTCTTCTGGGTTGTCTTTTGTCTTGTAAATCCAACCAGTGATAATTAATGACATAGCAATGACTAAGCTTGCCGCCAAGAAAAGCAGGGCAATGGTCTTTGTCATTGTGTTGGCGTTCAGGCTGTAGAAAAACCTAAGAGGTTCAGGTTTTGAGAATTTTCCGCGCTCCTACGTAAATTCTGGAGTATCTGATGATGAAAAGTGCTCCAGAATTCACGTAGAGTCGCCATTTTTAGTATAAAAAATGATCAATTTTTTAGGTTGAGGTTTTTCTACAGCCTCGTTATGATTCGGCGAGAAGACTCCTGCATTTGATGCTATAGTGTTAAAAAGAATAAAGCATGCGCCAGCAATGGCACCAGCAATCCACTCTATTAGACGATAGTTTTCTTTTTTCATGGTTAGTCCTTTAAATTCCTTTTGGAAAAGTTACTTGTTGTCTTTCGCTGTTATTGATCAGAAGCCCATCTATCAATGCGGCCACTTCATCAAGTGGCAGCGCAAGCTCTTTGGCTATTTTGTCTTTCGTTATTCCCTCGCTCCATAGTGCTTCCAGCAATTTTTTCCATAATACCGACTGTTCACGTTCCATCGGCTCTGGCTCTTGTTTGCGGAAGCCTCGCATACTGATTTGTTTGCAAAGATCACGATAATGCCAGTCTGATGTGACTCCGGAGTCATAAGCAGTTCTGGCCATGGCCGCTGCCGATACTCCCCAGCGCTTTTTGGCGGTAATCAAGCGTTGCAATGAGGGCATGGGTGGTATGTGTGCCTTGAAGTCTTCCCTGGGCACAAGGAAAGCCGATGCAAACTGATCTGCTTCACGCTCTGCTTCACGGCCAGTAACCTCGCCATGCTGGTGCAGAACCAAGTGCCCTAGCTCATGAGCTGCATCAAAACGGCTGCGTTCCGCTGATTTGTAAATGTTTAGAAAGATATAGGGTACACCGTTCCTCCAATGAGAAAAGGCATCAACGTTGAGGTTGTTTTCATCCAGTGAAAAAATGCGAACCCCTTTGGCCTCCAGTAGCTTTAGCATGTGAGCTATGGGTTTGTTACCTAAGCCCCAGTGGCGGCGTAGAGCCGCAGCAGCTTCCACTGGCTGCTCATCTCGCAAATCCAGCAGATCGGCTTCCGGCAAGTTGAAGCGGGCACTGATCCATTCATCCAGTAGCTGGGCAATTTCGCTGGCTGAAATGGCTGCATCTTTTTGCCGTGCTGTCAGTTTTGTTAGGCTTCTGAAGCTGATTGTGGACTCTTGGGCGGCCTCAAGATCATCTTGATAGAAGAACTCAACAGGGTAGTTCAGTGCTTTTGCAAGGGAATCTACGGTTTCTTCTTTGGGTTCATTTTCACCTTTTGTTTCAAGCCGAGTTAAGGTGATTTGGGTAATGCCGGCTTTCTCCGCTAAAGCTTTTTTTGTCAGCTGCCGCCTTTTTCTTGCGGTGGATAACCGGCTGGGGTTAAACATGCTCACTCCTGCTTTCTGGTGATGTTGACCTCGATGTTGTCGATGTCGTGTTCGTTAGTGATGGCTTCAGGTTCAAAACGCTTATCCAGAACAAAGATACGTTGGTCAAAGTCGTCGTATTGTTTACCAGAGAAGCTTACAGGGCGCGATACTTCAACTTGCAAGGACTCTTCATCTGACGAAACGCAGACAACCCACACGGTAGGCGTGCTACCAAGTTTCTGTGGCCGCTTTTTGTTGTCCTCGTTAAAGAGGTCGAGCTGGCCAGATTCAATCAGGTGACGTGCACCTGGTCCTTTGTCTGATATTGCGCGGGGTATTCTACTGGTCTGGCAGGCCTTGTCTACGTTTTGAAACCAGAGCTGAATGCCATGTTCGTGATGAACTGTTGCCTCAATATTACCTTGTCGACTTTTTTCCCACCCTCGTGAGAGCAGTTTGTTGCGTATTGCTCTTACACCAAAGATGTATGCGAGTGTGCCTCCTGCATTGATTGGGTCGATAGGTAGAGTTTCATTTCTTGCTGCTCTGGCTGACTCACCAATGAATTTAATGATTTCTGCATCGAGTCCCAAGCTTTCCAGCGCGCTTGGTACTTCTTCTGCCGAGTGAATGATTCTTGGTTTTGGAGATTGCATTCATTACCCTCATGTTTAATTTTTCATCCTACAGTGTAGGTGATATAAATCAACATAGCAAGATAGAACCTATCATATAGAGGCTGCATAAATTAGACGGAAACGAATGTGTTGGAACTTTTCTGGTCTGATGTGTGGATCAGAACCCCTCATCAGCATGTCACTACTACTTATTTTTGAGTTGTAGCCGCTCTACGTTGGACCAAGCTACAGATCACCTGCGGCTAAGGTGGGTGATCTGATCCAGCTGTTCACCCTGGAGTTCAAAAGCCTTGCCGAAACCGGTGACAAAGGTGGCTTTGCGAGGTTTGAGCTGCAACAGGTGGAAGTCTTTTAATCCCCGAATCACGCTTACTGTATTGCCCAGCCGGCTTTCCATTGCGGCCATGATGTTCAACCACTGCTCACTGTCCCGCTCTACCGGGTAAGCGGTGATCTCCAGCGTGGCACGCTTGCGGGCAAAGAGGTTGCGTGCTTCTGCTTCCGATTCAATGAACAGCAAACTGGCATGCTGGCGATCCAGCAGGTTACGGGTGTGGCTGGCCAGTTCCGAAACATAAATGTAAAAACAATCATCCTGCTGAATGCAGGGCGCATAACTGGCTTCTGGTAACCCGTCTGCATTCACGGTGGACAGGATCACACTGTTAAAACCTGCCACAAAGCCCTGAAAATCAGCAGCCACTGCGGCCAGATCCACAACGGGTTCATCCCTCATGACGGCTGCTCCTGGCTTGCATCACGGATATCCCGGAATGCCTGAACCAGGGTTTCGGGTTCCTGAGCGCCGGAGATCAGGTAACGGTCATTGATGATAAAAGCCGGTACCGAGCTGATGCCTGCCCGTTGCCAGTGGGCTTCATCCTCACGTACCCGCTGCACATACTGGTCTGATGCCAGTAACTGGCGTGCGGCTTCACCATCCAGCCCGATGCGCTCGACCAGGCTCACCAGTACATCGGGATCGGTGATGACGGCATCTTCACCAAAGTAGGCTTCAAATAGGGCTTTTTTCATGGCGGTTTGCTGACCCTGCTCTGCCGCCCACTTCACCAGCCTGTGCCCGTCAAAGGTGTTACGGGTATGGCGCTGCTGCAAAGCAGAGAAGTTCAGCCCCAGGCCTTGAGCGATACCCTGCATCTGGCTCTGGATCTGCTCCATCTCCTCGGCACTGCGACCGTACTTGCGGCTTAATGCCTGCAAAATGGGTTCACCGTCGCCGTCCGGATCAGGATTCAGCTCAAAGGCGTGCCATTGCACATCAAAACTCATTTCATCCTGCAACTGCACCATAGCCAGCTCCAGTCGTGCATAACCGATGGCACACCAAGGGCAGGCAATGTCAGAAACGATGTCGATTTTTACAGGGGGCATAAGTGCTCCAGGCGCATTAATTACTCAGGATAACAAAGCCAACTCGATCGCTTTTCTAGCATGAATGGCAGTCGTATCAAACAAGGGAACATCAGTATCCTTCTGATCAACCAACATGGCAATTTCTGTACACCCCAGAATCACCGCCTCCGCACCCTGCTGTGCCAATTGACTGATGATGCGTAGATACTCTTTGCAGGATGCCTCATGAATTTGTCCCAGACACAGCTCCTGATAAATCACCTGATGCACCAGCGCTCGGTCATCAGCATCAGGAACCAGTACATCCAGGCCAAACTTCTGCTGCAGGCGGCCTTTGTAAAAATCCTGTTCCATGGTGAATGCTGTACCCAGTAAACCAACTTTTTTGATACCGGATGCCAGCAGGCTTTCAGCAGTGGCGTCAGCCAGATGCACCAATGGGATTTGAATCGCCGCCTCTATTTCCGGTGCAACCTTGTGCATGGTGTTGGTACAAATCAACAGAAAATCAGCACCTGCCGCTTCAATATTACGCGCTGCCTGGCAAAGAATCGCCGCAGTGCCCGGCCAGTCACCCTGATGCTGCAGCTTTTCAATGGGATCAAAATCAACACTGTAGAGCACCAACTGGGCCGAATGCAGGCCTCCAAGGCGTTCTTTGACACCTTGGTTGATGGCAGTGTAATAATCCCGAGTGCTTTCCCAGCTCATACCACCCAATAACCCGATTGTTTTCATCCTGAAACTCCTTTTGATCAAAAATCACTTTTCAGTTGTTGGTAGCAGTTCAATTTCAAAAATTTTCGGCCAGAGTTTTCCTGTTACAAACAACCGTTGCCCTTCATTATCCCAAGCAATGCCATTCAACACCCCTTCACGGTCTTTCGGCTTGAGGTATTCCGGCAGCAGGCCGGTGAGGTCAATCCAGCCCAGCACCTGACCGGACTGGGGATCAATTCGGGCGATGTGATCGGTATGCCAGACATTGGCAAGGATTTCACCATTCACGTATTCCAGTTCATTCAACTGAGTGACTGGAACACCGGCATCCAGCACTTGCACACGGCGGATTTCCTCAAAGGTTTCCGGATTCAGAAAACGCAGGGTTGCTGTGCCATCGCTGAGAATCAGCCATTGGTCATCATGTGTTAACCCCCAGCCCTGCCCAGGATAAGTGAAGGTGTGCAACAGATTCAGGCTATGCAAGTCATAAACCAGTGCCACACCGGCCCACCAGGTGAGCTGAATCAGACGATCCTGCCACAGCGCCAGCCCTTCACCAAACAGCGTGGCATCCAGAGATACCGACTGCTTCACCTCACCCGTTTTCAGCTTCACCCGGCGCAGCGTGGACTGACCATACAAGCCGGTGCTTTCATAAAGGTAACCCTGATGAAACAACAAACCCTGGGTGAAGGCTTCAACATCATGAGGATAGTGTTGTATGACCCGGTAGCTGGCAACAGGCGTGGTATCAGGGGCTTGATAAGTATCAGCATCAGGCTGGCGGCAAACCAGCAGAGACAGCGTGAGTAGCAGTAGAGGGAAAAGACGTAAAGTCCGGCCAGTTTTATTTGCTTTCACAGCTGAGTAATTCTCGTGCAGTCGCCAGACTCAACCATTGAGCCTTGCCACTACGAATCAGCTCGGTGCGCTCGTCAAGCACCTGTTGATGCCACTCAGGGCTCTCTACTGAATACTCAAGCTTCGTCACAGCCCTGACACAAGACTGTTTTTTTTCATCATCAGACATGGAGCACACCGTCTGTATAGCAGCGTTGGATGTTCATTAGGGTGTCACCAGTATTCGGCTTTTGCTATAAACAAACTCAGGATCAAGATCAACACCCGAATCCCATTCAACAGTATCAAAGGAGACCTTGACTCGTTGGAATGCAGCTGGATCGTTCAGACGTTGGAACACGCCAAAATCAAGGAAAGGCTTCATATCCAGTAAACCTTTTTCACCATTATCAAAGTCGATTGCCAGACAAAAATCTTTTTCAGCAACAACCCGCACAACAGATGGATACATATCATTCACCACTTACTGAAGGGGCTGGATTTTAAATGGCTCTTCACCGTTCATGACCAACTGCCAGTCGGCCATCAGCTCATCCTGATGCAGCTCAGCCCAAGCAAGCACAAGCCGTAGCTGTTTTGTTGGCAAATTGCCTTGTATCACTTCACAAGTTCGAATATCAATGGTTGCTTTATATTCACTATAGTACACATGGAAATGTGGTGGCGGATGCTCTTTCGGTGCAAAGTACATCCGAATGATGATTCCATAAAACATTGAGATCGTTGGCATCGCTCCTCCTCAAGCTCTTCTATCCGTATGCTGCCTTGCGAGTCTTTGTTGTATTCGATTACCGGCCAGGTTGCAACCACTCAGCTCAAAAGCCAGCCCTTGCAGGCTGGCCTGGTTACAGTGAGATATGCTCTACCTCAAGTCCACCAGCATTTTACCGGGGTGTTCGAGGTAACTTTTCCAGAGGTTGCAGAAGCGTGCCATGGTGGCGCCATCAATCACCCGGTGGTCACCGGACCAGCTGACGTTCAGGATCTGGCGGGCTTCCACCTCTCCCTTGCTGTTGAAGCGTGGTAGCTGTTGGATACGCCCCAGAGCCACAATCGCCACTTCCGGTTTGTTGATGATGGGGGTCGCCACGGTGCCACCAATCACACCAATGTTGGAAATGCTGATACTGCCGCCTTTCATGCTGTCCGGTGGCAGTTTGCTCAGACGGGCGGCATCGGTGAGGCGGTTAATTTCAGTCGCCAGCTCTTTCAGCGATTGATGTTGTACCTGTTTGACATTGGGCACCAGCAAACCCATCGGGGTATCCGCAGCCATGCCAATATTTACATCCGACAGGTAGGTGATTTCGCTGCAATCAGCATTCACACGACTGTTCAGCACTGGGTATTGCTGCACAGCTAGCGCAATGGCTTTCATCATAAAAGGCATCAGGCTCAGGCGCAGTCCGTCCTTCTCGAATTCCGGTTTAAGCTGTTGGCGCAGGGCTTCCAGTTCGGTGATGTCCAGCTCTTCAGCGTAGGTAAAATGCGGAATACTGGAATAAGCATCCTGCATCTGCCGAGCCATGGCTACTTTTACACCACGCAACGGCTCGGTTCGATCCACTGCCACCGAAGTTGCTGCAGGACTGCTTGCAGCTGATTGAGGTGCATCACCCTGCTGCCAAGCCAGCAGGTCTTCTTTGAGTACTCGCCCTTCTTTACCACTGCCAGGCACCTGTGACAAATCCAGCTCCAGTTCACGCGCCATACGCCGCACGGCCGGGCTAGCCAGGGCTTTACCGGGGCGTGTTTCATTACTGACAGATGCTTCAGGCGTCGGTGGTGAATCAAGCGGTTTTGTCGGTTCAGCATCAACAGGTGTCTGAGTCACTTCCGGGTGTTTTGCTGCTTCTTCCGCACTGACTTCGATCTGGAACAGGGGTTTGCCGACCTTTGCCACATCGCCCTTATTCCAGTAGTGCCGGGTGATGGTGCCGGTGTGCATGGCGGTGATTTCCACCAGTGCTTTGTCGGTCATCACATCAGCCACCGGCTGGTCTTCTGCGACCGCTTCGCCTTCCTGAATGTGCCATTCGACCAGCTCACATTCCACGATGCCTTCCCCGATATCAGGCAGGATAAAATCAATTTTCATGGCAATCTCCTCAGTAACCAACACTGGCCTTGATGGCATCCAGGGTTCGCAGTTCATTGGGGAAGTATTCCTTCTCCAGTGCCAGCGGGAAGGGTGTATCCCAGCCAGTGACCCGCAAGATGGGAGATTCCAGATACAGGAAACAGCTTTCCTGCAAACTGGCCGCCAGTTCGGCACCAAAACCACTGGTGCGCGGGGCTTCATGGTTAATCACCAGCCGCCCGGTTTTTTTCAGTGAAGCCGCCAGGGTGTCATGATCCCAGGGCAGCAGGGTTCGCAGATCGATGACTTCACAGGAGATACCCGCTTCCGCCGCCATATCAGCCGCTTTTTCTATCGCCTGTACCTGAGCACCCCAAGCGACCAGGGTCACATCAGTGCCTTCACGCAGCACCTCGGCCTGCCCTAGCGGCAGGGTGTAGTCTTCATCAGATACTTCCCCCACAGCGGCGCGATAGAGCTTTTTTGGCTCAAAAAACAATACTGGGTTGTCATCACGGATGGATGCCAGCAGCAGTCCCTTGGCCTGCTGTGGATTACGCGGCACCACCACTTTCAGGCCGGGTGTATGGGTAAAGTAGGCTTCCGGTGACTGGGAGTGATACAGGCCACCATGAATACCACCACCGTAGGGTGTACGGATGGTGAGGCTGCCAACATCAAATTCATTGCCGGAGCGATAACGGTATTTGGCCGTTTCGTTCACGATCTGATCAAAAGCCGGGAAGATGTAGTCAGCAAACTGGATCTCGGCCACGGGCACCCGACCCTGCACCGCCAGTCCGTTGGCAAAACCGATGATGCCCTGTTCCGTCAGCGGGGTGTTAAAACAACGGTTTTTGCCGTATTTTTCCTGCAAATGGCTGGTGGCGCGAAACACACCGCCAAAAGCACCCACATCCTCACCAAAACACAGCACTCGATCATCCTGCTTCATGGCAGTATCCAGCGCCGAGTTGATGGCTTGCAGCAGATTCATCTGGCTCATGCTTTATCCTCCCCTGCTGCTTTCAGGCGTGCTGCAGTAGCTGGATAAGCCTGCGGGTGCCGCAGAATGTGTTCCTTGGCCTGTTGTTGCTGCTGCTGCAGGTGCCATGGCAGCTTGTCATACACATCACTGAACAGGTCTGCCAGTGGCGGACTGTCGATTTTTTCGGCACGTTTCATGGCTACTGCCACGGCCTTGCGGTGTTCAGCCTGACGTTCCTGATCCTGAGCCTCAGTCCACCAGCCCTGCTCAATCAACCAGTTACGGAATCGAGCCACCGGGTCTTTATCACGCCACTGGTCTTCTTCTTTGCGGCTGCGGTAACCACTGGGATCATCCGAGCTGGAGTGGGCACCCAACCGGTAGGTCATGGATTCAATCAACACCGGCTGCTGGTGTTCCACTGCCATCTGGCGAGCCAGTCGGGTGGCTTCATACACCGCCAGTGCATCATTACCATCCACCCGCAGGGTTTTCATGCCATAACCGGGGCCACGTCCAGCAATACCATCCCCGGCCAGTTGTTCATGCACCGGGGTAGAAATGGCATAACCATTGTTACGGCAGAAAAAGATCACCGGCACTTTCAGCACACCGGCCATGTTCAGGCCGGCATGAAAATCCCCTTCCGAGGCAGCACCTTCGCCAAAATAACAGATCACACACTGATCTTGACCAGCTTGTTTAAACCCAAAGGCATAACCCGTGGCTTGTGGAATCTGGGTTCCCAGCGGGGAAGAAATGGTGATGTAGTTCAGCTCGCGGGAACCATAATGAATTGGCATCTGGCGGCCTTTGCCCAGATCTTTTTCGTTGGAAAAAATCTGATTCATAAACTGATCCAGACTAAAACCACGAAAGGCCAGTGCGCCCTGCTCACGGTACTGGGCAAAAATCACATCTCCGGCATCCAGTGCAGCAGCACTGCACGTATCCGAGGCTTCTTCACCCGTCTGGGTCATGTAAAAACTGATGCGCCCCTGCCGCTGGGAAGCCAGCATGCGTTCGTCCAGCGCACGGATAAACAGGAAGGTATCGTGGATTTTGAGTGCCAGTTCCTGACTCATGTCAGGTGCTTTGGCACCGGGGTAAAGCTTGCCGTCCTGTTGCAGCAGACGGAAGGTGGGAATCACCGTAGTTACGGGATCCAGGAACACAGGCTGATGAATCAGCTCCACGTTCAGATTACGCAGGTCAGTCATGGCTAGTACCTTCTGAGTTACTTATTGTTGTTATTGCCACTTTTATATCCCTAGCCAATTGTGTCAGCCGGGATGTTTACGGGCGGGCAGAAAGATCATTTCTGCCACGCACCTGTAACCTTTTGCTGTATCTCAGATTAGCAGCAGGTTTTATGGCAAGGCAAGGCTGATATGAAGCAACACCCTTGAGCAGATGCACTGCAGCCTGAAAATCGCTAAGATAGCGGGATTAATTTTTTTACATTCATTGATTGCAAGACTCAGGAACTCCATGCCCACTCAACGCAAAATTCTGGTCACCAGCGCCCTGCCCTATGCCAAC
>NZ_JACUUA010000312.1 GCF_014859565.1 Marinospirillum sp. | reverse complement strand
AAAGATGATGCCACGGTATGGGAGCAAGAACCGCTGATGAAACTGGCCGAGGATGGAGAGCTGATGGCCTATGAACATCATGGCTTCTGGCAGCCGATGGATACCTTACGTGACAAACATCTGCTGGAAGAATTGTGGGAGAGCGGCAAAGCACCCTGGAAAACCTGGGAGTAATACAGATGCTTACCTCCGTTGACCCAACTTTTTGGAAGGGAAAGAAAGTATTTCTTACCGGCCATACAGGGTTTAAAGGCAGCTGGTTGTCACTCTGGCTACAAAGCATGGGAGCAAAAGTCAAAGGTTTTGCCCTTGAGCCACCCACAACACCTTCTCTATTTATCGAGGCTCGCGTCGCGGAAGGAATGGAATCAGAAATCGGGGATATTCGCGATCTGAACGTGATTACTGCAAGCATGACGGCATTCAACCCGGACATCCTGATTCACATGGCTGCACAACCTTTAGTGCGCCTTTCCTACCGCGAGCCGGTTGAAACCTACACCACCAATGTTATGGGAACGGTACACGTACTGGAGGCAGGGCGTCAGTGCAGCAATCTCAAAGCCATCGTTAACGTCACCACAGACAAGTGTTATGAGAACCAGGAGTGGGTATGGGGCTACCGTGAAAACGAACCCATGGGTGGTCATGACCCCTATAGCAATAGCAAGGGTTGTGCCGAGCTGGTTACCTCTGCCTACCGTAACTCCTTTTTTAACACTGCTGATACAGCAGCATTAGCCTCAGCGAGAGCAGGTAACGTGATTGGCGGGGGTGATTGGGCAGAAGATCGACTGATTCCAGATATACTCAGAGCCTTTGAAAAGCAACAATCTGTTGTGATCCGGAATCCTCTGGCAACACGGCCCTGGCAACATGTTCTGGAGCCACTTAGCGGCTATTTGATACTTGCAGAAAAGCTCTATACCGATGGGTGTGGCTTTGCGGAAGGATGGAACTTTGGCCCTCGAGATGAAGATGTGCAGCCGGTCGAGTGGATACTGAACCACATGGTTGAACATTGGGGGCAAGGCGTGAGCTGGCAACTGGATAAAAACCCCCAGCCACATGAAGCGCAACTTTTAAAACTGGATATCAGTAAAGCAGCAGCAAAACTGAAATGGCAGCCTCGTTGGTCACTAGCGCACACGTTAGATACCATTGTGGACTGGCATCAAGGCTGGCTTAAAGATTCAGATATGCAGCAGCAAACACTCAAACAAATTGAACAATATCAGTCACCCCTTTGAAATAGGTTAGTTATGACACCTAAAACACTCCGCCATGAAATCAGTAAACTGGTTGAACAATACGCAAATGCAGCTTTGGCACCTAAAACTTTCGTACCAGGAGAGAGTGTTATTCCTCCATCCGGTAAAGTCATCGGTGCAAAAGAACTGCAACTGATGGTAGAAGCCTCACTTGACGGGTGGCTGACAACAGGCCGCTTTAACGCTGAGTTTGAAAAGAAATTAGCCGAATTTATTGGCGTCAAATACCTCATTACTGTTAACTCCGGATCATCTGCTAACCTAGTGGCGTTCAGTGCCCTTACCTCACCTAAGCTAGGTGAGCGTGCCATTAAAAAAGGTGATGAAGTGATTGGCGTAGCGGCTGGTTTCCCAACCACTGTGAACCCTATTGTGCAATTTGGTGCTGTACCCGTGTTTGTTGATGTAGATATGCAAACCCACAACATCAACGCAGACTTGATTGAAGCGGCCATTACACCAAAAACCAAAGCCATTATGCTGGCACACACATTGGGTAACCCGTTCAATCTGGCGAAAGTAAAAGCTCTATGTGAAAAATATAATCTGTGGTTAGTAGAAGACTGCTGTGATGCCTTGGGCGCAACCTTTGATGGCAAAATGGTCGGCACCTGGGGCGATATCGCCACTCTCAGTTTTTATCCGGCGCACCACATCACCATGGGCGAAGGCGGTGCCGTATTCACCAACAACCCGACCCTGAAAGTGATTGCCGAGTCCTTCCGCGACTGGGGCCGTGACTGCTACTGTGCACCAGGGTGTGACGATACCTGCGGTAACCGTTTTGGCCAGCAGTTTGGCTCCTTGCCACAAGGCTACGATCACAAGTACGTTTATGCCCATTTAGGTTACAACCTCAAAATTACCGATATGCAGGCAGCCTGTGGTTTAGCACAGTTGGAACGTGCACCTGAATTCATTGCTACACGCAAGCGTAACTATCAGCTACTTAAAAAACGTTTGGACAGCCTGGCTGACTTCCTTGAAGTTGCAGAAGCAACACCCAACAGCGACCCTTCATGGTTTGGATTCCCAATTACACTAAAAGAAAGCAGCGGAGTAAAACGGGTAGATCTGTTGAAATACCTCGATCAGCACAAAATTGGTACTCGTTTACTGTTTGCCGGTAACCTGACACGCCAGCCTTATTTCCAGAACATTGAGTACCGGGTAGTAGGTGAATTAACCAATACAGACCGCACCATGAACCAGACCTTCTGGCTGGGCGTTCAGCCGTCACTCGGTCAGGAACACTTCGAGTTTGTGGCGGAAAAACTGGAAGAATTCTTCGGATTAAACTTCTGATGCAGCACGTATTACTGACCGGTGCGACTGGATTTTTAGGAAGTCACTTGTTAGAGGCCCTGCTTAAGCATGGCTATAAGGTGACTATTTTGAAAAGGTCAACGTCGGATACCTGGCGTATTAAACATCTGCTTGAGCAGGTCAGTGCTTTCAATGTGGACGAGGTAGCCATTGAAGAGGCGTTTAAGGCTGATAAAGTGGATGCGGTTATTCACACCGCTTGTAGTTACGGTCGTCATGGGCAAAGTGCACATGAAGTTGTAGAAAGTAATTTACTTTTCGGTTTAAAAGTACTTGACGCTGCTACCTTCTTTAACACAGACACCTTCTTTAACACAGACACCTTCTTTAACACAGACACCTTATTACCCAAATACCTGAATGCCTATTCACTTTCAAAAAAACATTTTGCTGAATGGCTCAAACAGCGTAGTCAGGTAATCAAAGTGGTTAACTTGAAACTGGAGCACATGTATGGGCCAAAAGACGATCAAACAAAGTTTGTCCCTTGGCTGATTGGGCAGCTAGAAAAAGGTGTCAGCCGTATTCCACTAACGGAAGGGTCCCAACAGCGCGACTTTATCTATATTGACGATGTTGTATCTGCCTATTTGTTGGCGCTTAAAAAAGCTGACCAGCTACCGGAATATACTGA
>NZ_JACUUA010000311.1 GCF_014859565.1 Marinospirillum sp. | reverse complement strand
ATCATCCTGTTCATCCAGAAACGCCCGCGCGGACTCTTTCCGCAGCAGGGGCGTGCTGCCGGAGACTGATTTATGTGGCTGACCCAACCCCTGTATGAACGTTCGACCCGCATCTTTCTTGGAGTGTTGTTGCTGGCCATGAGCCTGGTCACCCTGCTGCACCTGGTGGTGCCTGCTGGTCATCCGCTGCATGTTTCGGCTTACACCGTTAACCTGCTGGGCAAGTACCTTAGTTATGCCCTGCTGGCGGTGGCGGTGGATCTGGTGTGGGGTTACCTCGGTATCCTCAGTCTGGGTCACGGTGCTTTTTTTGCGCTGGGTGGTTATGCCATGGGTATGTACCTGATGCGCCAGATCGGTGATCGGGGTGTTTATGGTCACCCGGAACTGCCAGATTTTATGGTGTTCCTCAGCTGGGATGCCTTGCCCTGGTACTGGCTGGGTTTTGACAGCTTCTGGTTTGCGGCATTAATGGTGTTACTGGTGCCGGGTCTGCTGGCCTTTGTATTTGGATATCTGGCTTTTCGATCCCGTGTGGCTGGGGTGTACCTGTCGATCATGACCCAGGCGCTGACGTTTGCCCTGATGCTGGCCTTCTTCCGTAATGAAATGGGTTTTGGTGGCAACAACGGCCTGACCGATTTCCGCGATATTCTGGGTTTTGATCTTCGCACCGATACCACACGACTGGTGTTGTTTCTGGTCACCGGGCTGGCGCTGGCGATTGGGTATCTGATCTGTCGTGCCCTAGTCACCAGCAAGCTGGGGCGGGTGTGTGTGGCCTGCCGTGATGCTGAAGCGCGTACACGTTTTCTGGGTTATCGGGTGGAGCGGGTGCAACTGTCGGTGTTTGTGGTTTCAGCCATGCTGGCGGGTGTGGCCGGTGCCCTGTATGTGCCGCAGGTGGGCATCATCAACCCCGGAGAGTTTTCACCGCTGTTTTCCATCGAAATTGTGATCTGGGTGGCGCTGGGTGGACGCACCACCCTGTATGGCGCGGTGATCGGTGCGCTGCTGGTCAACTATGCCAAAACCTGGTTTACCGGGGTGATGCCCGATGCCTGGTTGTTTGCGCTGGGTGCCATGTTTGTACTGGTTACAGTATTACTGCCCAAAGGCATAGCCGGATTGATGAACAGCCTGAACGAGCGCCGCCGCAGGATGAAGGGCAAACAGCCAGAAGACCAACAGGAGCAGCCCGCATGAGTTTCCTGAAACAGCTGACCGACCGCGAGCGGGTGTTTGATTTCATGGTGCCACAACAATCCCCGGTGGATGTACGCCACGGCCCGATTCTGTATCTGGAGGATGTGAGTGTCAGTTTTGATGGTTTTAAAGCCATCAACAAACTGAACCTGACCATTGATGACGGTGAACTGCGTTGTATCATCGGCCCAAACGGGGCAGGCAAAACTACCATGATGGACATCATCACCGGTAAAACCCGCCCGGATGAAGGCTCAGTCTGGTTCGGCAGCCGCCACAACCTGTTGCAGATGAATGAACCGGACATTGCCAGCCTGGGCATCGGGCGCAAGTTTCAGAAACCCACCGTGTTTGAAGCCCTGACAGTCTTCCAGAATCTGGAGCTGGCACGCGCCACCAACAAAAGTATTTTGCCAACCCTGACCGAACGCCTGACGGGTGAAATCCGGGATCATATTAATGAAATACTGGAGCTGATTGGCCTGAAAGAACTGCATCAGCAGCAGGCCGGTATTTTGTCCCATGGCCAGAAACAATGGCTGGAAATTGGCATGTTATTAATGCAGAAACCTCGCCTGTTGCTGGTGGATGAACCGGTGGCCGGTATGACTGAACAGGAAATGGAACGCACCGCTGAATTACTCACCGGACTGGCTGGTAAACAGTCGGTGGTGGTGGTGGAACATGACATGGGTTTTGTACGCTCCATTGCCCGCAGAGTGACGGTATTACACCAAGGCAGTGTACTGGCCGAAGGCAGCATGGATCAGGTGTCATCCGATCCGCGAGTGATAGAAGTTTACCTTGGAGAAGAAGCCTGATGCTGACAATCACCGGACTCAACCAGTATTACGGCCAGAGCCACACCCTGCGCAACCTGTCACTGACTGCACCCAAAGGCCAGTGCACCTGTGTGATGGGGCGCAATGGTGTGGGCAAAACCACCCTGATGAAAAGCATCATGGGTGAAGTGATGATCCGTGATGGCAACATTCAGTACGATGATGGCATCGACCTGACCCGTAAACGGCTGGAAGACCGCTCCCGCCTGGGTATTGGATTTGTACCCCAGGGTCGCCAGATCTTCCCGCTTTTGACCGTGGAAGAAAACCTGCGCACCGGACTGGCTGCACGCGGTGATGGCTTAAAAAAGATCCCTGAAAAAATCTACGAGTTATTCCCGGTACTCAAGGACATGCGCAACCGCCGGGGTGGTGACCTATCCGGTGGTCAGCAACAACAACTGGCGATAGGCCGTGCACTGGTACTGGAACCGCGCCTGCTGATCCTCGACGAACCCGGTGAAGGCATCCAGCCCAACATCGTGCAACAGATCGGCGAAGTCATCCGCAAACTCATCAGCGAAGAACAACTCACCGTCCTGCTGGTGGAACAAAAACTCCCCTTCGCCCGGAAATTTGCAGACCGCTTTGTCATCATGGACCGCGGCCAGAACCTGGCAGAAGGGGAAATCGCAGGGCTGAGTGATGGACTGATCAAACAGCATTTGACGGTTTGATGGAGGTATGGCTTCAGATTCAGATTTGAGTAGATTCCGCATTATTCATGAGGCTGTGTATCAGCCTCTCCGAACAGCTGTTTGACCCTGCAACCAGCGACAGGGGATGTAACCGCCACGGGCGATGTTGGATAGCGCCAGTCCACAGGGACGAAGACAATTTTAAGCAGTCTCCCGCGATTCGTTTCTGCTAAAAACCAATGGCTGGGTGGGTCAGTAAGATGCTGAACACGCAATTCAATCAGTGTGTTGTGCTCACGGTTCTCTAAATCAGTTTTTTGTTTTGCAGGGTCGACTTTTTTATTCCAGCAGAGTGTTTGTTCTGCTGTGAATCACTGCCAGTATGTCGATCTGGTTTGGTTTGATGTGATAAATAATCCGGTAAGGCTTGCAGAAAACCTCCCGAATCTGATCCAGCTCGTACTCGGGCACCTTGCGACCCGGTAAGGGGAAGTCAGTGCGCAACAATGATAAAAATCCACACCAAAACCCTGAAAATCCAGTAAGA
>NZ_JACUUA010000310.1 GCF_014859565.1 Marinospirillum sp. | reverse complement strand
TTTAGGTTCTGGTGCCGTAAGGTGTGAGAGTTCGAGTCTCTCCGTCCGCACCATCAGCAAGCATCATATATTTCATCTTTAGTCAGCCATTCTATTCAGCACTTTTGAACCTATGCGACAGAAATATGACACAAGTTATCCTTTGCAAGGATATGACGGTAAACCCATATCTGTTTGCTGGAAAGATGTAACTTGAAGGTGTAAAATCTTGCCCCCCGACACACACCTTATATCAATACCTGAGGTTTGTTTGTCAGTTAGGGCTCTCTTTAATCCAAGGTAAAACCGTGCTGTTCAAGCGGATGGAGTCGTTGGTTTGGCCTGATTTTTTATCCATGGTTCTGAACACATGTTGCCTTTCCGGGTTTTGACTCCCTTTCTTTTTATTGCTACCAGTTCTGTACTGGTGCTGGTGTTTACCCTGTTGATTCTGGGTAACAATATGGATCAGCAGGCTAGGAAAGGTGTACAGCAACAGTTAGATTATGCCTTTGTGGATCAGCAGCAGCGTTTGCAGCAGCAGATTAATCAGCTACAGGCACTGCATGACAACCTGCCCGCTTACAGTTTTGTACAGGTGTTGCCCTATCAGTTGGATCAGCAGTGTTTACTCTGGCTGAGTGATAACTCCCAGAGTTATCAGGGGCGTTGTCCGGAAGAATCCACATTGACCCCTGCTTTGCTGCACCAGTTGGAGCTGAGCCGGGAGCCAGAGGGTTTAAGTGGCAATAATCCGGCATTTTTTTATCAATACCGAGAAATAAAGGGTTACAGACTCTGGTTAGTGCAGCCGTTTAACCAGGGTCTGTTGGATACCTGGCAAGAAATTTATCAGTTGCCACCGATGGTTTTAAAATCTCATGCCATCATTATCAGCGGGGAAGCACAATACCCTGTGACTCTAACAGATGGCAGTAACCCCCTTTATATCCATTATCCCTTGCCGCGCCCTGGTCAGGAGCTGGTGCAATCGGCTTTGTTGCCGCTGATGCTGGTACTGATGTTGATGGTGTGTGTTGGACTGTTTGCTGCACATCAGTTGTGGCGGCTGATGACCGCTCGTGAGCGCAGTGAAACACGCCTGCGCAATGTGATAGATCTGGTGCCGCACATGATTTATGCACGTGATGAAGATGGGCGTTTTGTACTGGCCAACAAGGCAACTGCTCGTTTTTTTCATAGCACACCAGAAAAGATATTGGGTCAGAACCTTGCTGAGTTGACGGGTGATAATCAGGCGTATGAGCAGCTGCTACGGCGTGAACGGGCTTTGTTGATCAGTGGTGATGCTGTGTTCATGGAAGAAGAGCTGTTACCAGGAAAAGGTTCACCCACCAT
This sequence comes from Marinospirillum sp., assembly GCF_014859565.1. Next base: position 1,898 of record NZ_JACUUA010000310.1, on the reverse strand, counting down.
CTGGCAAACCAGCAAACTGCATTTTGATGATACCGATGGCAAGGCTGGCATACTCAGTGTTTCGATGGATATTACGGATCAGCGTGAGCAACAACAACAGCTGATGATGTTATCCAGTGCACTGGAAAACAGTGGTAGTGCGGTATTGATCTGTGACTGGCAGGGTCAGGTGACTTATTCCAATGCCCGTTTTCGTGATCTGACCGGCAAACAAACACAGGATTTGTTGAATCATCCCCTGGAGCAATTGTTGCGGGGCAGTCTGTCGCGGCTGCAGTTACGCTCCATCATGAGAAGTCTGCGACAGAATGCCCAATGGCGGGGTGAGTTGAGACTGGAGATGCATAATCATCATCATTACTGGTTGATGGTGTCTGTTTCTCCTTTGCAGTTAAATTCACGCCAGCCGGATAAACCCCATTTTGTGCTGGTGGCCGAAGATATTACTGAGCTGAAGCTGACACACCAGAAGATGGAGCAGCTGGCACTTTATGACACCCTGACAGGACTGGAAAACCGTCGTCTGTTCAAGCAAAGGTTAAACAAGGCAATCAAGCTGGCCAAGCGCCAGAAATCCTTGTGTGCTCTGCTATATCTGGATCTGGATCATTTCAAACGTATTAACGATACTCTGGGTCATGACGCCGGAGATCAGTTACTGGTGACAGTGGCGGATCGTTTACGCACCTGCGTCAGGGATTCGGACAGTATTGCCCGGCTGGGTGGAGATGAGTTCACTCTGTTGTTGCATGACATTACCCACCCGGATGCGGCAGCTCAGGTAGCCAGAAAAATCACCGAACAACTGGCTTTGCCAATTCAGCTGGGCAGCAAGAGTGTGATAGTCACCACTTCTGTTGGTATCACTCTGGCTCCTGCAGACAGTGAAACGCCCAGTGAGCTGATGAAAAATGCTGATCTGGCGATGTATCGTGCCAAGACAGAAGGACGTAATACCTACCAGTTTTTTACACCGGAAATGAATACCCATGCCAGCCGTTTGCTGGAAGTGGAAACCGAGCTGCGAGATGCATTGCAGGAGCGGAGTTTTCAGGTCTATTACCAGCCACAGGTTGATCTGGATTTAGGTCGTGTGGTGGGTTTTGAGGCTCTGGTGCGCTGGCAGCATCCTGTGCGTGGTTTGATTTCGCCGCTGGAGTTTATTCCGATTGCAGAAGAGACCGGGCTGATTGTGGAGCTGGGGCATCAGGTTCTGGAGCAGGCCTGCAGGGATTTGGTATGGCTGAACCAGCAGCTGGATCATCGTTGTTATGTGGCGGTGAACCTGTCACCTCGTCAGCTCAAGGATGCAGGCTTGCCAGCTCATCTGGATGAACTTCTGACACGGCACGATCTATCACCTCGTTATCTGGAGCTGGAAATCACTGAAAGCACACTGATGGATCAGATGGATCTGAGCTTGCCGATCCTGCACCAGATTGAGCAGTTAGGTATTGCACTATCGATTGATGATTTTGGTACCGGTTATTCATCCCTGAGTTATCTCAAGCAGTTACCGGTGCATTCCCTGAAAATCGACCGTTCATTTGTGCAGGATATTCCGGGCGATCGGGATGATATGGCCATTGTGTCGGCCATCTGTGCAATGGCGGCAAAACTTAATCTGGATGTGGTTGCAGAAGGTGTAGAGCAACTGGATCAGCTGAATTTTCTGCGCAACAGCCAGTGTAATCTGGTACAGGGTTATTATTTCAGTCGACCTTTGCCGGTGGATCAGCTGGTAGACCAGTGTCGGCAGATTACTGAACAGCTGAATGGTTAACCGTCCGTTAAGATGAAACAAAAAAAGCTCCCTTTCGGGAGCTTTTTATTGGTGCGCTGACTCGGGAAATCAGTTGCCGTAGAAGGCTTCTTCTTCCATAGCCATCAGTACGTCA
>NZ_JACUUA010000309.1 GCF_014859565.1 Marinospirillum sp. | reverse complement strand
GCTGCGTATACACGTTAAAGAACTGAGTGATCGTAATCCCGCGATTGATGAAATCAACCGTTTTGTGGATGCCCGCTTTAAGGAAGAAGGTATTGAGATTGCATTCCGTCAATTGGATATTCACCTGCGCAACAGCGAGGGTGTGGATAAACTGGTACAAACACGTACCGGCTAAACACAGGAGCGGAACCGGCATGAAAAAACTGCTGATCATCGGACTGATGCTGTTGTGCAGTGCCGGGCTTGCCGCAGACACTCCCGGTGAACCGCCATTAAACCTCGGAGTGTTGGCCTTTAGGCCACTGCCGGAAACCTTGCAGCGCTGGCAACCATTACAACAGGAATTAAGCCGCGCACTGGATGGCCGTGAAGTGCGTTTATTGCCCGCCAGCTACGAAGATCTGGAAACCCTGCTGGCTGACAACAAACTGGACTTTGTACTGACCAACCCCAGCCACTACATTCAATTACGCCATCGCAATCCCCTATCCGGCGCACTTGCAACCCTGCTGGTGGAAGAACAAGGCCATGCCCTGAGCGGATTTGGTGGTGTAATCCTGGTACCAAGTGAGAGCACTGATCTGCATGACTTGAGAGACCTTCGCGGTAAACGTCTAGCCGCAGTGGGCACCAGCTCACTGGGTGGTTATCAGGCGCAGGCACTGGAAATGATGAATGCCGGTCTGAAACTACCGGGTGATGTGCAACTGACCCTTACTGGTATGCCCCATGACCGGGTGATTCAGGCATTACTCACCAACGAAGCGGATGCCGGGCTGGTGCGCAGTGGTGTTTATGAATCCATGCTGGTTGAAGGCAAGATACCTATTGGTGCCCTGCGCCAGGTACACCCGCTGAACCAACCACACTACCCTTTTATTTTATCCACACCCCTTTATCCTGAGTGGCCTTTTGTGGCACTGGAGCGGGTGGATCAGAAACTGGCAGCACAAGTCACCGCAGCACTTCTGCTGATGCAGCTGACACCCGAACAGCAACAGCAAACCGGCATCCTCGGTTTCAGTATCCCGGCTGATTACCATCTAGTAGAAACCCTTGCTCGCCAGTTGCGTTTTCCCCCTTTTGACCAAGCTCCAACCATCACACTAAAAGATTTGTGGGAGCAGTATGCAGCACTGATCCTGTTCGGTACTGGTACACCCCTGCTGCTGTTTCTGCTGGTGTTGTTACGCCACAACCGTGTGCTGAATCACAGCAACCAGCAACTGCGCATCGAACAACAAAAAAGCCAGCTGGCCGCCAGTGTGTTCAGCCATGCCAGTGAAGGTATTATCATCACTGCGCCAGATGGCAGCATTTTGGACGTTAACCAAGCCTTTACTAAAATCACCGGTTACAGCCGTGACGCAGTGGTTGGGCAAAACCCGCGCCTGTTGAAATCGGATCAACAATCGCCGGAGTTTTACCAGCAGATGTGGCAAACCCTGGTGACTGAGGACTACTGGTTTGGTGAAGTCTGGAACCGTAATCATCAGGGTGAACTGTTTGCTGAGCAATTGGCGATTAATACCGTACGAAATTCACAGGGTGAAATCAGTCATTTTGTCGGGCTTTTTTCCGACATCACCCAACAGAAGCACCAGCAACAGCAGCTGGAATACATTGCCCATTATGACACCCTGACCGGCCTACCCAATCGGGTACTGCTGGCAGAAAAAATGCGGGTGGCCATGCACCAGGCACAACAAAACAATGCCTGCCTGGCGGTAAGTTTTATTGATCTGGACGGTTTCAAGGAAATAAACGACCTCTACACCCATGAGGTGGGCGACCAGTTACTGGCAGCCCTGGCCAGTCGCATGCAGAAAAACCTGCGGGATGGAGACATCGTTGCACGTATTGGTGGTGACGAGTTTGTAGCCTTGTTCATTCTGCTGGAGAAACCGGAAGAAAGTCTGCCACGGGTGGAAGAGCTGCTTGGAGTACTGCGCCAGCCGGTTCGACTCGGTCAGCGTAAATTGCAGGTGTCAGCCAGTGCCGGACTGACTTTTTTTCCACAGGATGAGGCCACAGAAGCCGACCAACTCTTGCGTCAGGCCGATCAGGCCATGTATCAGGCCAAACTCGCTGGCAAAAACCGCTGGCAACTTTTTGATGCTGAAAGGGATCGTAGCCTGCGAGGCCATAATGAAAATCTGGATCGCATTAACCTGGGGTTGGAACAGCAGGAATTTGTACTCTACTACCAGCCCAAGGTGAATCTGCGCACCGGTGCAGTGATAGGCGCTGAAGCCTTGATCCGCTGGCAGCATCCTGAACGCGGCCTGCTCGCTCCTGCTCTGTTTTTGCCTGATATCGAAGGTTACAGCCTGGACATCAGTATTGGTGAATGGGTGTTGGAAACCGCGCTGATGCAACAACGGCAGTGGCTGACACAGGGCATACATCTACCCGTCAGTGTTAATATTGCCGGACACCACCTGCAGCAGGCCAACTTTGAAGATCGGTTGATTGAGCTACTGCAGCGCTTCCCCGACGTACCCACCCACCTGCTGGAGCTGGAAGTACTGGAGACCAGTGCTCTGCAGGATATTGACCACGTATCCAGTGTAATGCGCGCCTGTTCAAGGCTGGGTATCGAATTTGCTCTGGATGATTTTGGTACAGGTTATTCTTCACTGACATACTTAAAACGCCTACCTGCCCACTCATTAAAAATTGATCAGAGTTTTGTGCGAGACATGCTGGATAACGAGGATGATCTGGCCATTCTGCAGGGGATACTGGGGCTGGCTCATGCGTTCCAGCGAGAAGTGATAGCTGAAGGCATGGAAACGGTAGAGCATGGCAGTTTGTTACTGGAAATTGGCTGTGAGCTGGCACAGGGTTACGGTATTGCTCGCCCCATGCCTGCTGAACGTATTCCAGACTGGTTACAGACCTGGCGACCCCACCCGCAGTGGGATAAACCAAACCTTCAACCCTGATTTGTTAATCCAGCGGTGTCAGTGGTGCAAAACCCAGCACCAGCCATTTTTCACCGTTGCTTTCAAAATTGATCAACAGGCGGGTTCGATCACCTTCTCCTTCAGCATGGAGAATAATACCCACACCGAACTTTTTATGCTCCACCCGCTGCCCGATACGCAGATTGGCGGCTTGGGCGCTTTCTTTACCACCACTGAGTGGATTGCCTGCACCACCCACCCGAGCAGCTGCCGGGCGCGGACGATCCGCGGCAAAATGCATCGGGCGACTAACGGATGAACGCAGGCGCACTTCATGCAATAA
>NZ_JACUUA010000056.1 GCF_014859565.1 Marinospirillum sp. | reverse complement strand
CAGGCCCGGAAGGGAGCAACGGTAGTGATGGATGTGTGTGCCGGGATGTGGCTGGCAGGGGTCATCTCCATTTCAGGGCAGCAAAAACCCTCCTGTACTATCCCCCAGCTCCTTAGCCTGATTTCGCGCTGTGCTGGGTCAATAGACATTCGCCTGATAAATCGGTAAGTTGGGTTTCATTTGTGGCTGCTATCAAAAGCAAAACAGTACCTATACACGGTGGGCTCTGGACACATCAGGAAGTGATAACAGGATGACTCAAAAAGAAAGCAACATCGAGCAAAAACTGATCAAAAAGCTCGAAGAACTCAAGTACAGCTACCGCTCCGATATCCGCGATAAGGCCACTCTGGAGCTGAACTTCCGCCAGAAATTCGAGGCGCTCAACCATGTACGCCTGACCGACGCTGAGTTCGCCCGCCTGCGCGATGAGATTATCAATGCCGATGTCTTCCAGGCTGCCAGAACCCTGCGTGAATATGGCTACTTTCAACGTGAAGACGGCACCCCGCTGCACTACATGCTGGTCAACCTCAAGGACTGGTGCAAAAACGACTTTGAAGTCATCAACCAACTGCGCATCAACACCGACAACAGCCACCACCGCTTCGATGTGATCCTGCTCATCAACGGCTTGCCAGTGGTGCAAATCGAGCTGAAGACGCTGGGCATCAACCCGCGCCGAGCCATGGAGCAGATTGTCGAATACCGTAATGAACCCGGCAACGGCTACACCAACACGCTGCTGTGCTTCATGCAGTTGTTTATTGTCAGCAATCGCGATCATACCTGGTACTTCGCCAACAACCAGACTCAGCATTTTGCATTCAACGCCGACGAGCGTTTTTTACCCATTTACCAGTGGGCTGATGAAGATAACCGCAAGATCACCCACCTGGACGACTTCGCCGACGCCTTCCTGGCTAAATGTACCCTGGGTCGGATGATCAGCCGTTACATGGTGCTGGTAGCGAGTGAACAGAAACTGATGATCATGCGCCCGTACCAAATCTATGCGGTCAAGGCGATTGTTGATTGTATCCACCAGAACCGGGGTAACGGCTACATCTGGCACACTACCGGCAGTGGCAAAACGCTCACCTCTTTCAAGACCTCCACCCTGCTGAAGGACAACCCGGACATTGAAAAATGCCTGTTCGTGGTGGATCGCAAGGATCTGGATCGCCAGACGCGCGAGGAATTCAACCGCTTTCAGGAAGGTTGCGTGGAGGAAAACACCAATACCGAAACCCTGGTGCGCCGCCTGCTCTCCGAGGACTACGCCGACAAGGTGATCGTCACCACCATCCAAAAACTCGGCCTGGCGCTGGATGAAACTGGAAAAAAAGCTCAGCAGCACAAGGAAAAGGGCAGGCAAACCTACAAGGAACGACTGGCTCCGCTGCGTGACAAACGCATCGTCATCATTTTTGACGAGTGCCATCGCTCTCAGTTCGGTGATAACCATCAGGCCATCAAGGGCTTTTTTCCAAAAGCACAACTGTTCGGTTTTACCGGCACGCCCATTTTTGATGACAACGCCAGTTACAAGCAGATCGATGGCACCGTGGGCAGCTACCGCACAACCCGGGATATTTTTGAGAAGCAGCTGCACGCCTACACCATCACCCACGCCATTGATGATCGCAATGTGCTGCGCTTTCATATCGACTATTACAAGCCCGAGACAACGCAGGCAAAAGCCAGACCTGATCAGGCTCTGGCTCAGCGCGCAGTGGTGGATGCCATTCTCAGCAAGCATGAAGCCGCCACCAACCAGCGCCGTTTCAACGCCCTGCTGGCCACTGCCTCCATCAATGATGCGATTGCCTATTACCGGCTGTTTAAAGAGATCCAGTCTGGAATGCAAGCAGAAGACCCGGACTTCGTGCCGCTCAACCTTGCCTGCGTCTTTTCACCGCCAGCCAATGGCGACAAGGATGTGAAACAGCTGCAGGAAGACCTGCCGCAGGAAATGGCCGACAACCAGCAGGAACCGGAACAGAAAAAAGCTGCCCTGCAAGAGATCATTGCCGACTACAACACCCAGTACGGCACCAGCCATAGTGTCAGCGAGTTCGACCGCTACTATCAGGACGTGCAGCAGCGCATCAAGGATCAGCAATACCCCAACAGCGACCTGCCACACCAACACAAGATCGACATCACCATCGTGGTGGACATGCTGCTCACTGGCTTTGATGCCAAGTACCTCAACACCCTGTATGTGGACAAAAACCTCAAGTACCACGGTCTGATTCAGGCATTTTCACGCACCAACCGAGTACTGAACGACACCAAGCCCTATGGCAATATTCTCGACTTTCGCGGCCAGCAGCAGGCCGTGGATGAAGCCATTGCGCTATTTTCCGGTGAAGACATCAACCGCTCCCGCGAAATCTGGCTGGTGGATCCGGCGCCGACGGTGATCGAAAAATACAAAGAGGCGGTCTCTGCCATCGGGCACTTCCTCACTGAAAAAGATGTTGTGGCTGAACCCCAGGGTGTCTATAACCTCCGGGGTGATACCGCGCGCATCGAGTTCGTCAACCGCTTCAAGGAAGTGCAGCGTCTCAAGACCCAGCTCGACCAGTACACCGACCTGAATGAAGAGCAGAAAGCACAGATCAACAGTGTGCTGCCCGAAGACGATCTGCGCTCCTTGCGCGGCGCTTACCTGGAAACGGCTCAGCGCCTGAAGGAACAGCAGGGCAAAACCGGTGCACAAGCCTCACCCGATCAGGAAGCCATCGAACAACTGGATTTTGAATTTGTGCTCTTCTCCTCGGCACTGATCGACTATGACTACATCATGGGTCTGGCCGCCCGCTTCAGTCAGGAAAAGCCCGGCAAACAAACCGTAAGCCGTGAACAGTTGGTGAACATGCTCAGCGCCAGCAGCAACCTGATGGAAGAGCGCGAGGATATCATTGACTACATCAACACCCTGCAAGCGGGTGAAGGGTTGAAAGAGCAGGACATCAAACACGGCTACCTGGCCTTCAAAGCACAGAAAGCCCACAAAGAAATCACCGCCCTGGCCAACCGCCACGGACTGAACTGCGATGACCTGAAAAACTTCGTAAACGCTATTCTGGACCGCATGATCTTCGACGGCGAACAACTCAGCGACCTGTTCGAGCCACTGGAGCTGAGCTGGAAGGCGCGCAGCAAAGCCGAACTGGCACTGATGGAAGAACTGATACCTCTTCTGAAAAAACAAGCCAGCGGGCGCGAGATATCGGGGTTGGCGGCGTATGAGTAAAAAATCCCCAGCCCACTCAAACGCGCAGGAAGATTTTGCCCACATCCTGCATACGATTCAGGCGACCCGCGCCAAAGTCTTCCAGCAGGCCAATACGGCGCTGATGGCATTGTATTGGGAGGTTGGGCGGCTCCTGAGCGAAAAAGTGAAACAACAGGCGTGGGGCAAAGGTGTCGTAACAGCGCTGGCCTCCTACATTACCGCCACAGATCCCAGTATCAAAGGCTTTAGCGACAAAAACCTCTGGCGGATGAAGCAGTTTTACGAGACTTATCAGGCGGATGAAAAACTCTCGTCGCTGGTGCGAGAATTGCCCTGGACGCACAACACCATTATCTTTTCCCGCTGCAAAACCAATGAGGAGCGTGCGTACTACTTGGCACAATGCGTTCGCGAACGCTATTCATCCCGCGAGCTTGAGCGGCAGATTGATGCGGCCCAGTTTGAGCGTGCAGTGGCCAGCCAGAAAAAACTCTCGGCATTGCCGAGAGAATTCCCCAGCGGGATCGGTCAAGCTTTTAAGGACAGCTATGTCCTTGAATTTCTAGGCTTACCTGAAGACCATAGCGAAAGCGACCTACAGAAAGCCCTCGTCCGGCACATGAAGACTTTTGTCCTCGAACTAGGTCGTGACTTCTTGTTCGTTGATGAGCAATACCGCCTTCAAGTAGGAAATCAAGACTTTTACATCGACCTGCTCTTTTACCACCGTGGCCTGTCTGCCTTGGTCGCTTTCGAGCTCAAAATCGGCAAATTCAGCCCCAAACACATGGGGCAGCTTGGCTTTTATCTTGAAGCATTGGATCGTGACATAAAAAAACCGCATGAAAATCCCAGCATCGGCGTGCTGCTCTGCCGCGATAAAGACGATGAAGTGGTGGAATACGCACTATCACGAAATCTTTCGCCAACCCTGGTCGCCGAGTACCAATTACAACTACCAGACAAAAAACTCCTGCAAGCTAGATTGCATGAACTGGCAGAGCAGCTGGGAGAAAACAATGAATAAGCTCATCCTCAAGGCCAACGACTTCGCTGCCGAGATCACCATCCACAACACCCGCAGTCAGAAGATGCAAAGCGAAAAACAAATCTCACAAGAGCATGTCACCAATAACGAAGCCGTGCGCCAAACGCTGTTGAGTCGGGGAATCCGTCCGGAAAGCCTGCCACCTGCCGAAGATGTGAAAAAGGTTGAACGACGCCTGGCATCGGATGAGAAAAAAGCACTTAAAAATCCTGATGGGCTGGAAGAGTAATGGACGAGAAAAATGCACTGGTGCCCCGGTTGCGGTTTCCCGAGTTTCGGGAGGCAGGGGAGTGGCGCAAAACTCAGCTTGGAACAAAAGGTATAGCAACCTTTGTAAAAAAACGGATCTCGCTCAATGATCTCCGTATTGAAAGCTACGTCAGCACAGAGAATTTGCTTCCCGATTTCGGTGGGAAAAAATGTGCATCCAAGCTGCCTCCTTCTGGCTCTTTTACCTGCTTCAAGGCGGGGGACATTCTTATTGCCAACATCCGCCCATACTTGAAAAAAGTTTGGGTAGCTGATTGTGATGGAGCCGCATCTAACGATGTAATCGTTATACGCCCAATGGATAGTGTCCATGAATCATTTCTGTCAGTACTGCTTAAAAGTGATGTATTTATTAACTATGTAATGGAAGGTGCCAAGGGTGTAAAAATGCCAAGAGGTGATATTTCCTTAATGAAGGAATACACTCTTGCAGTGCCAGCCCCTGAAGAACAACAAAAAATCGCTGCTTGCCTTTCCTCCCTCGACGCGCTGATAGCAGCCCAAACTGACAAGATTGATGCCCTCAAGGCCCATAAAAAAGGGCTGATGCAACAACTCTTCCCCCGCGAAGGCGAAACCATCCCCCGGTTGCGCTTCCCAGAGTTTCGGGAGGTTGGGGAGTGGGCAGTAAAAATGCTTGGTGACTTGAACCCTTTTGTGACCAGTGGTTCACGGGGTTGGGCGGCGTATTATGCCGACAAAGGTGAACTATTCGTCCGCATAACGAACCTATGGCGCGGCTCCATCTACTTGGATCTGACAGACCCTAAATTCGTTCAGCTCCCACAGGGAGCGAATGAAGGTATGCGAACTCAGCTCAAAGAGCATGACGTGTTGGTTTCCATCACGGCTGATATTGGAATTGTAGGTTACGTTGATGCCAGTATTCCGCTGCCTGCCTACATCAATCAACATATTGCGCTTGTACGTTTCGATAGAACAAAAATTTCCGGAAAGTATGCCGCCTACTTTCTTGCATCTGAAAGGACTCAGAAGCTTTTCTGTGCATCAACCGATACTGGCACAAAGGCGGGGATGAGCCTAATTGGAATCAAGAGGATAGAAATAATGTTGCCAAGTTTATCCGAACAACAAAAAATCGCTGATTGCCTCTCGTCCCTCGATGCGCTGGTAGTTGCACATACGGAAAAACTCGACGCCCTCAAGACCCATAAAAAAGGCCTGATGCAGCAGCTTTTCCCCGCTGTGGAGGAAACACAGATTTGACCACCAAACTCCCCATCAATCTCGACTCCCTGCTTCACCACCGCTCCATCGAAAGTGAGCGGGTAGAGTACAAGGCGGGCTGGAATCCGGAGGCGGTGTTGCACAGTATTTGTGCCTTTGCCAACGATTTTCACAACCTTGGGGGTGGTTATCTGGTGGTGGGCGTAGCGGAGGAAAATGGCCAGCCAGTCTTGCCACCTGCTGGCTTGCAGCCAGAACAGATTGACCGGATCCAGAAGGAGTTGCTGAATCTGGGTAATGCGGCGATTCAACCATCCTATCACCCCCTGACCGCCACTTATGAAGTTCAGGGCAAGCTGATTCTTGTACTCTGGGTGCCCGGCGGCGAGACTCGACCTTATAAGGCTCGGGTGCGATTGGGCGATAAGAGTACCGACTGGGCCTTTTATCTGCGCAAGCACACCAGCACTGTACGGGCGAAAGGGGTGGATGAGCGAGAACTCCTGTCGCTGGCGGCGACGGTGCCGTTTGATGATCGCTATCGGCAGAACGCTCACCTTACTGATCTGTCACCGCATCTTATGCGGGAATTTCTTCAGGAGATTGGCAGTGAGCTGGCAGGCGAAGCGGCCAGCCTGGATAACGAAGCGCTGGGACGGCGTATGAATGTGGTAGGTGGCCCGGTGGAGCTGGCATTTCCCAAAAATGTTGGACTGCTGTTTTTCAACGATCACCCTGAGCATTTTTTTCCTGCTACCCAGATTGATGTGGTGTATTTCCCCGATGGGCCGGGCGGTGATCGCTTCGAGGAAAAGGAGTTTCGTGGCCCGTTGGGGCGTATTACCCGTGATGCGGTGGACTACATCAACCGCAGCTACCTCAAGGAAGCCGTGATCAAGCACCCGGATCGCCCCCAGGCAGAGCGTTTCTGGAACTACCCGCTGGCGGCCATTGAAGAGGCAGTGGTGAATGCGGTATATCACCGCTCCTATGAAATCCGTGAGCCCATAGAGGTGCGTATCACCCCGGAGGAACTGGTGGTGCTCAGCTTCCCCGGCCCGGATCGGTCTATTCGAATGGAGGATCTGCAGGCTGGTCGTGCTGTCAGTCGCCGTTACCGTAACCGCCGCATCGGGGAGTTTCTGAAGGAGCTGGATCTCACCGAGGGTCGTTCCACCGGTATCCCCAAAATTCTGCGGGTAATGCAAGCCAATGGTTCACCCCAGCCGCGCTTTGAAAGCGATGATGAACGAAGTTCGTTTTTGATCCGCTTGCCAGTGCATGAGGGTTTTGCTGGGGAAGTAGCCGAACAAGTCACCCCCGAAGTCACCCCCGAAGTCACCCCCGAAGTCACCCCCGAAGTGGGCAGACTGCTTGAAGTGCTTCAAGGCGAGATGGGTCGCTTAGAGTTGATGGAAGCCTTGAGTTTAAAGGACGAAAAGCATTTCAGGGAGCACTATCTGCAAACAGCTATTCGCAAGGGGCTGATCGAAATGACCATACCCGACAAACCCCGCAGCCGCCTGCAGAAGTACCGGTTGACAGAAAAAGGCCGAGGCATGACCCCCAAATGACTGATTTGAAACCCTGGAAATCAATGTCTGATCAATTGGCTTTGCTGAAAAAGCGGGGTTTGTTGGTGGACAACGAATCAGCAGCGCTGGATTATCTGGCACGAATTGGCTACTACCGGCTCAGTGGTTATTGGTATCCGCTGCGAGAGATAGACAAGCAGGCCTCTTTGCTGCACAAGCGACCTATTCGCTCAGATTGCTTTGTTCCGGGCAGTCATTTTGAGAAGGTCGTCAAGCTTTATGTGTTTGATAAAAAGCTGCGCCTGATGGCACTGGATGCACTGGAAAGAATTGAAATGGCGCTTCGCGTGGACGTGGCGCATTTGCTGGGTGAACGAGATCCACAAGCTCATCAGAATCCGGATTGCCTTCACGGTAACTTTGCCAAAAAGGTGAGAGCTAACGGAGCCAGCAAAGGAAAAACCGACCACCAGGTTTGGCTGGAAAAGTATGAAAATATGCTGCATCGAGCCAGACGGGAGCCTTTTATTGCGCACCATAAAGAGAAGTATAACGGCCAGGTACCTGTCTGGGTGGCCATTGAAGTATGGGACTTTGGTTTACTTTCACGGCTTTTTGACGGGATGAAGCACCCGGACAAGAACCTGATAGCCAAAAAGTATGGTCTTGCTGAAGGAAAAACACTCGCCCAATGGCTGCGCAGCCTGAACTTTATCCGCAATGTGTCTGCGCATCACAGCCGCTTGTGGAATATCAACGTACTGGAGCTGTCCCCTTGCCCGCAGGGATGGCCAACCATGAAAAATACCCGGCCTTTCATGTATTTTGTCATCATGGCGCACTTGTTGGCAGTCATTTGCCCTAATTCCACCTGGGCTCAGCGTTTGGTTGATTTATTGAGAGTGGGCGTGACTTCCAGCAGCCAGCTTTTAACACTGGAGGATTTTGGTGCGATCAAAGGATGGGAGCAATGGCTATTGCAGAATCAGAAATGAGAACTGACGCGTACATAAATGCAGAGGCGCCAGTCATATTGGTGTTTATTGTGGTTCATTGTGGTCGCTTGGTCAATCACCTAAGAGAACAAAATACATGACAAAAGAACAACTGAGCCAGCTGGGTAAAACCCTCTGAGCCATCGCTGACGACCTGCGCGGGGCGATGAACGCTGATGATTTCCGCGACTATATGTTGTCGTTTCTGTTTCTGCGCTATCTTTCCGATAACTACGAGTTGGCAGCAAAAAAGGAACTGGGATCGGACTATCCCAATCTGGCTGATAACGACCGTCGTGCACCTCTGGTGGCCTGGTATGCAAACAATGCCGGGGATGTGGCTGAGTTCGAGAAGCAAATGCGTCGCAAGGTGCATTACTGCATTCACCCGGACTATCTGTGGAGCAGCATCTACGAATGTGCCCGCACTCAGGATGCCGAGCTGTTGCAAACCCTGGAGCGGGGATTCAGTTATATCGAGAATCAATCCTTTGCAAGCACCTTTCAGGGGCTGTTTTCCGAGATCAATCTGAACTCGGAAAAGCTGGGACGAACCCCCAAAGCACGTAATGACAAACTCTGCACCATCATTACCAAGATCGCCGAGGGGATTGCGCAGTTCTCCACCGACAGCGACATTCTGGGTGATGCCTACGAATACCTGATCGGTCAGTTTGCGGCTGGTTCCGGCAAGAAAGCCGGGGAGTTTTATACCCCGCAAAGTGTCTCCACCATCCTTTCGCGTATTGTCACGCTGGATAGCCAGGAACCCGCCTCAGGAACAAAGAAAAAGCTCAGCTCTGTGCTGGACTTCGCCTGTGGCTCCGGCTCGCTGCTGCTGAACGTGCGTAACCAGATGGGGCCGCACGGCATCGGCAAGATTTATGGGCAGGAAAAGAACATCACCACCTACAACCTGGCGCGCATGAACATGCTGCTGCATGGGATGAAGGACAGTGAATTCGAGATACACCACGGTGACTCCCTGACCAATGACTGGGAGCTGCTCAACGAGATGAATCCGGCCAGAAAACTCTAGTGCGATGCGGTGGTGGCTAATCCACCCTTCAGTTACCGCTGGCAGCCCAATGAAGCCCTGGGTGAAGATTTTCGTTTCAAAAACTATGGTCTTGCACCCAAGTCCGCTGCGGATTTTGCCTTTCTGCTGCACGGTTTCCACTTCCTCGGCGACGAGGGAACCATGGCCATCATTCTGCCCCATGGTGTGCTCTTCCGAGGCGGTGTAGAAAGCCGTATCCGCACTAAACTGCTCAAGGACGGCCATATCGACACGGTTATTGGCTTGCCGAGCAACCTGTTTTTCTCCACCGGCATCCCGGTGTGTATTCTGGTGCTGAAAAAGTGCAAAAAGCCTGATGATGTACTTTTCATCAATGCCGCCGAGTATTTTGATAAGGGCAAACGACAGAATCAGCTTTTGCCGGAACATATCGACAAAATTGTCGAGACCTACCAGTACCGACGGGAAGAAGAACGCTATGCCCGCCGGGTAGAGATGGTGGAAATCGAGAAGAACGATTACAACCTTAATATTTCCCGCTACGTCAGTACTGCCGAGGCGGAGCCGGAGATTGATCTTGCCACTGTACATGCGCAACTGTCAGACATCGAAAAGCGCATTCGCGAAGCATCTGACAGACACAATCAATACCTGAAGGAGCTGAATCTACCGCCAGTGTGACAGCATAGATGAAAAGCAACCGGTCACCATTCGCGGACAATTAGGGTGGTAAGGTGGGATAGGCTACTATGACAACTGTTCTTCGAGAATACACACGAGGTCTTTATGTCTGTTAGCGCTGATGAGTCCAATATCCTGACCGAGCTGCGAAACAAAGCAGAGCAACAGTTGCAGACAGGCACCACACGCGCTGGGCAGCAGTGGTCGCTGGGGGTTGATGCCCTGCAGATGTTATACCGTATGTCCAGTGATCCCGGCAGAGCGGAAGATGCGTTAAAACTGCTCCATGAATTGCAGGTTCACCAGGTTGAGCTTGACCTGCAGAATGAAGAAATGGCGACCAATGAGCGTGATTTGGCCGAGGATTTATCCCTTTATCGTGAACTGTATGATTCCGCCCCGATCAGTTATTTTGTTGTTGATCTCACGGGTAAGGTTATACAGGGAAATGTTGCTGCTGCCGAGCTGCTTGGTCTTGGGTTTAATGAGTTGCCCGGGCAGGATTTTGGCACTTTTCTGATCCCTCAAAACCGACCCCTGCTGCTCGATTTGTTAAAACGGGTGGCACAGAGTGGCAACAAAGACTTTTGCATCGTAGAGCAGGCTAAAGACAAAAAAGGGTCTCGTGGCCTGCGGCTTATGGCATCAACCTGTTCAAGACATGAACACCTGTTGTTAGCCTGCTGTGAGTGCTGAATCCACGCGTATTGTAGGGCTTGGCGCATCTGCTGGTGGTCTGGCTCCGCTGGAAGCCTTTCTTGCCGGAATCCCGCCTGAAAGTAATATGGCCTATGTGGTGGTGCAGCATCTTGATCCCAACCATAAAGCGTTGCTGACAGAACTGCTGCAGCGTGTCACCCATATGCCCGTGCGTGAAGCAACTCAGGGCATGTCCATCAAGCCCAACTGTGTGTATGTGATTCCACCGAATACCGAGCTGAGTGTGGTTGATGGTTCACTGCACCTGGCCAGGCCGGTGGAACCCAGAGGCTTGCGTTTACCCATTAATGTGCTGTTTTCATCCCTGGCCAGTGCTCTGGGGGAGCGTGCCATCGGGGTTGTTTTGTCTGGCATGGGTTCTGATGGCACCCAGGGTCTGCAGGCAATCAAGAGTGTTGGTGGTTTAACAGCTGTGCAGCAGCCCGATACGGCACAGTACGATGCCATGCCACAAAGTGCCATTGCCGCAGACTGTGCTGATATCCTTGCCCCTCCCGGTGATTTGCCCGCCCGCATTCTGTCCTGCCTTGCCCAGGAGCCGGATCAAAACACCCCGGACGTGCATTCGGTTGAGCCTGATGCAAGATCAACACCCTTGCAGCGGATTTTGCGCTTGTTGCAAGAGCGAACGCGCCATGATTTTTCACTCTACAAACCCAGTACGCTGCACCGTCGCATGGAGCGGCGCATGGGGATTCACGAAATTGCTACTTTATCCCTCTACGCGGATTTTCTGGAGCACAACCCTCAGGAGATCGACCTGCTGTTTAAAGAGGTGCTGATTGGGGTAACCCGTTTTTTCCGTGATACTGCGGTCTGGCAGCATCTGGCGGAAACCACTCTGGCAGAACTGCTGGCGCGAGATTCTGGAGAGTCTCATCTGCGTGCCTGGGTGGTGGGTTGTTCAACCGGTGAAGAGGCTTATTCTCTTGCCATGATTTTTACTGAGGTGCTGGAAAAACTACCACAGCCGCATGGTTTTACCCTGCAGATTTTTGCCTCTGACCTGAGCCCGGATGCTATCGCCACTGCCCGGCGTGCCTATTACCCTGCAGAAATCAGCAGCAGCGTTTCGGCGGAGCGCCTGGCGCGTTTTTTCAGCCCCCGTAACAAGGGCTACCAGATTAACAGCGATATTCGCGATTTAGTGTTATTCGCCCAGCAGGATGTGGTGCTTGATCCGCCTTTTACTCGTCTTGATCTGATTTCCTGTCGCAATCTGCTGATCTATTTTGATCCCAGTCTGCAGCGCAAACTCATTCCGCTGTTTCATTACAGCCTGCGTGATGGGGGAGTGCTGCTACTGGGGAGTTCAGAGACAATTGGGCGTTATACTCAGTTGTTTACCCCTATTGAATCAAAGCTGCGACTTTATCGACGCCAGAACAAGGTTCAGAGTGATGCTGCCCGGTTACCAGTCAAATCTTTTCCACCCTTGTCCTGGATATCCAAGGAGCTTCCTGTGACACCCAGCCATTCCCCTTCTCCAACAACAGATAACCTACAAACGGCAGCCGACCAGGTATTGTTGCAGGTGTATGCACCTGCCGCCGTGGTGGTTAATGACGAGGGCGATATTGTTTATATCAGCGGGCGCACAGGAAAATACCTGGAACCTGCTGCTGGCAAAGCCAACTGGAATTTTCATGCCATGGTGCGGGAAGGTCTGCGAACGCCCATCGGCAGCGCCCTGCGCAAGGTCGCGGATCAAGGTGAACCGCTGCAACTGCAAACCCTGCAGGTGCAATTGCCCGGTGGGGGCACACAGAGTATTGATGTCACGGTACAAGCACTGCGAGAGCCAGCCGCGCTGCGTGGCATGAAGATGATTGTATTCCGCGACATTGCACCGCCTCAGGCCGACTCGAAAAACAAGAACCAATCAAAAACAACCACGCAGCAGATTCACACCGTCGAGCTGCAACAGTGTCAGGATGAAATCCAGGCTTTGCGAGAGGAAAATCGTGCCTCCAGAGAGGAGCTGCAATCAGCCAACGAGGAGTTGCAATCAACCAATGAGGAATTGCAGTCAACCAACGAAGAGCTGACCACCTCCAAGGAAGAAATGCAGTCGATGAACGAGGAGCTGCAAACCATCAATTCGGAAATGCAGACCAAGCTGGATGATCTTGCCCTTGCTCAAAGTGATATGAGAAATCTGCTTAACAGCATCGAAATTGCCATTCTGTTTCTCGACCAGAACTTGAATCTGCGGCGCTTCACCGACCGGGCTTCAAAGATTATCAGTATCAGAGAGGGTGATATCGGCCGGCCTTTGAGCGACCTCACCACCACCCTGCAGTATCCTGAACTGAACGATGATGCTCGCAATACCCTGAATACTTTGGCATTTTCTGAGAAGCAGATCGCCACCACTGACAATCGCTGGTTTACCGTGCGAATCATGCCTTATTGCCGGTTTGATAACGTTATTGATGGGGTGGTAATTACCTTGCTGGATATTACCGAAACCAAGAAGCTGGAGCGGTCTTTACGAGAGGATTTGCAGCAAGAGTGAAGTGCCGTTTGCTTAGTCAGTCACCAGCGGCCAACTAAGTTTTGGCTCGGGTGTAGGCTCTGGCCAGCAGGTGACCCAGGGTGGCAAGGTTTTCCGCTGAAGAGGCGGTCAGGTGGCGACGTGCAACCCGCGCAAGGGGTGATTCTGCATTGCCGGTAATGGCCGTGAGGGTGTTTTTGTTTTCATGTGCCAGTCTTAACAGGTGACGATGCGCTTCACTGTCGCCATGCAGGGAGAGCACCAGCAGGGTGTCTTCCGGAAAAATCAGCTCAACATCGGGTTTGAAGGTTTCATCGCTGTACACAAATACACAGGGTGTTTCGGCCTGTGCCAGTGCTGTAAAAGCTTTGCGACCTGCTTCCTGGTTTTGTGCCAGTGCACAGACAACAATTCTGCCCTGGCACTGCAACAGTGTTTCCAGAAAGTCTTCCATTCCCTGGTGTAGCTGTGTGGTTATCTGGGTGAGTGCCTCTTGTTCGGCAGCCAGCTCTTGTTTGATCAGGTCGAGATGCATGGTAGGGTTACAGACTGTAAGTTATTTTTTCATTTTTCATCCTAATGAAGATGTAACTATATGGCAAGAATATATTTCCCGGGTGCGGCAGAATCACATTGCAGGCATAAAAAAGCCCTTGGTCACTGATAAACCAAGGGCAAAGGGAACAATGCGTACTGCGGGTACTAACTTTGCTGCCTGGTGCTCTTAAAAGTTGTAACCCAGACCTACAGTATGAGCAAAAGCGCCATCACTGAAGGTGTTGTTGGCATCGTTCGAGCTGTTAAAGAACCACTGGTATTCCACGCGGGCAAGGAAATAGGTGCTGGGCAGTACATAGTATTTCAGACCGGTTTCCAGACCTGCAAAGGTGCTGTTTCTGACACCATCGCCATAGATAAGGCCGAGGCTGGCACCAACGAAGGGGCGTGCTCTGTCGGTGCCAAACTGGTAATCCAGATAACCACGGGTGGAGCCGTTCCAGAAATCATCTTTAAAACGTTCACCTTCGATACTGGCATAATTCAGCCCCTGACGAACACCAACAACCATGTTGTCTTGCAGATACCAGCCATAATCAGCTGCCAGGCCAAAGCTGCCACTGTCAAAGTTCTTATCGCTGCTACCGGCTCCAGAAATGGAGAATTCACGATCGCCAGCGGAGGGTCCAAAATTGTTTGGGTTGGTTTGTGCAACTGCTGCGGTCGCTATGGGGAGCGAAACCACCAGGCAGGATACAAGCTTCAATAATTTATTCATGTCAACTCCGGTATGGCTTTTGTAGTTACAGAAATAACAGAGTGGACGTTTGTGCAAAGTGCGTCTGTTCGCTGGTGCACACAAGGTAAAAAATAAGTGTGGGTGTTAACAGCCATTTAACCTGTCTGCCAGTTCCAGTATTTCTTTGCCCATCACCACTCGCTCTTGCCAGTGAGTGGGTATTGCTTCCAGTCCGTACCAGGCTCCGGCGATTTGTCCACAGACGGCAGCAGTGGTATCTGCATCATCTCCAAGATTGGCTGCGGCCAGTACGGCTTCGCTGAAACTGCTGGTGTGATAAAAACACCACAGGGCGGCTTCCAGGCAGTCGATTACATAACCGCTGCCTTTGATTTCATCTCTGCTTTTATTCTGATAAGCCCCTTGCTGGATTGCCCGAACCTTGGTGGTTGCTGCTTTGTAGTCTGTGCTGTTCAGCAGTGTTTCACGGTTGTTTGTTGTGCCTGCATAAGCCTGGTGCAGCAGTGCAGCGAAGCAACAACAGGCATCAATGCATTCTTTTGCGCCGTGGGTGGTGCGCGAGCTTTCACCGGCGTAGTGCAATGCTTGTTCGGCATCCGGGCTGAAGTACATCACCACCGGAGCCAGACGCATCAGTGAGCCATTACCTGCGGTGAAAGGGTCGGTAGAACCAGCCATCGGGTCACCAGTGCGGATATATCGGCTGATGGCTTCGGATACGGTGACACCTATGTCAAAACAGCGACCATTACTGCTCATGTAACCGCTGGATCGCCAGTTGCAGTAACGGCGCATCTGGTCTTCGGCATCAAAACCCTGGCAATCCAGCAATGAGTGAGCCAGACACAAGGCCATGGAGGTGTCATCAGTCCACTGGCCGGGCTTTAGAAAAAAAGGGCCGCCGCCGATCATGTCACTGATAGGTTGAAAACTGCCGCGCTCACGAAATTCCAGTGTGGTGCCGATGGCATCCCCCACAGCAAGACCAAGCAATGAGCCGCGATAACGCTGTTCCCGTGTCAGGTGTTGTTTTTGATCAAGCATTGGGTTCTTTCTCCTGCCGGTTGTCGGGAAACACTTTATGCTGTCAGGGATGATAACCGACAGGGCGACCCCTATCTTGATTCACCGCAATACCCATTTATCACCACAACCCGCCACCTTGCCGATTCAGGCTCGCAGCCCGATCAATCGCTGCAATCTGCCATCGGTGATTCTTGGTAGCCTGACTTTTCAGTTAAAACCGGCACCTCTGTACATTGACGGGGTGCTGGAATTACACCGCCAGTTGTTTGTTGCCCTGGATAATCTTGTTGAGCCGGAGGTGCGTGCACTGCATTTTCGTCAGTATATGTGTTCGGCTTTTCTGCTGGATCATGCTGACCTTGCCGGTGCTGATCCCAGGTATCAGCGGCTGAAACGCCACAAGGCGGATTACCTGCGTTTGCTGCGCGGCTGGATGTTTAATGCCGACGGAGTGGAGGCTGCGGTGTTAAAACGCTGGGTGGAATCACGTTTTGGGTTGTTGCCGCGTAATCACGGTGGTGCACTCAGGGATTATGAGGGTGAACGTTATGCAGCTTATATGGCGGATGTATCCCGTGGTTTGTACAACGCCAATGCACTGGAGGCACAGCTGGATTTGCTCTACACCTTTTGCCAGTACGAACTGCAGCGGCGTTTTCCAGAGCAGGAACACTGGCTGCTGTATCGTGGTGTGAATCGTATCGAGGCTCATGAAGTGCTGGATCAGGGTGAAAATGACCTTTGTCGGTTGCTGTTGAATAACCTGAACTCTTTCAGCAGCGACCGTGAGATGTCCGGTGCTTTTGGAGACATCATTCTGGAAACCCAGGTGCCGGGTGCAAAGCTTTTGTATTTCCCCGGTCTGTTGCCGAACATTCTGCAGGGTGAGCAGGAGTTTCTGGTGATTGGTGGGGTGTACCAGGCACTGCTGAGTCGTTAGTGGTAAGGGCTTAAATCACTCAACCTATTGACCCAATGCAAGAGATTTATTGTCTTCAATGGCAAAAGACGGCTACAACTACTAGGGTAGAGTTAATTAAAAACAGCAGAACTAATAATGTCTGACTATTGAGGTCGGGCAAACAAGGAGGAAGTTTCCATGAGCACCCAAAACTCATCTGCAGGCCAGTGCCCAGTGATGCACGGTGGTAATACCACCCAAGGCAGCCCCAAAATGTGGTGGCCGGATACATTGAATCTGAACATTCTGCATCAGCATGACACCAAGACCAACCCACTGGGTTCGAGCTTCAATTACCGCGAAGCATTAAAGACGCTGGATGTGGCGGCACTCAAAAAAGACTTAACGGAGCTGATGACCAACAGTCAGGACTGGTGGCCTGCTGACTGGGGTCATTATGGTGGCCTGATGATTCGTATGGCCTGGCACGCTGCTGGTACTTATCGAGTAGCTGATGGCCGTGGTGGTGCCGGAACCGGTAACCAGCGTTTTGCACCATTAAACTCCTGGCCGGATAACGCCAACCTGGATAAAGCACGTCGTCTGTTGTGGCCGATCAAGAAGAAGTACGGTAACAGCATCAGTTGGGCAGATCTGATTGTATTGGCCGGTAATGTGGCTTATGAGTCCATGGGTTTTAAAACCTTTGGTTTTTCTTTCGGGCGTGAGGACATCTGGCACCCAGAACAGGATATCTACTGGGGCAGTGAAGATCAGTGGCTGGCACCCAGTGATAATGACAAGAGCCGTTATTCCGGCGAACGGGATCTGGAAAACCCGTTGGCTGCGGTGATGATGGGTCTGATTTATGTCAACCCGGAAGGGGTGGATGGTCAGCCTGACCCGCTGAAAACGGCCAAAGACGTGCGCGAAACCTTTGCCCGTATGGCAATGAATGATGAAGAAACCGTGGCACTGACTGCCGGTGGTCATACCGTTGGTAAAGCACATGGTAATGGCCGAGCCGAAAATCTGGGCGCAGAACCGGAAGCAGCAGGTGTGGAAGAACAAGGTCTGGGCTGGAACAACCACAAAACCCGTGGTGTTGGTCGGGATACCGTGACCAGCGGTCTGGAAGGAGCCTGGACCACCAACCCAACCCAGTGGGACAACGGTTATTTTGAGCTGTTGTTGAACTACGACTGGGAGCTGAAAAAATCCCCGGCCGGTGCCTGGCAGTGGGAACCGATTAATATCAGGGAAGAAGATAAACCGGTGGATGTGGAAGATGCATCCATTCGCCATAACCCCATCATGACTGATGCCGACATGGCCATGAAAATGGATCCGGAATATCGCAAGATTTCCGAGAAGTTCTATCAGAATCCAGCCTATTTTGATGAAGTGTTTGCTCGTGCCTGGTTCAAGCTGACCCACCGCGATATGGGGCCAAAATCCCGTTACATCGGTCCGGAAGTGCCGCAGGAAGATCTGATCTGGCAAGATCCGGTGCCAGCAGGCAATACGGGTTATGACGTATCTGCCGTAAAAGCAAAAATTGCCGCTTGTGGCCTGAGTGTCAGTGAGTTGGTCTGCACCGCTTGGGACAGCGCTCGTACCTTCCGGGGTTCAGATCTGCGCGGTGGTGCCAATGGTGCGCGTATTCGTCTGGCGCCACAGAAGGACTGGGAAGGCAACGAGCCTGTGCGTCTGCAAAAGGTATTAAAAGTGTTGGAAGGCATTGCTGCTGATACGGGTGCCAGTGTGGCGGATGTGATTGTACTGGCGGGTAATGTGGGTATCGAGCAGGCAGCACAGGCTGCAGGTATTAAGGTGGAGGTGCCATTTGCACCGGGTCGTGGTGACGCCACTCAGGAAGCCACTGATGCGGAGTCCTTCAGTTATCTGGAACCGGTGCATGATGGTTTCCGTAACTGGCTGAAAAAGGACTATAACGTCACGCCGGAAAAACTGCTGCTGGATCGCGCTCAGTTGATGGGATTAACCGCACCGGAAATGACCGTGCTGCTGGGTGGTCTGCGGGTGCTCGGCACCAACCAGGGTGGCAGCAGCAAGGGTGTGTTCACCGATCGTGTTGGTCAGTTAACCAATGACTTTTTTGTCAACCTGACTGATATGAACTACAACTGGAAACCTACAGGCCGCAACAGCTACGATATTGTTGAACGCAGCAGTGGTGCGGTGAAGTGGACAGCCAGTCGTGTGGATCTGGTGTTTGGTTCCAACTCCATCCTGCGGGCTTATGCTGAGCTGTATGCTCAGGATGATGCCAAAGAAAAGTTTGTGCAGGACTTCGTAGCTGCCTGGACCAAGGTGATGAACTCTGATCGTTTTGATCTGGCCTGATCCAAGGCTGTTGCAGTAACCAACAAAACCCCGGTACCTGAAAAGGTGCCGGGGTTTTTGTTTTGATGGGCTGGGTTTCAGCTGCTTTTAACGCTGGTCAGCAACAAGGCTGCGGCGACAAAAGTGCCACCGAAGGTTTTATTCATCACTGCCTGATGGTGAGGTTGTTGCAGCAGGCGCAGTACCCGCGCAGCCAGCCCGGTATATCCAGCCATCACCACCAGATCCACACACACCATGGTCAGGGTCATGATGAGGTATTGCGGCAACAAAGGCTGCTGGGGATTGATGAACTGCGGCAATACCGCCAGGATAAAAATGATGGCCTTGGGATTGCTGGCATTGACCAGAAAGCCGCGTAACACCAGTGCCAAGGCAGTAGTTTTGGTTTTAGCTTCCTGATCCGGCTGTATGACTGTGATCGGAGCGTTCCACTGTTTCCAGCCCAGATACAACAAATAAGCCACACCACACCATTTGATGAAACCAAAAGCCACTTCTGAGGTGGTCAGAATGGCACCCAGACCGGCAGCCACCACAGCTACCTGCAGCAGCAGTGCCAGTTGCAGGCCAATGGCATTCCAGTAACCGGTACGAAAGCCGTGATTCAGACCGGAAGACATGGAAGCAATAGCCCCGGCTCCGGGAGACAGGCTGATGAACCAGCAGGCAAGAAACAAAGCGATCCAGGTATCCAGTGACATGATCGGGAGCCCTCCGACAAAAAAAGCTATATTAGCAGAATCGGAAAGCACTCAAGGTAAAAACACCCGACAGAAACAGGTCGGAGTGGTATCCTTGCGGTTTTATTTTCTATCAGCAGCGGCGGAAACAAGCTCATGAGTTATCAGGTTCTGGCGCGTAAATGGC
>NZ_JACUUA010000308.1 GCF_014859565.1 Marinospirillum sp. | reverse complement strand
CCTGCCTTTTGCTGCTGTAACTGCCTCTGCCAACCAATCCTTAGTTAGCCCTGGCTACTCATCTACCATTGGTGGTGTCAGTAACCAGGGTACCGTTCATTCCAGTTCCAATAACCCGGCCAGCAACAACACGCTGGTCAGAGAAGGCGAACGGATCCGTTTTGGTTACCTCAGTAATTTTGGTGGTTATTTTGAAATTGGCGAGTCGGATGATCTGGATGGCAAGGTGAATGACCTGGTCGATGATATGGATGCGGCGGATTCAGATTCATTTAATGAAGCCTATCTGCAGCAGCGTTATCCAAGCGTAGATACGACCGACATGAGTGATTCAGAAAAAGAAGCCGCTTACTTTGAAGCCATTGCCAATCGTGCCAATACTGAATTAGTGGCTGATCTGGAAAAAGGCGGTCAGTTCCGTGCCGGTTTTCAGCTTCAGGCTCCTTTAACCCCTTTTCTGGTTCGCAGTAAAAAAGCACGTGGCACTTTTAGTATCAACGCCTCCGCCAGCACCCAGATTCGTGGTGGATTTATTGGAAGCCCGTTTGGGGTGAAAACAACGTTTAAGGATGTCCAAGTTGACGGTGTTGCTACAGATGTACCCCTGAATCTTGACTTGGGTAAAGCTGCTGGTGCATACACTGAAATTGATAAAGTTCTAAATGACAGCCCGGATGGTACTACTGAATCACAAAAAATTACAGATATTATTGTTATTGCCGAACGAAATGGTTTGATTGCTGGAAATGATAAGGCAATTAATACATTGATTGAAAGCTACAATATTACTGCAAGCGACGTTGATGGTTTATCGGATGATCAAAAGAAAAGCCTGGCACTTCAAGGTGTTAATGTCCCTGGTTACACGTTAGAGCAAGCATCAGTTCAGCCAGCGCAAACAACTACGGGCATCACAACAAAAAACGAGCTCACCACCAACTCCGGTTTTGATATCAAAGCTGCAGCCATTACTCACTTGGGTGTTGGTTACGGTACTAATTTGAGTGAGTGGTTTGAATTAAACCGCAAACACGGTGAGCTGGAAATGGGTCTGCGAGCCAACCTCTATCAAGTAGAAGCAGGTCGCAACTTCATCTCCATTCAGGCGGAATCCAATGCGAAAGGTGATGATGATGCCTTTGATAAAGCCACCGAAGACTTTTTTGAAAATACCGCAAAAACCACCGCAGTGGGGGTTGACCTGGGTTTCCTCTGGCACAGTGAGCACTATCAGGTAGGTCTAACCTTCTACAACCTGAATGAACCGACCATCGACTACCCGAACATGGCTGATTATCTGGAGGGCGAAACCCTTGCCGCGATCCAGGGGTTGGAGCAGGCCGGTAAAACCAAGGTCACCGACTCAGTCACCCTGACACGCCACGCAGTGATTGAGGGAGCTATGTACTCTGCCAACCGCAACTGGATGGTGCAGGGCTCTTACACCCTCGGAACCGCTACCAACTTTGTTGGAGATGAATTCCAGACTATGGCTGTATCAGCCGGTTACTTCCCCAAAAGCTGGTGGGCACCGGGTCTTCGTGCCGGTTACAGCCAAAACCTGGTTGGAGCTGAACTCAGCAAGGTGCACCTGGGCATGACCATGTTTGGCTCCTTGCACCTGGACATGGCAGCATCACTGGATAGCTCCAGCTTTGATGGTAACGACATACCCCGTTATGTCGGGTTCAGCCTGGGCTTTGAAGAGAAGTTCTAAAAGTTAGACTGATCAGTAAATGTTTGATCTTGTAAATAAAAAAAGAGTGCCACAGGTGCTCTTTTTTTAACAAAATGTCAATTTATGGCATTGGTTATGTGGGTTGAGAGTGCTAGAATCGGTGCTGTTTTTTAGCTCACCGAACAGATGAAGTGAAAATGGATCAAACAAATCAGCCAGCCCTAACGGATTCACAACAGCATCGCGATGCACAATTCCCCCGTCAATACGATGATGAAATCAGCCTGATTGACCTTGGTAAAGTCTTGTACAAGCGCTTTTGGGTTATGGTCTTTGTTGGTACCGTTTGTGTCGTAGCAGCGCTGGCTTTTGCCCTGATCCAGAAGCCTAGCTACACCTTTCGCTCTGTACTGGAAGTGGGTAGTATTCCAGCAGTAACAGAAGAAGGTGAAGAGCGCCCGATTGAAAATAGCGAAAGCCTGCTGGCAAGGGTGGTCAACTCCAGTATCCCGCGCGCCATGCAAGCTTATACCTTGCAAGCAACAAGTGGAATGGATGAAGCTGCTGCCGCCACTGCACAAATTATCCTGCCTAAAATCATGGCAGATACACCGAACAATTCCCGCCTGCTGGTGTTGAGTAACAGTCTTACCAATGATTTTAAAGAAATTGAACGCGCTGAAATAGTGCATGAGCTGATCTTGAATGATGTGTTGGAGACTCACGTCGAGCGTGTCAAAACACTGCATGAAGGCTTGGCTATTCAAAAGCGCAATCTGGAATCTCAGTTAAGGCAACTTAAAGGCCGTACAAGCTTGGAGACTCAGCTGGCTGGTTTACGTGTTAAAAAATCCCAGGTTGATGCAAAAGTTGAGAAGTTAACCAATGACGAGCTGCGTCAGTTGGTACTGCAGCGATTGGAAAGAGACCTGACTGCAGCCGAACGCCAGATGCAATCACTGCGCGAGCAGGAAACCAACCTGCGTGACCGCATGAAGCGGCAAACAGAAGAAAAAGAGCAGCTGCTCAATCGTCAGCTGAGTCGTGCTCAAACCGACCTGCAAACTCTGCAGCAGTCGCGCCAGAATGTCATAGGGCAGGGGCAATCCGCACAACTGGCACAAAGCCTGTTGCTGATTGACAGCCAGATCAACTCCGCCCAAGGTAGTGTACGCACCCTGGAAAATAACCTGTACCTTGACTTACCAGAAGAAACAGCCAATATGCGCCGAGAAATGGTTGAGCTGCTGGGTAGTATTCGCTTACAGGAAAGCCTGGTGGCAGAAGCCAGACAAGCAGTACGTGAGTTTAAAATCACCCGTGCGCTGGCCGTGCAGGAAGCTACAGCAGAAGTACAGCAGGTCACCACAGAGATCGACCGGCTGGAAGCTGAATACCAGAACCAGCTTGAACAACTGCAAAACCGCATAGCGGATGTGAATAACCGTATGGAGCAAATCCAGGAAAGCCGCATCCAAATGCGGCCACAACGTGACAGCCAGCCAGAAAGTAACCGCAAAATGCTGATACTTGCCCTGGGTGTGGTTCTGGGCGGCATCCTCGGTATTATGGCGGCTTTTTTTGCTGAATTTGCAGCTCGTGTA
>NZ_JACUUA010000055.1 GCF_014859565.1 Marinospirillum sp. | reverse complement strand
TTCCGGCAAAACTGGATGGGAGTCAGCGTACAATTGAGCAGGTTCGAGATGGGATTGCCACTGCGGCAAGACAACGTGGTTGGACTGTAGCGCCGGGACAGGGTAACGAGTTGATTGCCAGCATTCTGGTTAGAAACCGCCACTATGCTGAGGTATCCATCACTTACACGGTAGAAACCTTTTCAATTAAATATCGAGATAGTCGAGAGTTAAATTACAATGAAGCCAGAAACACCATTCATCGTAATTATAATAACTGGGTTATCACTCTTTCCAATGATATAAAGTCGCACCTTTAATTGATTGGAGCGGCCACCCCAGCTTCAGGGGTGGTCAGACGAATATTGAATGGACTTGTAATGACAATCAAAATCCCTGCCCATTATGGGTATGACAGTGACAAGCTGTCTGCGTTGGAAGCCATAACAGAAGCACAAAAAATTGCCTTTGCACCAATGCTATTTCAAGCAGCGGTGAATCTGCGCGATCAAGGCATCTTGGCTTATCTGGATCAACAAGGTAAGAAAGGTGCCGCTTTTGATGAGGTGCTTGCAGCTTCCCCTCTCTCATCTTATGCCACTGAATTATTGCTTGATGTAGGCATGAGTGTGCATCTGTTGTATCTAAATGATGGTCGTTATTATCTGGGTAAAGCTGGCTATTACCTGTTGCATGACAAAATGACTCGCATCAATATGGATTTTACTCAGGATGTTTGTTATCAAGGATTGGCTGCGTTACGAGAATCCCTGCAGGAAACACGTCCAGCGGGACTAGCAGTGTTTGGTCAGTGGGACACCATTTACCCTGCTTTAAGCTCATTACCTGAACCGGCTCGCAGCAGTTGGTTTGCTTATGACCATTTTTATTCTGATGCTGCATTTGGTGCCGCCCTGCCGCATGTGTTTGCCCTGAAGCCTGCACATCTTTATGACGTAGGTGGCAACACAGGCAAATGGTCACTGCGGTGTTGTGCTTATGATCCGGATGTACAGGTCACCATTCTGGATTTGCCACAACAGATCACCCTGGCAGAAAGTAATATTGCAGAAAAAGGTTTGTCACATCGCATTAAAGGGCATCCGGTGAATTTGCTCGGTGACGCACCTTTACCCGGTGAGGCTGATGTCTGGTGGATGAGCCAGTTCTTGGATTGTTTCAGTGAAGAGCAGATCATTGCAATCCTGAGCAAAATCCATGCAGCTGCCAAGCCTGATGCACGGGTTTGTATTCTGGAAACCCTCTGGAATTGCCAGCAGTTCGAGGCTGGTGCACTGAGTCTGAATGCCAGTTCGTTGTACTTTACTGCAATGGCCAATGGTAATAGCCGGTTTTACAGTGCAGAGGCTTTTGATCGTTGTATCCAAGCAGCCGGATTTGAAATAGAAAAGCGGGTGGATGGACTGGGCCTTGGGCACAGCCTGATGATCTGCAGGAAAAAATAAAGCCATGAAGTTTTCAATAGGTGTCCGTGACTGGCTGGCTCTAGCACCTGGTCTGGATAGTCAGACTGAATGGCAATCCTGGGCAGAGGCATCCCGACCAATTGATCCTGCTGGTGCTTTACGTAAATGCCAGTTCCTGCCCATGATGATGGCGCGTCGCTTGAGTGCGGGTAGTCGAATTGCTGTAGACGTGGGGCTAGAGTTGATGCAGCGACATGCTGTTGATGCCCTGGTTTTTTCCAGCCGCCATGGTGAGCTGGAAAAAAATTACCGGATACTGGAAACCCTGCACCAACAGCAGGAACAGTCCCCGACGGTATTTGCCATGTCGGTACACAATGCAGCGGTGGGAACACTAACCATCACAGCCGATGCCGAGCTGACATCAACCGCTATCTCAGCCGGTATTGATAGCTTTCAGCAGGCATTAATTGAAAGCTACCTGTTGTTGGCAGATGGCCACCAGCAGGTATTACTGGTGGATTATGACAGTTCAATTCCGGACTTTTACCTGAACCACCTACCGGACGATCTACCCTGTTACCCCTATGCGGTGGGTCTGGTACTGGAAGTAGGTAATGAGTTGAGCTGTGAATCCGCTCAAGCTGAGTCAAGACAGCATTCTGACACACCACAAAGCCTTGCTTTTCTGCGTAACTGGTTGCAAGGGTGCAAAACATTTACTTTGGACGGGGAGCAAAACAGGTGGCAATGGACTTAGCAATGACCCTGCTGCACGAAAGATCACAAGCGCTTGGAAAAACAATCAATCGTTTCTGGCGAGTGCTGGCAACCGGGTTTTGTTTTGTGCTCTTTGGTGTTGGCAGTTTTCTTTTGTCATTGATCTGGTTTCGGCTGTTATTTCTGGTAATTCGTAATCCTGCAGAGCGTCAACGTAGGGCAAGATCCAGTATCAGCGCCTGTTTTCGTTTTTTTCTGGAGGTGGCGAGGGGTATCGGTGCATTGGACTACCAGATCAAGGGAGCGGAAAAACTGCGGACAGATCAAGGCTGCCTGATCTTGGCTAATCATCCCACCTTGATTGATTATGTGTTGATTACATCACTCTTACCCCATGCCGACTGTATTGTAAAAGCGGGTTTGTTGAATAATTTTTTTCTTTCCGGCGCGGTTAAATCGGCAGGTTATCTGATTAACTCAGAAGGAAATTTGTTGGTTTCTGCTTGTAGTGAACGTCTTGCCGCTGGTGGAGTTATTGTGATTTTTCCTGAGGGAACCCGCACGGAACCTGACCAGCAACCTAGGCTTCAGAGAGGTGCTGCAAACATTGCTGTACGTGTTCCCTGTGATATGAGATTGATTCAAATCAGCTGTACGGAAACCTTATTGAGTAAAAAAAGCAAATGGTATAAGGTTCCCCCGCAAAAACCCGTGTTTAAAATTGATGTGCTGGATAGGGTGTCTCCAAAGCCCTTTCTTGAGCAAGCGCAAGGCGTGCCTTCACTGGCAGCAAGGAGGCTGACAGCCTCGCTAACGCAGTCATTAACCTTCGACAGACAAACATAAGTGCAAAAATGGAAAACCTTAAAGCTGAAGTAAAAAAAATGATTATTGAATCCCTCTGCCTTGAAGATGTAGAGGTCGCGGATATTGACTCAGATGCTCCTTTGTTTGGTACTGGTCTGGGACTGGATTCCATAGATGCTCTTGAATTGGGGCTGGCTTTAAAAAGTCGTTTTGGGCTAGTTCTGTCAACAGAGAGTGAAGAAACTCGCCAGCATTTTTATTCCGTTACAACCTTGGCTGACTTCATCAGCCAGAATCAGAAAAGCGCCTGAACCTGGACACCTATTATGCCTGAGATGAATCAACAGGAAGCGCTGCAATATATTGCAGAACTGTTCCAGCGGATGTTTGATATTCCCGCAACCGATGTCACTCCTGAAGCACGTTTGTATGCAGACTTGGAACTGGATTCCATTGATGCAGTTGATATGACAGTTCATTTGCAGAAAGAAACAGGACAGAAAATCAACCCTGAAGAATTCCGGGCTGTAGTCACTGTTGCAGATCTGATTGCAGTAGTGCAAAAACTGCAGGGTGATGGAAAGGCCTGATGGCTTTACCTGTTCCAGCGGGGTTAAAGTTTTTCAGTATCTTGCTGCTGGCACTCTATCCATTCCTAGTCTGGTTTGGGTTATCAAGCGGGCAGCATATGTTGCTTGGTTTTGTTCTGGTGGTGTTGTTTGGCTTGCGCTTTTCCCTGTTACGTAATCTATTACCCGAGCTGCAAAAAATTGGGCAGCTAGGGGCTGTAGTTGGTGTTCTGCTGGTTTCTGCCAGCCTGTTGCTGGAGCGCCAGGCTTTGCTGCTTTATTACCCGGTAGCAGTTAATGGTATCTTTCTGCTGTTGTTTGCCACTTCGCTGCTGACAGAACAATCGCTGGTTGAACGGCTGGCACGGCTCCGAGAACCCGACCTGCCCGCCGATGGGGTTAGTTACACACGGCGAGTGACACAGGCCTGGTGTGTGTTTTTTATACTGAATGGCAGCATAGCACTGGTTACGGTGTTATTGCAGGATGTGCGGCTTTGGGCCTTGTATAACGGCTTTATCAGCTACCTGTTGATTGCCTTGATGATGGGTGTTGAATGGATTGTCAGAAGAAAAGTACGCAACCGGAAAGCAACGAACCCTCTGTCCTGATACCTGTCGGACGGTGGCTGGATGAAACTCGTGATCCTGCAATCAGAATAGCTCGCCAGGGATCTGAATACTTATCCCTGGAACAGCTCAGAGAACAGGTCGGGCAACTGGTTGGTTTTCTGCAGCCACGCCAAGAAACTCGCTGGGCACTGTGTTTTGAGGATAGCGGTCTTTTTCTGGTGGCTTTGTTGGCATTGTTGCACAGTCGTAAAACCCCGGTCATTCCCGGACACTGCCTAGATGGCCCCTTGAATGAGCAGCAACAACACTATGATGCAGTGCTGACAGACCTATCACTGAACTTGTTGAGCCCAACTGTCAGACTACTGGAAGTGTTGGAAAGTGCCACACCAGTAGAGCTATTGCCCATTTCTCCAGATGCCACACTAACCTTGTTTACTTCAGGCTCCACTGGGCAACCCAAAAAAATCACCAAAAGCCTAGCTGCGATGGACGCAGAAGCAAGATGGCTTGTATCTCTTTTTTCTAGGCAGGCTGTATTTGATCAGGTGCAAGCAACAGTGACACACCAGCATCTGTATGGCTTAACATTCCGGTTGTGGTTGCCGCTTTCTCTTGGTATTCCTTTTGATACTCGGATGAAAACCTACCAAGAAGAGCTGGCAATTAATGTCACACCGGCAACCTTGCTGATTACCAGCCCGGCATTTATCAAAAGACTGGATGTTGATCTGGATATTTGCCACTGTGCTGGCCTGGTTTCTGCCGGTGGAGTATTACCCTGGCCCGATGCTCAGCGTGTACAGCAGTGGACCCAGTGCACTGTAACCGAAATTTATGGCAGTACAGAAACAGGTGTGTTGGCATGGCGGTACAGGGATACGGAAAACCCTGCTTGGACCCCATTTATAGGTGTTCATTTTGAATCAGGCACAGAAGAACAACCTGGACGGGTTTTCTCTCCCTTGATAGAAGATTCCAGCGGTTATCCCGTGAATGATCAACTGATTTTTAATGACAAGGGGCAGTTTCAGATCTGTGGACGTCTTGATCGAACCGTAAAAATAGAAGAAAAGCGTATTTCTCTGGATGAAGTGGAGCAACGGCTAAGAGCCTTACCACAAGTTGCAGATGCCGCCGTAGTGTTGCTGGAAAACCCTCAGCGGGCTCGTCTTGGTGCAGTGATCATTCTTAGTGCTGAAGGCCTGGCGCAACAAGCCACACTCACTCCAGGCCGATTTGCTGCCGGGTTAAGAGAGATGTTGCATGGTTGGCTGGAGCCAGTAGCCATTCCAAAAAACTGGCGCTTTGTAAATGAGTTGCCCATCAACTCGATGGGGAAAATGTCCCAGCCTTTGTTAAAGGAGCTTTTTGACCATGCTACCGATAAAGCTTGAGTGCTCAACTCCTTCACCTGATACAGCAAAATTACAGCTGCTACTTGAACCTCAACTCTTCTGGTTCAAGGGACACTTTCCCGGACAGCCAGTGCTGCCAGGTGTTGCTCAGATACACTGGGCTGTTCATTACGCTCGTGAGCATCTTGGTTTAAATGGCCAGTTTGTTGCCATGCAGGCGATCAAATTTCAGAGCCCGGTTACTCATGGGCAGACACTGGAACTGAACCTGCAGTGGTCGGCAGAAAAAGAACTGCTTAAATTTTCTTATTTTTCAGTCCAGCCAACTGCCGATCTGTTACCCGTCAGCAGTGGCAAAATCAGGTTTTCACTGTGATCTTTCCGGAAACATTCAAACCTTGCGCGGTGATTCCCTGCTTTAATCATGGCGCCACCCTAGCCTCAGTCGTGGAGCGTTTGCGTCCATTTAACCTGCATTGTCTGGTGGTGGATGATGGCAGTGATCATCACAGCAGTGCACAGCTGGATGTATTTTGTAGCCAGGCTGATGATGTGACCTTGCTGCGCCTGGAGCAGAATCAGGGCAAGGGTGTTGCGGTAATGCTGGGTATTAAAGAAGCAGCTAAACTGGGTTATACCCACGTCTTGCAGGTTGATGCAGATGGTCAGCATGAAATAGAAAAAGCAGGCGAATTGCTGGAGTTAGCTGCCAGACATCCTGATTGCCTGATTTCTGGGCGTCCGGTTTATGATGCCAGTGTTCCACCTTCTCGCCTTTATGGTCGTTATATAACACATGCTCTGGTCTGGGTTGAAACCCTGTCCTTGTCCATTATTGACAGCATGTGTGGATTCCGCGTGTATCCGGTGGCTGCTTCTCTGGCAGTACCTCAGCCAGGTGCGCGGATGGATTTTGATACAGAAATTATGGTGCGACTCTACTGGTCCGGAACACCCAGCCTGTTTGTGCCAGTTGCAGTCATTTATCCTGAACAAGGCATCTCCAATTTTAGAATGCTGGAGGACAACCTGCTGATGGCAAGGTTGCATATCAGGCTGCTCATAGGAATGGTGTGGCGCGTGCCCATGTTGCTGTTCAGACGCGGGAG
Organism: Marinospirillum sp.; assembly: GCF_014859565.1. The sequence goes on along the minus strand of NZ_JACUUA010000055.1, from coordinate 13,183 downwards.
GCAAAGTGGCTGAACATTGGGCAAACCTTCCCGAGCGCAAGGGACTCACCTGGTTGAGGTGGTTGTTCAGTGTTTATCGGCTGCTGGGTTACCGTTTTATCAGCTTGATACTTTACCCAGTTGCCGGAATTTTTTTGCTAACCGGGCAGGTGCAGCGTCGTGCCTCGCAGCAATATATCCAGAAAATTCGGCAGACCGCAGCCAAAAAAGGGCTAGAGCTGCCAACCACACTATCCAGTTATCAGCACTTTCTGCGTTTTGCTCATGCAATACTGGATAAACTGGCCGGTTGGCATGGAGATCTGCAGCTTGGCAAGCATGTGGATTATGCCTCGGACAGCCCTTCCTGCCCGTTACCAGATGGTCAAAAGGGCTGTCTGATTCTCGGTTCTCATCTGGGTGATATTGAGGTCTGCCGAGCATTGTCACAACAACGTCCCGGCTTCAGGGTTCATGCACTGGTTTTTAATAAACATGCGCAAGGTTTCAGCCAGTTATTGCAGGAAGTTAATCCTGATGCAGGAGTTAATTTGATTCAGGTGGACACCCTGGGGCCAGAAACCGCCATTTTTCTGAAAGAAAAAATTGATGCCGGTGACTGGGTGGCTATTGTGGGGGATCGAATTGCGCTGGAAACCAATGCAGCCGCACGCACCGAGCGGCTGATCTGGAGTGATTTTCTTGGGCAACCAGCCCCTTTCCCTCAGGGCCCTTTTATTCTGGCCTCACTATTAAAATGTCCGGTTTATCTGATGTTTGCTCTCAAGCAAAAAAATGAGCTGAAGATTTACTGTGAAATGTTTGCAGATCCCCTGCTTTTACCCAGGGCGCGACGTCAGGAAGCCTTACAGCAGTCGGTTGATTATTACGCTTCACGTTTGGAGCATTATTGCCTTCAGTCACCGCTGGATTGGTTCAATTTTTATAATTTCTGGGAACTCCCGGACAGGAAAGCAGATGAAGAACAGCAACCCCCTACTTGATGATCCGCGTTTTCAGGCTGAAGTGGAAATTGATATTGCTTTTCATGACGTGGACTCCATGGAAGTCGTCTGGCACGGTAATTACTTTCGTTATTTGGAAATAGCCAGAGAAAAACTGCTCCGACAACTGGGTTACGGCTATCGCGAAATGCGTGAACATGGACACATGTGGCCAATCATTGATACACGAGTCAAGTATTCCGGTGCCGTTTGTTTTGAACAAAAAATCCGGGTGGTTGCTTTTCTGCTGGAGTATGAAAATCGTTTAAAGATTGGTTACAAACTCTTTGATGTAGCCACCGGCAAAAAAACCACCGAAGCCTGGACCATTCAAGTTGCTGTGGATGCAGCAAAAAAAGAAATGCTCTTTGTTTCACCCGATATCCTGTTTGAACGTATGGGACTGCCAAGATGATTCGCACCTGGTTGCTGCTTGTGTTGTTGTTTTCGACGGGGTCAAGCCTTGCACTGGATCAGATTTCAACAAACCTGCGTGGCTTTTCCCAATTGCGAGCTGAGTTCACCCAGGAACGACAACTGAGTGCTTTGCCGGTTGCCCTTCACTCCAGTGGTCACCTCTTGCTGGGACGAGATGAAGGCATCTGGTGGCAACAGCAGCAGCCATTTGGCATGACATTGTTGTTAACGGATACCCTGATGTTGCAACAGGTGGAAGGTGAGGCTGCACAACCCATGACTGCCGCAGGTGATCCACGTATGCAGCAGTTCCAGCGATTATTGCGTGATCTGCTGTTGGTTGATTTACAAGCCCTGGCACAACACTTTGAGTTAACCGCTTTGCCCGCTGCGGATGGAGACTGGGCATTACGGCTAAAACCTCAGGCAGCACCACTGAATCAGCTGTTTTTGCACTTTGAGCTGATGGGGGGCGAGGTGGTCAAACAGTTATTGATGAAAGACACCGATGGGGACACCACTCTGATCCGTTTTACCGGGCACCAGTTAAGTGATGAACCCCTGACGGAAGAAGAACGTGCTCTTTTTTATCCATAAACATCAGCGTTTGCTGGCCTGGTTGCTGCTGACATTATTGTTGGTCATGTGTCTGACTTTGCCTTTTTTGTATCAGCGTGGGCAGATTAATACCAGCATTCTGGCATTGCTGCCGAATAATCTGGAGCAAGGGGTGCCGGAGCAATTACAGCAGGAACTGATGACACAACTGGATCGTCAGTTGATCTGGCTGGTGAGGTCAGATCAACACAAGGTTGCTGCAGCTGACGCCTGGCAACAGGTTTTGAATGATCTGCCGCAGTTGAACAAAGTCAGAGGCGCTCTGGATTTAAATGAACAAACCCGGTGGTCGGAGTATTTTCACAATTATGCTCCCGCCTTGCTGGATGATCAGACCCTGCAGCGAATGGAAAAGGGTTCGGAGCATTATGTGCGCTGGGTATTAAGCCAGTTTTATTCACCTTTTGCCGGTGTCAGTCTGCGTGAACTACAGCAGGATCCTTTGTTATTGATGCGGAGTCTGCAGGGTGCATCAACAACCGGGCAAAAATTTGAACTACGGCAAAACTGGCCTTTGGTCAGGGATGAATCTGGCAATGCATGGTATCTGTTGCAGGCTGAGCTGAATATTTCCTCTTACAGCATTCAGCAGGCGCAGGAAGTAACCCGCCTGTTGCAACAAGCAAAAGAACAATGGCTCAAGGACTGGCCGGACAGTGAAATACTGGAGCGGGGCACCCTTTTTTACAGCAGTCATGCCAGTGAACAAGCTCAGGGTGATATGCGTACTCTGGGCAGTCTGACTCTGTTGGGTGTGGTGTTGTTAATTCTGCTGACCTTCCGTTCCCTGATGCCGCTATTCTTGTGCCTGTTATCCATTACGGCAGGAGTGCTGAGTGGTATCTGGGCTGTATTGCTGCTGTTTGGTGAGTTGCATCTGCTGACACTGGTGATGAGTGTCAGTGTGGTGGGTGTTACGGTGGACTATGTACTTTATTATCTGGTGGAGCGAAGAGTCCACGGTGCCGAGCGTTCGCCGCAACAAAGTCTGGCTGTCACTTTTCCAACCCTGTCTTCAGCCTTATTGACCACCCTGCTGGCTTATCTGATGCTGGCGTTGCCACCCCTGTTGATCTTTCGACAGCTGGCAGTTTTTTCTGTGGTCGGCATGATTATGGCTTTCCTGGTGGTGCTGCTCTGGTTGCCTTTACTGACCACCCGTCTGGCTGTTCGTCCATTGCCCGCAGTGGCATTATTACAGCGCTGGCTTGTGCTCTGGCAACGGCCTTCGATGAGGATTCTTGTCCCGCTGGGGATCTTGCTGCTGGCTTTGGTCGGCCTGTTGCGTGTGCATATCAGTGACGACCCTGCTGATTTCCAGAATCTTCCAATGAGTGTGCAGCAGCAGGAACAACGTCTGGCAAAACTTCTTGGGCAGCCTCTGGAGCAGACCTGGTTGCTGGTTTTTGATACTCACCCTCAGGCCGCACTGGAAAAGCTAGAAAAACTGGAGCCGTTGCTGGATAAAATGGTAGAGCAACAGTCTCTGGCCGGATATCAACGCCTGCCGCTGGTATCATTACAACGGCAGCAGCAGCAGACCGCTGCACTGGAAGCGCTTCAGCCGCAAGTGGTGCAGGCTTTACAACAGGCCGGGTTGTTACAATCCAGCACCACACAGGCCGCCTGGCAGCCATTAACCCCCGAACTCTGGCTGACCAGCCCGCCGGGGCGAATTTGGGGAAGTCTGTTGCTGAGCCCTGAACCTGACCTGACCGGTTTGTTGTTGCCGCTGGCAGGTGTTGTGAATTCAGTAGCGTTACAACAGCAGTTTGCAGGCTACGAAGGGGTTGTGCTGATGGATCGACGCTCTTCTTACACGCGGATTTTTGCTGAGTATCGGCAGATATTAACAGGCTTGTTGTTGTTCGCACTGCTGTTGCTGGCGGTGTATTTTATCCTGCTGCTGGGTGTCAAAGCCGGGCTGCGCACCTTAGTGCCAACCCTGCTTTCATTGGTGGCAGCACCCGCGGCACTGGGATTGTTTGGTTATGGTTTTAATCTATTTGCCCTGCTGGCAATGATGCTGGTGCTGGGTGTGGGCATCAACTACACCCTGTTCTTCAGTAATCCTCGCAGCTCAACAGCCACAGCCCTTTTTGCAACCCTGCTGGCTGCCAGTACAACCTTGCTGACGCTGGGAATTCTGGTATTCAGCAGCACTCAGGCCATCAGCAGTTTTGGTCTGGTGCTGGGCACCGGGCTGCTGGTGGCTTTCCTGTTGTCACCGCTGGCAGCATCACCTCAGCCGGAGTCTTTATCCATCTCATGAAAAAAATACTGATCCTGCTGATTTTAATGGCGCAGTTATCCGCTTGTAGCAGTCTGCCAGAACAGAGTAGTGAGATGACCCGCCTGAATGCGGATACCTGGGTAAAACTACCTGCCCCCGGTTTACAAGAGTCATTTGCCCGCCATCAGTTATTGAGTGTGGAAACTGAAGCAGGGCGCCAGAGTTTTCAGGCGCTTTTAACTGTGCATCAACAACAAATGGAGTTGCTGGCTTTAACACCAAGTGGTATTCGGTTGTTCAGCCTGCGTTATGATGAACAGGGTATTAATATTGAGCAGCACATTCATCATGAGCACTTGCCACCGGCAGTACAGGTTTTATCTGATGTGATGCTGGCTTACTGGCCCCAAAACAATTGGCACGAGGTTTTGCCGCAGGGCTGGATGCTGGAAAACCTTGCTGAACAACGGCGACTGCTGGATGCCCTGGGTAATCCAGTGGTGGAAATTGATTATCGGTTGGAAAATAATCACCGTGAGCCTTATCGTTTAATACACCATCATTTTGGCTACCAACTTCACATCAGGAATCTGGACTGAAGCGCATGATTTATATCTCAGCAGCAGGAATGCTTAATGCCTTGGGTAATACCCCTGAACAAATTGCACGCAACCTGAGTCAGGGTGTTGCGCCGGGTATGCAGATCAGTGATCAGTGGTTAACAGGTGGTCTGCCTTGCTATGTTGGGCAGGTACTGGGTGATCTGCCGGAAATTCCGGATCAGTTCATTCAGCATCGCAGCCGTAATAATCAATTGTTGCTGGCTGCTTTACATCAGATCCAGCCTCAGGTGGATGAAGCCATCACCCGCTTTGGCAAGGATCGTGTGGCGGTGATTATGGGCACCAGTACTTCTGGTCTGGATGAGGGTGACCGGGCTGTGGCTGCTCATCTCAGTGGTGAGTCCGTGGGCAACTATTGTTATCCACAGCAGGAACTGGGTGATCCCTCACGTTTTCTGGCTGCATGGCTGGGTTTATCGGGTGCCTGTTTCACCATCTCAACCGCCTGTTCATCCAGTGCCCGAGCACTTCTGACTGGGCGGCGTCTGATTGAGTCCGGGTTGGCCGATGCAGTGATAGCCGGTGGTGCTGACACCCTCAGTCGTATGCCCATGAACGGTTTTTTCAGTCTGGATTCTTTATCACTGAAACCCTGTACACCTTTTGGCAGGAATCGGGATGGCATCAATATTGGTGAGGCTGCAGGGCTGGTTCTGCTCAGTCGGGAAAAAAGCCGGGTGGCATTGCTGGGTGGTGGTGAATCATCTGATGCACATCACATGTCAGCACCTCACCCGGAAGGCAAGGGTGCAATCAGTGCAATCCGAAAAGCACTGGCAGATGCAGGACTGGAGCCACAGGATATTGGTTATATCAACCTGCACGGCACGGCCACACCTTTGAATGACAAGGTAGAATCTGCTGTGGTGGCTGAAATTTTTGGCACCTCCGTGCCCTGCAGTTCAACCAAACATCTGACTGGCCACACTCTAGGTGCGGCAGGTATCAACGAAGCTATTCTGGCTTGGCTGATACTGGAACATAATCTGCCGTTACCCCCACAACAGCTGGATGATTCAACCCTGGATCCGGAGCTGCCGCGCTGTGGTTTGTTATTACAACCGGCAGAACTAAAAAAACGCTACATCCTGTCCAACTCCTTTGCTTTTGGTGGCAACAATACCTGCATCATTCTTGGTGAACCCCATGAATAATGACCTCAAACCACAAGACTACCTGCCCCACGAAGCACCCATGGTGATGCTGGAAACAGTGCATCAGATGACAGCGGATCATGTTATCTGCTCAGTCCGAGTTTCTGACCAGGGAGTGCTGGCACCTTTTCTGGATCAACAAGGGGATTTGCCAGCCTGGTTTGGTCTGGAGATCATGGCTCAAACCGTTGGTGTTTCATCTGGTGCTCAGGCTGCATCCAGTCCCTCAACTGATGTACAACCTGCAATGGGCATGTTGCTGGGAACCCAAGCTTATAAAACGACCACCCCGAGCTTTAAATCCGGGCTGTTGTTGACTTGTGAAGCAAAATTACTTCAGCGTAGTGGCCAACTCAGCAGTTTTGAATGCAGCCTCAAGGATGGTTATCACGAACTGGCTTCTGCGCGAGTCAACACCTGGCAGGCGGATGCTGCTCCCGATACACCTGATCAACAACAGGGATAACTGATAATGACAAAAAAAAGAACGGTACTGGTCACCGGCGCCAGCAAAGGCATTGGGCGAGCCATTGCGTTGCGTCTGGCGCAGGATGGTTTTGAGCTGGTGGTGCACTACCACAGTGATCAGCAGGGCGGTGAACAAACACTGGAGCAGATTCATCAGGCAGGTGGTTCAGGGCGACTGTTGAGTTTTGATATCTCCAGTACCAGCGGATGCCGCGAGGCTCTTGAAGCGGATTTTGAAACGCATGGTGCATACTACGGGGTTGTATGTAATGCCGGCATGGCAAAAGATGCGGCTTTCCCGGCATTGACCGAAAATGAGTGGAACCAGGTGATCCATACCAATCTGGATGGTTTTTATAATGTCCTGCAGCCCTGTGTAATGCCAATGCTGAGGCTGCGTCAGGGTGGGCGTATTGTCACCCTGTCTTCAGTGTCTGGTCTGGCCGGTAATCGGGGACAGGTCAACTACAGTGCTGCCAAGGCCGGCATTATAGGTGCCACCAAAGCCTTAGCTATCGAACTGGCAAAAAGAAAAGTCACCGTGAACTGTATTGCGCCAGGGCTGATAGAAACCGAAATGTTACAGATGGATGAAGAGGTTTTGAGTAGTATTCTGCAGTCGATTCCCATGAATCGTATGGGTCAGGCTGACGAAGTAGCAAGCCTTGCCAGTTACCTGATGTCCGATGCGGCAGGTTACATCACACGACAAGTGATTTCAGTCAACGGAGGTCTGATGTGATCCAGCGTGTTGTAGTAACCGGTATGGGGGGTGTAACTTCACTGGGTGATGACTGGCATACAATATCTACCCGGATGCTGGCCGGTGAAAATGGTGTGCGACAAATGCCGGACTGGGCTGTTTTTAATGGCCTGAATACCCAGCTGGCAGCACCGGTGGATCACTTTCAGTTACCGGCCCACTATACCCGCAAAAAAGTCCGCTCCATGGGGCGGGTTTCCCAGTTGTCCACCCGTGCCTCTGAATTGGCATTAATCCAGGCCGGACTGCTGGATGATCCGGTGCTGACCAGTGGGCAGACTGGAATCGCTTTTGGTTCATCGGTAGGTAGTACCCCGGCAATTCGTGATATGGCCACAATGTTTGAGCAGCACACAACTCGCAATATTGGTGGCACCACTTATCTGCAGATGATGCCGCATACCACTGCCGCCAATACAGGATTGTTTTTTGGTTTGCGTGGACGCCTGATCCCTACATCAAGTACCTGCACTTCTGGCAGTCAGGCAATCGGTTATGCCTGTGAGGCCATACGTTATGGCAAACAACAAGTGATGGTTGCCGGTGGAGCAGAAGAACTCTGCCCTTCACAGGCGGCTGTTTTTGACACCCTGCGTGCCACCACCCAAATGAATGATCAACCCCATCTGACTCCAAGACCTTTTGATCTGAAACGGGATGGACTGGTCATTGGTGAGGGTGCAGCAGCACTGATTCTGGAAAGCCTGGAACATGCCCAGGCTCGTGGTGCAGTGATTCTTGCCGAAGTGGTTGGTTTTGGAACTAACTGTGATGCCCGGCATATCACCCAGCCGACGGAAGCCAGTATGCAAGCCTGTATGGAGATGTCACTGCAGGATGCCGGTTTACCCGCTTCAGCCATGGACTACATCAGCGCCCACGGCACAGCCACAAGTATTGGTGATTTTGCAGAAAGTCGTGCTACAGCTGCACTGTTTGGGGCAAATATCCCCATATCCTCATTAAAAAGTTATTTTGGGCACACGTTAGGTGCTTGTGGTGCCATTGAGGCCTGGTTAACACTGGAGATGCTGCATTCTGGCTGGTTTGCACCAACACTTAATCTCACCGAACCGGATCCAGCCTGCAGTGAGCTGGATCATATAATACAGACACCTAGAAGGCTGCAAGCTGAGTACTTCCAATCAAACAACTTTGCTTTTGGTGGTGTTAACACCTCATTGGTTTTTCGGCGGTGGTCTTAAACCCTTACCACAGTCATCTGGCTGTGGTGCGACTGAATGATGCACCCACAGCTGCGGGGCGTTGGTTACTCACCAAAATGCTTAAGCACTTACGGTTTATTGGTCAGGCCGATGCTCTGCCAGAAATAACCTGCACAACAATGGGCAAACCCTTTTTTATGCAGCACGGTCTGCCCGATTTTAATATCAGCCACAGCAAGACCCATCTGGCGGTGTACTTGGGTGCTATCAGCCCTGTGGGTTGTGATATGGAACAAATAGTCCCACGTCCAGGCTGGCAACGATTGGCTGGTGAGTATTTCAGTGCCGCAGAAACAAAACACTTGTTGCAGCTGAATGAAACGGATGGACATAAGTTGTTCTGGAAATACTGGACTGCACGAGAAGCCTGGTTAAAACAGCAGGGTAAAAGTGTCTGGGATATGGCCTCACTGGCGCTGGATATAAATACCCCGTCACGACTTGGCATTACCGGAGCTACACAAGCCTTGCAGCACCTGACTTTTCAGCAGCAACAGTTATGTTTGTGCCATACACAAGCATTTACAGGTATGAAAGAGTGTCGTGCTTTTGAAGCAGGTGTGCTGATCAGTTATGAACATTTAACCGGAGCCAATACATGAGCCGATGGTTTTTATTAGTGGTGTTATTTATGGTGCCCAGCTTGCAGGCAGGTGAGATCCTGGTCTTGGTGAAAGGTGATGCACTTGTTTCGGCACCCCTTTATGCCGAACTAGTGGTTGCTGATCAGGCTGAATGGAGCCCAGCCAAACAGCAGCTTCGAATCGATATTTCTGCAAGTGAGCCCTATTTTCGTTTTGTGCAGGTACCGCAGGGACAGTATGCCATTCGTGTTTTTCTGGATCTGGACGGAGATGGCAAACTGGGACGTTCACGTCGGGGTATACCACTAGAGCCAGTGGGTTTTAGCCTTTGCACGCTGGAACAACGAAGTGAACCTGTACCTTCCGACTGTGGTTTTGTTCATGATCAGGCACAAACAGAAATTCAGCTGGATCTGATCCACCTGAGGCGTTAACAGCACATTTTGCAACACCACTTGTCTGGTTTTAGTGACTCCGTTATGGCAATATTGGCCGGTTTTTTGGTAGGGGAAATCAGGAAGATACATGCGTCGGATACTGGTCATTGATTACAGTCAAACAGGACAAACCCGTCGATTGCGGGACTCTATTTGCGCACCTTTAATTGCAGAGGATGGGCTGAAAGTTGACTTTCTGGAGCTGCAACCGGAGCAAGCTTTCCCATTTCCCTGGCCTATGGTTAAGTTTTTTGAAATTTTTCCGGAAACCGTGCAAATGCAGCCTGTGGCTCTCAAGCCATACACGATTGATACTTCTCAACGTTATGATTTAATTATTTTGTGTTATCAGGTCTGGTTTCTGTCGCCTTCTCTTCCTGTCAGTAGTTTCCTGCAAAGCCCCGAAGCACAAAACCTGCTCCGTGATACACCGGTGGTGACCGTGATAGGTTGTCGTAATATGTGGCTACAAGCGCAGGAAAAAGTCAAACAGCAACTGCAACAGCTGGGTGCCAGGCTGGTTGATAATCTGGTATTAACCGACCAGTGTGGAAGTGCCGCCAGCTTTATTGCTACACCACTCTGGATGTTTACGGGTAAACAGAAAGCCTGGTCCTGGGTACCCAAAGCCGGTATTGATGCACAACAAATTAATCAGGCCTCACGCTTTGGTGTGGTTATTGCCCAGCGGTTGACTCAGAACCCTGCACCCGTCACCACCTCAATGCTACAGGGATTGGGTGCCGTCACGATTAATGAAAAGCTGATGGCTAGTGAACACATTGGCAACCGCAGCTTTCAAATCTGGAGTCGTCTGCTGATGAAGCTGGGTGCCCCCGGTAGTACCGGACGTCGATTGGGGCTGATGATTTATGTGGTGTTTCTGGTGACGCTGATTTTAACCGTAGTTCCTATCAGTGCACTCATCAAAGCCTTGTTGCGGCCACTACTGCGTCAGCGACTGAGCAAAGCCAGAGCCTATTTTGCCGATCCTTCCGGTGAATCCAGAGAGAAACTACGGGATAACACGTGACACAAACAGTTTATATCAATCAAATCAGTGCTTTTATGCCACTGGATCCGGTCAGCAATGATGAAATGGAGCAGCGGCTTGGGCAGGTTGGTGCGCGTCCCTCTCGTGCTCGCAAACTGATCTTGCGCAGCAATGGCATCAAACAACGCCATTACGTCATTGATCCTGCGACTGGAAAACCACGTTACACCAATGCCCAACTGACTGCAGAAGCCATTCGTGGCTTGCAGGATGAGTATTTTTCACTCGAACAGATCGAATGCCTGACAGCGGGTACTTCTCTGCCTGATCAGATTGCACCCAATCATGCAGTGATGGTACAAGGTGAGCTGGGTAATCCTCCCTGTGAAGTAGTCGCTACATCAGGTATCTGTCTTTGTGGTATTACCGCACTTAAATATGCCTGGATGGCAGTTGCCACCGGACAAGCAGCAACAGCTGTTGCTGCTGGGTCGGAGGTCGCTTCCAATCTGATGCACGCTGGTAACTTTAATGATGAATACGAGCATCGTTTAAGCGAACTGGAAAAGCAGCCAGAAATTGCCTTTGAAAAGGACTTTCTTCGCTGGATGCTTTCCGATGGAGCCGGTGCAGTATTGCTGCAGGATAAACCACGCCAAACAGGGATCAGCCTGCGTGTGGATTGGATTGACGTGCTGTCATTTGCTGACCGTATGCCTGCTTGTATGTTTGCTGGTGCCGAACAGCAAGAAGATGGCTCCCTGAAGGGTTGGATGCGTCATACACCTGAGCAGCGAACACAGCAATCGGTCATGGTGCTTAAACAGAATGTGAAATTACTGAATGAAAATATTGTTCGGCTTACTGTAGAAGAAGCTTTGAAGCGTATTCTGCAGAAAAGACCCTTGGTGGCGGAGGATATTGACTATTTCTTGCCGCATTACTCCTCTGAATACTTCCGTGACCGCCTAAAGGATGGGCTGGATAAAGCGGGATTACCCATTCCTCAGTCACGCTGGTTTACCAATCTGGTGCAGAAGGGAAATACCGGATCGGCTTCCATTTTTATCATGCTGGAAGAGTTATTCAACTCCGGGCGCTTGCAGCCAGAGCAAAAGCTTCTTTGTTACATTCCCGAAAGCGGGCGTTTTTCCAGTGCTTTTATGCACCTGACGGTGACCAACCATGCGGCAGGATGAAGTCCCTCAGGATCAGGAATCCACTCATGCAGGGATTAAAAAGCTACTATATGCCGTGGATGATCAAGGGCAATATGTGCCCACCGGCAGTCAGGGCTGGGAAGCGGAAGCCTATGCGACCCGTCTGGCAGTGAGTGAGCTGGAAGCTTTGGCAGAGACTGCTGTACAGGAGTGGCAGCAAGGTCAGGCTTCTCCTTTAAAATACCTGATGTACCAACATCGACTGGATTTGACCAGTCTTGCCCAGGCAACTGGCTTCTGGCAGTGGCGTATCCGCCGCCATTTACGACCCTCGGTTTATTCAAAACTACCCTTAAGGTTACTGCAACGTTATGCCGAGGTGTTCGGGATGGACGTACAGGAGCTGATCCAACTACAGAACAGACAACCATGAATAGCTTTCAGCACCAACAAAGCGCCCACTGCGAAACCGGTGTCATTGCCAGCCTGCTGACTCACTCAGGTTTACCGATGAGTGAACCTATGGCTTTTGGTTTGGGCTCCGGCCTGGCATTTGCTTACCTGCCAATGGTCAAGATTAGTGGACAGCCCCTGATTGCCTATCGTATGCCGCCACTGTTTATTATAAAAACCCTGTGTAAGCGGCTGGGTGTAAAGCTGAATACTGAAAAATTCCGCAGCCCACTGGCTGGACAAATGGCTCTGGATCAATCTTTGGAAGCGGGAAAATTAATTGGCCTGCAATGTTCCGTGTATTGGTTACCCTACTTTCCTCAGGAGATGCGTTTTCATTTTAATGCCCATAACCTGTTGGTTTATGGCAAAGAAGGTACGGACTACTTAATCAGTGACCCCGTAGCGGAAGAGGTGGTGCGTTGTCCACAAGAGGATTTAAACCGGGCTCGCTTTGCCAGAGGTGCACTGGCACCCAAGGGTTTAATGTATCAGCTGGACACCTCCCCCCTTGAGCCAGACTGGAAAAAACTGATCACCAAGAGCATTACCAGCACTACCCGCATCCTCGACTCCCTGCCTCTGCCTTGGATTGGTGTGAGTGGTATCAAACACTTGAGTAAAAAAATAGCGGCTCTCGATCCACACCAAGCTAAGGCCAATCGACTCTACCTGACTCACATTGTGCGAATGCAGGAAGAAATTGGCACTGGGGGAGCTGGTTTTCGTTTTATGTATGGCTCGTTTTTGCAGGAAGCCAGCGAAAAGATCAACCTGCCAGTGCTGGCAGAAATGGCACAACAGATGACCAGCATAGGGGATGACTGGCGTCAGTTTGCGCTGGATTGTGTGCAATACAGCCGCCAGAAAGAAAACTCACAGGATTTACAATCAATCGCTGCACAACTACAACAACTGGCTGTTGCCGAAAAAAACCTGATGAAAGACTTGGTAAAAATAGCCAAAACACGCTGAAATCAATACAAGTTATGCCTTGGTTGGTGAACAGCCTTTGCTGTAAAACCAAGGCCAAGGCATAAAATTAAGCATTAATTGCAACTGACATAAAG
>NZ_JACUUA010000307.1 GCF_014859565.1 Marinospirillum sp. | reverse complement strand
GGAATACCCGGAAAATGGAATGAAAGAAAAGGCGCGAGAGTAGCATAAATTGCCACTATTCTATAAGGATTTGCAGTGATCTAACGAGCCAGCTCCAATAGCCTGCTCTGCAAACTAGGATCCAGCTGTGTCATTTCGCGGGCAATATTCAACTGCATAGTTGCTTGGGCTATATCCTGAACTGACTGCTCGACCATTTTGTTCTGTTTTTCCTGAAACCACTGTAAAACGCTGGACAGGTGCCAAATGGATGTTGATCCAGAATGGATCGGTGCTGGAAAAGACTGGCTGTGTGCCAGCATGAGTTTGCGCACGTTCTGGCGTGAAACGCCTATAACTATAGCAATATCTGACAAACCGACCAGATCCGGGGTGGCTTCAGTTAGCTTAACACCGGGAATGACCTGCTTTACATCTTCCAGTGCTGAAAACACAGCATTAAAAGCTGTGTCAGCCTCTCGGGAGAATTGCAGAGCAATCCGGCCTTTTATTCCCACACCAATCATTGCATCATCACAACCCGCAGCACCAAGCTGTTCAATATACTCAGCAGCATCCTGTTCCAGTTCAGGCAGTGCAAACTTCAGCGTAAAATCAAACACGGTCATGGTGTTAACCTTTCTTTTTGCCGGTTGAAAAGTAAATGCAGTGATCCACGATGCGCTGTATCTGGCGGGCATGGTTCTGCGGATTACGCGGAGTACTCCATATTGATGCAATGCAGAATTCGCCACAACGACAATCACTGGCATTGTATGGGCAGTAAATTTTGCCCCAAGCATGACTGCCACCCGTTATGACATGCCATCCATGCGCCTCAGCGTAACGTAATGCAGCTTGTATCTCTTTATTGGGGTGAGACTTCCGTGTCATGGCATCATGTCTCCTTTAGACTAGAAAGCCAACACAAAGTTGTCAAGTGACAACTTTGTGTTGGCGTGATGCTTTTAATTACGCTTCGTCTCTAGTTTCAGCAGACGATATTGATTCTGAATGCTCATCATCAGACTCCTGCTCTGCTGGATCACGTCGCTGCAGCTTGGGCGGCGGCGCTACCCAAGCTCTTAATTTCTGACCAACTTGCTGGTAAAAGTGCGGCACCGCTTTTTCAAGCTCCTCAATAAACACCTTGTTACCAGCAAATCGCGCCCCAAGATCAGCCATATAAAACACTTCAAACGCACTGGGCACTACACTGCTGGTAGCTGACTCAAGTACTGCCGGGTTAGCCATGACTTGAGCAAGTGGAGCTTGCGACTCTTCTGCACGGCCAGGCCGAATTGCCTTTACAAACATGCTTTCAGTTTCGGCCTTGGCGAGTTGACGGATTAGCCAGTTTACTCTGGCCGAACAGCTTTTTTTGTCTAGCGGCGCACCAACACGCATGGAGCAAACAATAGTACGCTTGGTAATATCTGCAGTAACATCCATGTCTGCCGCTGCATCCGGCACGTCAAGACAACAATATAGGTTTTTGTCTTTCACCAGAGTTTCACAATCATCTTTCAGTCGCTGGATAGGATCAGCACGGTGGCTTTTCTGTATTTTCTGTTTAACACTACGGCCAAGCTTACGGCTCATCACCAGACACAGATCCCTTTGTTCTTGATGCCAACTGGATACAGTGTTCTCAACCTCACTAGTATTTTTGCTCAGTGGAGCACCACTTTTTACCTTGCCAACAACCTCTTTCCATTCCCGATTCATACTGTCGAACCGGCTGACCCCACTTGAATCATGACTCAGATAGCGCAACACTTCTTCCAGTATGAATTTCTGATCCGGTGAAGTGACTTCGCCGGACTCCAGCAGTAAAGTGGCTTGAGTGACGGCATACATCCATGACCAGTGATAAAGCTCCACTCCCTTGAGTAAACTTTTGGCGACTTTAACCGGATGATGAGAGGGCATAGCCACAAATTGATTGGTGATCGTGATTACTGCATCAATCTTGTTTTTTTTGGCCTGCTGGAGATAGTGCTTCAGCTGCTCTTCTCCGATATCTACATTCCCGATTTTGGCCTCAATCAATGCTGACCATTGTTTACGACCTGTACCAAGAACGATCAAGCCATCTGGCCGATCACTTTTGGTTGTTGCATCATCGGTCTCAAGAACAACCTCTGTCCAAGTATCCATACTGGCTCTGTTGCCAACCCTTTGCCCAACAGAAGACAGCATTGCTTGCCGGAACTCATACACGCCTCGCAAAGCAGCCAATAAAATTGAAGCAGCACGCTGCTCACGATTAGTATCAGCCACCACCGGAATCAGTCGTGCAACTTCTGCTCTGGTAACATAACTGGGTAGATCCATTTTTTTATCCTTCGGTTTTGGATTGTCCTTGAAAAGCAGCACTGAAAGCTGCCGCGAGTATGCCAGTTGGCATGGCAATAATGCCTATCCCTGCAACAGCCGTAATACCGGCAAAGAATTTACCCAGTGCAGTTACAGGTGTCACATCGCCGTAGCCCACGGTAGTTAGTGTAGCAATGCTCCACCACAAGGCTCGGAGAACACTACCAAAAGTTTCCGGTTGATGTTCAGCCTCTACTGCATACAGGCACGCAGCAGAAAACAATAACAACATCCCAGCAAATACACCGCTTAATATCAATTCATACATTCGGTTTGAAAGTGCTTCGGCCAATGCAGACCAAGCCTGACTAAAGCGCCCAAGTCGAGATAATCGCAATAAGCGGGCGATTTTGATCAAGCGCAGAAGAAACGCATTGTTGTATACAATCAAACCGATAAAAAACGGCAAGATTGCCAAAAGATCTATCAAGGCCCAGAAGCTGAAAATATAACGAACTCGGCCTGTAAAACCAGCGTAGAGCGGGTTTTCACCTGCAGCATAAAGTCTTGCAAGATACTCAACCGAAAAGACCAGTACAAAAGCTGCTTCAAGCCAGACAAAGATTGATGGGTTAGCTTCCCGGATGGTTATCTCTGTTTCAAGGATTGCTGTCAGAGAAGCAAGCAGTATCAGGAAAAAAATCACTTTATTGGCTGGCGATAACCCTTTTTCCATCCATGCCGCAGGTTCCAGTTGTCTGTAGAGATAACGTTTCAATACAACCCCTCCTTGTCTGATACTTATCTTTTTAAAGAAGATGCTTTCATTTTGCAATAAAAAAAGACCAGCACATTGGCTGGTCTTTTGGGTTACCGTTGGGCTGGTTTCAGCTTAGAGCTGCTGTTCCAGTGCCGGTACGGCTTCAAACAGGTCTGCTACCAGGCCGTAGTCTGCCACCTGAAAGATGGGAGCTTCTTCGTCCTTGTTGATGGCAACAATCACCTTGGAGTCTTTCATA
>NZ_JACUUA010000054.1 GCF_014859565.1 Marinospirillum sp. | reverse complement strand
ATAACTACCAATAACTACAGCGATAATAGCCAGCCGCAACCTGTGGCTCAACCTTTAAAAGCAGGAAATACCAAATAAAAAACCGCCGTGTAACAAACGGCATCACTGGGATGAAGTTCGTAACACAGCGGTTTTTACTGACTACAAACGACAAAATCAGATGCGTTCAAACACCGTTGCAACACCCTGACCCATACCAATACACATGGTCGCCAGACCCAGAGTGGCATCCTGCTGCTCCATCACGTTCAGCAGCGTGGTGCAGATACGCGTACCGGAACAACCCAGCGGGTGACCCAGTGCAATGGCACCACCATTCAGGTTGACCTTCTCATCCATCTTGTCGATCAGCTTCAGATCCTTCAACACCGGCAGACCCTGCGCAGCAAAGGCTTCGTTCAGCTCGACAATCTGGATGTCGTCAATGGTCAGACCAGCAGCTTTTAATGCCTTTTTCGAGGCAGGCACCGGGCCATAACCCATGATGGATGGATCACAACCCGCCACTGCCATAGAGCGCACTTTAGCAATGGGTTTGAGGCCCAACGCCTGAGCTTTTTCCCAACTCATCATCAACATACCGGAGGCACCGACCGACAGCGCAGAAGAGGTACCGGCAGTCACCGTACCATTACGCGGATCAAACACCGGCTTAAGTTGTGCCAGGGTTTCCACCGTGGTTTCCGGACGAATCACTTCATCTTTCAGGATCAGTTTCAGGCGACCTTCGGCATCATGGCCTTCCACACCGATGATTTCTTTATCAAAACGGCCATTAATAGAAGCTTCATGTGCCAGACGGTGAGAACGTGCGCCCATTTCATCCTGCTGCTGACGCGTAATGCCATGCATCTTGCCCAGCAGCTCTGCAGTCAGGCCCATCATCATCGCCGCCTTGGCATTTTGCAGGCTGGCGGAAGGATTCACATCCACACCATGCATCATGGAGACGTGCTCCATGTGCTCCACACCACCGACCAGATAAACATCACCCAGGCCAGCCAGAATGTTGGCGCCGGCAATATGCAGGGCACTCATGGAAGAACCACACAGGCGGTTCACGGTTTGAGCCGGAACACTTTTTGGAATGTCGGTCAGAATTGCTGCGTTACGGCCAACGTTGTAACCCTGCTCCAGCGTCTGGTTGACACAGCCCCAGACAATGTCATCTATCTCAGCCGGATTAATGGCGGTATTACGCGCCAGCAAGGCACTCATCACCGTTGCGGATAATTCTTCCGCACGGACATTACGGAAGGCGCCGTTTTTGGCTTTCGCCATGGCGGTACGCACACCATCAACAATTACGATATCACGGGGTTGCAGACTCATTGTTTTTCTCCTGAATTCGCTCGGATGGCTTAAGCGTAAAAACGCTCGCCTTTTTCGGCCATGGCACGCAATGGGTCGGTCACGGTGTAAAGCGGACCCAGCTCAGCCAGAGAATCAGCCAATTCAACAAAGGCTTTCACACCCATGGCATCAATGTAACGCAGCGCACCACCACGGAAAGGAGGGAAACCAATACCGTAAATCAGTGCCATATCGGCTTCTGCGGGTGTTTCCACAATTTTGTCTTCCAGGCAACGCACGGTTTCCAGGCACAGTGGCACCATCATGCGAGCAATGATCTGTTCATCCGTCAGTTCACGGGTTTCTTTCACCAGCGGCTTAATCAGCGCATCGGTGGTTTCGTCATTGACCTTTTTCGGCTTGCCCTTGCGATCTTCTTCGTACTTGTAGAAACCTGTGTCATTTTTCTGACCTAGACGACCACCTTCGTACATCACATTCAGCACGGTTTTGCCATCACGTTTCATACGATCCGGGAAACCTTCCGCCATCACGTCATTGGCGTGTACTGCAGTATCCAGACCCACCACATCCAGCAGGTAAGCCGGACCCATCGGCCAACCGAACTTTTCCATCACCTTGTCCACATGGCGGAAATCAGCGCCATGTTCAACCAGGCCAATAAAACCACCAAAATAAGGGAAGAGCACACGATTCACCAAAAAGCCGGGGCAGTCATTCACCACAATCGGGGTTTTACCCATTTGTTTGGCATAGGTGACTGTGGCAGCAATGGCTTTTTCAGAAGACTTTTCACCACGGATCACTTCCACCAGTGGCATACGGTGCACTGGGTTAAAGAAGTGCATGCCGCAGAAGTTTTCCGGACGCTTGAGATTTTTTGCCAGACCCGTAATGGAGATGGTTGAAGTGTTGGAAGTGATGATGGCATCTTCCGCCACCTTGTCTTCCAGCTCGGCCAGTACCGCTGCCTTCACTTTCGGATTTTCCACCACCGCTTCAACCGTCAGCTCTACATCAGCAAAATCACCATAAGACAGGGTTGGACGAATGCGACCCAAGGTTTCAGCCATCTGTGCCGGAGTGATTTTCTTGCGCTCAACCTGCTTGCCCAGCAGTTTGCTCGCTTCTTTCAGACCCAGTTGCAATGCTGCTTCATTGATATCTTTCATCATGATCGGCGTGCCTTTGGAGGCGGACTGATAAGCCACCCCACCACCCATAATACCGGCACCCAGCACCGCTGACTTTTTGATCGGCTGACTCTGCTTTTCATAAGTGGAGGCTTTTTTCTTCACCAACTGATCATTCAGAAACAGGCCAACCAGGTTAAAACACACATCGGTTTTAGCCATTTTTGCAAAGGCCTTGGCTTCAGTTTCCTGGGCTTTTTCACGGCTCTGGGTGGCACCCTTCTGAATGGCCTTGATGGCCTCCACCGGAGCAGGATAGTGAGGGCCTGCTTTACCGGCCACAAAACCCTTGGCCGTTTCAAACACCATCATGGATTCAATCGAATTCAGACGCAGCGGGGATTTTTTCTGATCCCGACGTGCCTGCCAATTCAGATGACCGGCATTGGCTTCAGCCAGAATATCCAGTGCGGCATCACGCAGTTTGTCTTTGCTGACAACAGCATCCACCGCACCCACTTTAAGGGCAGCATCCGCTTTGTTCTCTGTACCACCGGCAATCCACTCAATGGCATTGTCGGCACCAATCAGGCGTGGCAAACGCACACAACCACCCCAGCCGGGGATGATGCCCAGCTTGGTTTCCGGCAGACCAATTTTTGCGCTGTCGGCCATCACACGGAAATCTGTGGTCAGCAGCATTTCACAACCACCGCCCAGTGCCAGACCATTAATAGCAGTCACTGTAGGGAAAGGCAGGTCTTCAATAGCATTAAACAGAGCATGAACCTTCTGGTTCATCTCCACTAAAAATTCTTCCGACTCACCAAAAATACCGTGGAATTCGGTGATATCCGCACCAACAATAAAGGCATCCTTGGCGCTGCTGAGCATCAAACCTTTAATGTCATTTTTTGCCTGGATGGCCGCAACGGCTTCACCCAGTTCCAGAATCACTGCAGTGCTGAGCTTGTTAATCGACTCGCCCTGCAGATCAAAAATCAGTTCAGCGTACCCGTCATTAAGGGCGTGCACCTGAATGGCTTTGCCTTGGTAAATCATCGTGTGATCTCCAGCTTTTTGTTGTAAAACAGAATACCCAGTGGGTCAGGTCAAACAAACTTTTCATACGGTCGTTTGAACTTGGAACAAGAGTCGACCATTCGCGGCTTCTTGTCAAGTTCCGGCAGGTAAAAAATCCAACGAGTGTTTGATAGTTCAGCATTGTTTTCAGCTTTGCTAAGCCAGCGAAGCTTTTGTTATATTTATCCACACGCGCCGACCATGTCATGTATGCAGCCAAAAGAGATGGCAAGGGTCGCATCCATGCTTTTAATACCCATGCTTTTAATACCCATGCGAGCACCCAATGAACGACACTGACACCAAGTCAATCACTCCTCCGCAAACCAGCCCACTGGTGTTTATCGTGAAAGACGAGCCGGATCAGGGTCTTTTGACGGCACACTTATTACAAAAAGCAGGCTACCGTGTTCAACACTTTGTTGATCTGCCGTCTTTTTTTAGCACCATGCTGGATCAGCAGGCAGAACAACCCAGTGCCATCCTGATGGACATGGTATTTCCGGAAGGACATCTAGCGGGTGTCGAAAGCCTGGAACAGCTGCGCAGTGTTTATCAGGATACCCTGCCTCCGGTGATTTTCACTTCTGCCCGATCCGATTTAAACGCTCGCCTGGCTGCTTATCGTGCAGGAGCAGCCCATTACCTGGTCAAACCGATCAAGCCCAGTCAGCTGATTGAACGCCTGAACAAGCTGACCTTCAGAATACCGGAAGACCCCTACCGCATCCTGATGGTGGATGATGAACCCATTATTCTGGAAATTCAGTCCAGCATTCTCAGTTTTGCAGGCATGACCGTACACAGCCTGAAAGATGCCTTCCAAACACTGGATGCACTGGAACGCTTCGACCCGGAAGTAGTGCTGCTGGATTTTCACATGCCAAACATCAACGGACCGGAACTTGCGGCACTGCTGCGCGAAGATGAGCGTTACCAGCAGCTACCCATTGTTTTTATTTCTGCCGAATCCGACCGAGAAAACCAACTGGATGCCCTGAATCTGGGTGGTGATGAATTTTTAACTAAACCCGTTGCACCCCGACACCTGATCAGCCGTGTTTGCACCCTGGCACGGCGTTTCCGCGAACAGCGCAACAGACAAGAACAACTGCAACAGCTAATGTACGAGCGAGAACGCGAACACCTGGCACTGAATCAACATGCCATTGTCAGCATTTCCGACCGCGCCGGTCACATTACCTATGTCAACGATCTGTTTTGTCGCATCAGCGGTTATACCCAGGCCGAGTTAATCGGTCAGAACCACCGCCTGCTTAAATCAGACCAGCACCCCGCCAGCTTTTACCATGAGATGTGGGCAACCATTGCTTCCGGTCAGGTCTGGCACGGCGAGGTATGCAACTTCAATAAATCAGGTGAGTATTACTGGGTAGAATCCACCATCACCCCATTTATGAATGAACAGGGCATTCCCTACCAATACGTCTCCATCCGCACGGATATCACCCATATCAAGTTAGCAGAACAAAAACTTCGCACACGACAAGCCATCCAGGAACAGGTAAGCAAGGCGGGTAACGCTTTGTTGGCCGCAGACAGCAAAACACTGGACAGTGTCATTGAAGATTGCTTGGAAGGTGTCGGAAAAACCCTGAATGCCGATCGTGCTTTTGTTTTTTTACTGGATAAAGATCAGCTGCACATCAGCAATCACCATGAGTGGTGTAATCAGGATGTTTCCAGCCAAAAAGATCTATTACAACACCTGCCGGTAGCAGACTTCAGCTGGTCATGGAGCCAGCTGCAAGAAACACCTCGATTGTGCATTGACCATCTTGCAGATTTACCGCCGCAAGCCAGTGCAGAAAAAAACCTGCTGGCCTCGCAGGACATTCAATCTTTATGCCTGTTTCCTTTAAAACAGAAAAACAAACGGGTTGGTTTTTTGGGTTTTGATCAGGATCTCACTGGCCGTAGCTGGAGCAAAGAGTCTCTAAACCTGCTGGAGCTTCTTGCCAATATGCTGGCTACAGCCCTGCAACGCAGAGTTGCCGAGCAAGATCTATTGATTTTTCGCCGCCTGTTTGATGTCACTGCTCAAGGCATTCGGGTTTCTGATGCCAAGGGGCTTTTGCTCTATGCCAATACCGCTTATGAAAAGCTGCTGGGCTATTCACAACAGGAGATTATCGGCAAGCACTTTACCCAGTTCTTCTCGGAAGAAGCCTTAAAGTGGGCGCCTGCTGCTATTCAAAAAGCCATAGGTCAGGGCAAAAACTGGTCCGGGCTTTTGCCGGTTAAACGCAAGGATGGCAGCCTGTTAATGGCAACCTCCAACGTTGGATTCATTAATGATGCCAAGGGCAAGCTGCAATACCTGTTTAACATTGTCAGCGATTTTTCTGATGAACTGAAAAGACAGCAACAGCTGGCCGATGCCAAAGAGGAAGCCGAGCGAGCCAATCAGGCCAAATCCGAATTTTTATCCAGCATGAGCCATGAACTGCGCACACCCATGAATGCCATCCTTGGGTTTGCTCAGATGCTGGAATACGATGATGAGTTATCAGAAGACAACCAGGAAAATGTGCATGAAATCCTCAAGGCCGGAAATCACCTACTGGAGTTAATCAACGAGGTGCTGGATCTGGCCAAGGTAGAATCCGGCCAACTCAACCTCTCGATTGAAAGCATTGATCCCTTCGAGGTGCTGGATGAGTGTGTCTCACTGATTCAGTCACTGGCACAAAAACGCTCAATCCAGATTCATCCGCCCCAAAGCGCCAATCAGCCGATTCGAGTGAGAGCCGATCACACTCGCCTGAAACAAGTGCTGCTGAATCTGCTCTCCAATGCGGTGAAGTACAACCGGGAAGCCGGTCAGATCCGGCTGGATATTCAGGCTCATGAACAGGATCGCCTGCGTATCCTGGTGAGTGACACGGGCAAAGGTGTCCCCGCAGAACAACTGGCCGGGCTGTTTGAACCCTTTAATCGCCTGAATGCCGAGGATTCAGACATCGAAGGCACCGGCATCGGTTTAACCATCACCCGCCGCATTATGGAAATGATGAACGGCAGTGTGGATGTTGAAAGCCAGCCGGGTATTGGCAGCACCTTCTGGTTGGAACTGCCCCTGGAGCCACCGGCAGAAAATACGGCTTCAGCCGATGAGCTGGCGCTGGCTGCGACGGAGATGGATCACCCACCCTTAACAGCGACCCAACAACGCGTGCTTTACATCGAGGATAACCCCGCCAACCTGCGGCTGGTGTCCAGTATTTTCAGCCGCCTGCCGCATATTCATCTGGTCACCGCTCATTTGCCGCAACTGGGGCTGGATATTGCTGCATCCCACAAGCCCGACCTGATCCTGCTGGACATTAACATGCCCGGCATGAATGGCTTTCAGGTACTGGAGACTCTGCGGCAAGATCCCACCCTCAAAGAGGTGCCGGTGTTAGCCGTAACCGCCAATGCCATGCCAAAAGATATTGAACGCGGCAAACAAGCCGGTTTTAATGATTACATCACCAAACCTCTGCAAATCCCGGCATTTATTGAAAGCGTAAAATACTGGCTGGGGCTATGATGCTTTACTTTAAAAAAAGTGCAGCAGCAGAACCCCGTCCCGAACCCAAGGATATTTGAGATTTTTTATGTACCTACCCAAGCTTGCCGAAATCGCTACGCCCGTAGTCATTACCCTTGCAGACGAGGCCAGCATTCATGATGCGGTGCACCTAATGGCCGAGAGAGGCTTGCGGGATGTAGTGGTCACCGGCAGGCAGGGGCTGCGGATTTTAACCTCACGCGAGCTGATTAAATTTCGTTTGCAGGAGATTGATTTTAATCTGCCCTTGCAGCAGATGGCACTGAACCAGGTTCCCAAAACCTCGCCGGATCAAAATGCGCTGGAAGGGCTGAATATCATCCGCCAGCACCCGGATGGTTATTTGTGCCTGGTGGATGGGAGCAATCAGCTCTGCGGCATTGTCAGCGCCAGTGATTTAGCCGCCTACTTAGACCCACAAAACCTGGCGCACAGCAAAACCCTGTCTGAAATTATGCGCGCCATCCAGTTTATTCAAGTGGAGGCACAGGATAGGGTCAAAACCGTGTTTCATGCCATGAGCATCAATCGGCAAACAGCGGTGTTGGTTTTTGATGCAGGACAAGCCGTGGGGCTGATTACGCAAACCGATGTGATTCGCTGGTTTGACCGAGACGGAGACACCAATGTGTGTGCCACCCAGCTGATGTCTGCCCCATTAAAAACCTTTGATGCCAACCTAACTCTGGCCGAAGCCCTTGAAACCACAAGGCGCGAGCGGATCAAACACCTGGTGGTGATTGACCCAGACACCCACAAACCTCTGGGATTATTGCACCAGAAAGACCTGGTCAACCTGGTTTACCAGGACTGGGCGCAACGCCTAGCGGATGAAGCGCGGCAACTGAAAAATGAGCGGGATTTATTTGCCGGTGGGCCGGTACTGGTACTTAAATGGCAGCCTCAGGAGGGCTGGCCAATCTGTTTTGTTTCACCCAATGTTACAGTGCTGCTGGGCTACACTCCTGAACAACTACTGGCACCGGAGTTTCGGTTTGTATCCCTGGTTCATCCTGATGATTTGGCACAAATCGGTAAAGAAGTGGAGCAGTTTTTATCTGAAAAACGCGCTTTCTGGGAACAAGACTACCGCCTGATAACGGCACAAGGAGAAGTAAAATATTTTTATGACTACACCCGTCCAGTATATAACGAACAGGGTGAATTAACTGAAATACTGGGTTATTTAGTCGATCAGACCAGAATAAAGACCACCGAGCAGGCGCTGGTGCAAACAGAGCTTAAAACCGAGCGCCAGAACCAGCTGTTGCAGGCGGTGTGGCGAGCCAACCAAACCTTTATGACCACCCAGGATATTCGGACAACTTCAGATGTTCTGCTGCAAGAAGTTTTAAACTTCACCGCCAGCCAATACGGCTTTATTGGCGAGGTACTGTACGATGAACAGCGCAACCCCTACCTTAAAGTCTTTGCCCTGACCAATATCGCCTGGGATGAGGCAACCCTGGCTTTTTACCAAAAGCACCAGGTGAATGGATTGGAATTTAAAAACCTGAACACCCTGTTTGGTTACGGCCTGCTGCACCAGCAAACAGTGATTGCCAACCAGGCCGCCAGCGACCCAAGAGCGAGAGGCACACCACCCGGCCACCCGCCATTAAGTACCTTTATGGGCATTCCGGTTTTTTATGCGGATGAAATGGTCGGGATGATCGGCATGGCCAATGCACCCCAGGGTTATTCTGAGCAGGCGGCTGAAGAACTGACTCTCTTCACACAAAGCTTCAGTGCTTTAATTTTTGCCAAACGCCTGCAACAGCAGCAAACACTGCTGAACGAAGCGTTAAAAATTGAACGGGATAAAGCAGAGATCGCCAATCGCGCCAAATCTGAATTTTTAGCCAATATGAGCCATGAAATCCGTACCCCGATGAACGGCATTTTAGGCCTGAGTGAATTGGGGATGAAACAAAAAGATCCGGAAAAAATGCGCGATCAACTGAGCAAGGTGCATTATTCGGGGCGTTTGTTACTGGGTATTATTAACGACATTCTGGACTTCTCCAAAATCGAAGCCGGAAAAATGCAGCTGGACCCCCAACCCCTGTATATCAATACCCTGGTGGATAATCTTTACAGCCTGTTTGCCACCAATGCTGAAAACAAGGGCCTGGCTCTGGTGATGGAGACTCAATCGGTCGATCACCTGTGCTTGTATGGTGATGAAATGCGCCTGCGCCAGGTGTTAAATAATCTGGTCAGTAACGCCATCAAGTTTACCGAACAAGGGGAAGTGAGGCTAAAAATAGCCGCTATCCGCCAGGACAATGACCGTATCGAGTTAGGTTTTTCCATTAGTGACACTGGCGTGGGCATGACCCCGGCACAAACCGGCCAACTGTTTCATGCCTTTAGCCAGGCCGACACCAGTATTACCCGTAAGCACGGCGGTACAGGGTTAGGCTTGGTAATTAGCCAGCGCCTGGTGGAGCTGATGGGTGGCGGGCAGATCGAACTGCAAACGGCGCTCGGTCAGGGTTCGTGTTTTTCCTTTGTATTGCCCATGCAAACGTGCAGTGAAGAACTTAAAAAACAGGCAACGCAACACCTGCTGCCTCACACTCCCAGCCCAATATTCAGTGGGCAGGTGTTGGTGGTGGAAGACAACGAAATCAACCAGGAGGTGGTGAGTGAACAACTACGCCAGCTGGGATTAAGCGTTATTCTGGCAGAAAATGGACAAGTCGCAGTTAAAAAAGCCCAACAGCAGGCGTTTGATCTGATTTTAATGGATGTTCAGATGCCGGTGATGGATGGCTATCAAGCCACTCAGGCCATACGCCTGTTCGATACCCACACACCGATTATTGCGCTCACCGCTGCCGCAATGATTGAAGACCGCGCCAAAGCACTGAGTGTTGGTATGAATGAACACCTGAGCAAACCACTGAATTCTGATCAATTACTCAACCTGCTCCACCAGTACCTGCAACCCACACCAGCCGATACCAACACCACGGATGCAACGAGAATGATTCAGCCCAATAACGATTCACAAGAGTCAGGCAGCCTGCTGAATGTTCAAGCAGGCATCCGGCAGGTTGTCGGTAATGAAACCCTGTACAAAAAACTGCTGCAACAGTTCAGTGAACAAATCACCCAGGATTTTTCGGCTATTCTGGATTTGCTGCAACAGCTGGAGCGGGACGCCGATAAAAAAGCGGATAAAAAGATATTCGAACCGGTGCAGCAGCTTAATCATGGGCTGAAAGGCGTCGCCGGCAATCTCGCCGCCGAGGCGCTTTTTAACATCAGCCAGGAAATAGACAGGCTGTTAAAACAACAACACTGCCCCAGCAGAGAACAAATTGACCTGCTCGGTCAGGTGATGGCAACAACACAACAGCAAATCCAGGTTTACATCAATAAAGGGCAGGACTCCAACGCGCCAGCAGCGACCTCCCCAGCGCCCAGCGAGATGGATGCGGCCACCCGCGCACAACTCGACCAACTGAAACAGCGCATTACGGCCAACGAATACATTGATGGCGAAGAGCTGGAGCAACTTGGCAACAGCCTGCCCAGCGAAGTACGCCCAATTTGGCAGCAGGTCATCAATGCGCTGGATCTGTTTGATTTTGAACAAGCGCTACAGCAGTTGAGCTTGCTTAATGTTAAAACCGATGCAAATAACTGAAACTCTTGATTTAAAAATTTAAAAATAACGTCTGATGCGATTCCCACCCTTGGTGGTAAATCCCAGCAAGGAGAGAAATTGATGCAGGCCCCTCGCCTACCCGAAAACGAATGTGAGCGTTTGCAAGCCCTGCACCGGATGAAAGTACTGGATACCCCGGCAGAAGAGCGTTTTGATCGCTTAACCCGCTTGTGTAAACAGTTTTTTGGTGTAGAGATTGTGGCTATTTCCCTGATTGATGAAAACCGCCAATGGTTTAAATCGTCACAGGGGCTAGATATTCATGAAACCGGGCGGGATATTTCTTTTTGTGGCCACACCATTCTGCAAGAACAATTGCTGGTGGTTGAGGATGCCCAG
Source organism: Marinospirillum sp. (assembly GCF_014859565.1). The sequence goes on along the minus strand of NZ_JACUUA010000054.1, from coordinate 8,764 downwards.
CAGGATCAACGTTTTTGCGACAACCCACTGGTAACGGGGGCACCTCACATTCGCTTTTATGCAGGTGCTCCGCTGCACAACCCACAGGGGTATCGTGTAGCCACCCTGTGCCTGATTGATAGCCAGCCCCGCAAACTGACCGCTGAAGAACAACACATACTGCTCGACTTTGCCGTAACAGTCGAGCTGGAACTGAACCGCTACACTGAAGAGCAGTTGCAAAACCAGCTGCTGGAACAGCAGCATATTATGGAGGCGCTTTTCTCCAGTAACGTAGTCGCCATGACCCTTTTGAACGAAGACGGTGAGATCATTTATGCCAATGCTCAAGCCGAACAGGTATTGGGGTTGGTTGCCAAAGAAATCCGCCAGCGCCGTGTCAGTTACCAGGATCCCGCCTGGCGTATCGAATCGGTCGATGGCTCCGCCTTTGCTGATGAAGACCTGCCATTTACACGCCTTAAAAACACTGGGCAACCCGTTGAAGATATTCGCCATGCCATCGTCTGGCCGGATGGAACCCGCAAAGTTCTCTCTATTAATGGGGCACCACTGCAACCTCACCCGCATGAAGCCTTGCACTACGCGTTTACCGTGCGGGATATCACCAGTGAAACTGCGCTGCAACAAGAAATCGAGACAGCAAAACATGCGGCAGAAGAAGCCAATCGTGCCAAGTCCGAATTTCTGGCTAATATGAGCCATGAAATCCGCACCCCAATGAATGGCATTATTGGTTTAAGTGAGCTGAGCAGCCGCGAACAGAATCTGGATGTTCTGCATGATCGCCTGCGTAAAATCCACCAGTCCGGGCGGCTTCTGCTGGGCATCATCAATGACATTCTGGATTTTTCCAAAATCGAAGCCGGTAAAATGGAGCTGGATCCACGGCCTTTTTCTTTAGCTGATCTGCTGGATGATCTGAATAGCCTTTTTATCGAGCCAGCCCAGAGCAAGGGCTTAATGCTGGCTGTGCAGGTTGATCCACAGCTGAGTAAGGCTTACATAACGGATGATCTGCGCCTGCGCCAGATCCTGACGAATCTATTAAGCAATGCCATTAAGTTCACGCATCAGGGTCGGGTTCAGCTGGATGTTCACCTGCAATCCCGCACTCCTGAGGCTGATCATATCCGGTTTTCAGTGAAGGATAGCGGCATCGGTATCAGCAGTGAGCAACAACACCGGCTTTTTAAAGCCTTTAGTCAGGCCAACCCATCCACTGCTCGGCAGCATGGGGGGACTGGCCTGGGTCTGGTGATCAGTGAAAAACTGGTCAAAGCTTTAGGTGGTCAGGGTATTCAGCTGGATAGCCAGCACCAGCAGGGTGCTTGCTTTAGCTTTCAACTGGCGCTTCCCCGCTGCAACGCTGTACAGCAAGCCACATTAAAATCAAGTCGCTCTACCCAAATCCTGCCCTTATCCCGTCTGACGGGGCGTGTACTGCTGGTCGAAGACAACCTGATTAATCAGGAGGTTGCTCAGGCACAACTGGCAGAGCTGGGGCTTGAGGTGATATTGGCTGAAAATGGTGTTCAGGCTCTTCAGCTTCTGCAGCAGCAAACTTTTGATCTGGTGTTAATGGACATCCAGATGCCGGTGATGGATGGTTACGAAGCCACACAACAGCTGCGTAGCCAGGGTTATAAGCTGCCAGTCATCGCCCTGACCGCAGCAGCCATGCTAGAAGACCAGCAAAAAGCCCTGGCCTGCGGTATGAATGATCATCTAGCAAAACCCATTAATACCCATGAGCTACAAAATGTGCTGGCTCGCTGGTTGCCGTTATTAAATGAAACCAAGACCACGGAAAAACCACCGGATGCCGTTAAGTCAGTGGACACTGACCCACTGCTGGATATAACCGCTGGACTGGTGCTGCTTTCTGGTCATTCCGCCTTGTACACCAAGCTGCTAAGGCAGTTTATGGAGCAGTTGGATCGGGACTATCAGCCACTATTGGTAATAGTGCAAAATTTGACACCGGACAGTGACACCGCCGCCTTTGACAAGGCACAAAAACTGACGCATTCATTAAAAGGTGTGGCAGGTAATCTGGCACTCAAAAATCTGGCAAAGCTTACCACCGAGCTGGATCATGTGCTGAAAAAGGCGCAGGTGCCACAAACACAGCTCATCCAGAACTTTGCCGAGAGTTTACAGCGCACGGCTGAGGCCATTCAGCAGTGGTTGATACAAGAGCAAACACCGGGCGCGGCAAAAACACCTGAGCCTGAAACCAATACAGCTAAAAACCAGAACCTCGAAGTTGTCTTACAGGCATTACAAAAAGCGGTACAAAACAGTGAGTTTATCGGTGACGCTGAACTGACCGCATTGGGTGAACAATTACCAGCTGCTTGCCAGAGCCCTTGGTTGGAACTGAGCAGAGCACTGGATAACTTTGATTTTGAGCAGGCCGATCAGCAATTAACCCAACTGCTGGATCAAGTGCAAAGGATGAAGCTGGATGTTTAAACACTTTTCCAATTCTTTAAGTAAAAAACTGCTGTTAACCACCCTGACCTCGGTTTTGCTGTCTGCCTTACTGCTGGCAACGTTTATTGAATACCTGGTACTGGAAAACAATCGCGAGCAGATGCTCGATCAACAGAACGGCTTTACTGAGCTGGTTGCGCGACACATTGATCAAGGCCTGGAGGAGCGAATTAAAGCGCTGCAAGGTTTAACCAAACTCTTGCATGATGGTCAGCAGTTACTCAGCAATCAACAGATACAGACTGTGCTGGATTCTCGCTTGTTATTGCATGACAACTTCAACAACGGGCTGATTGTAATGAACAGGGAAGGGTTTATTACGGTGGACTCGCCCGTACTGGAAGGTCGAGTGGGTCTGGATCTGAGAGATCGTGCCTACTTTCAACACATCAGCCAGACTCATACCCCCTATATTACTGAACCGCTAATTGGCCGGGCTGTTTTTCAGCCGATTTTTTTGATTCTGGTGCCGATTCTGAATCATCAGAACGAACTGCTGGGTTATGTTTTTGGTTCAACCCGGCTGGCCGATGATAATCTGCTAATCAGTATTTCGCTGGATACCGTCGGTGATCAGGGCAAGTTGCTGGTTTTGGATCTGGAGCAGAATCTGGTCGTCACCAGCACACAGCGTGAGCTGGTGATGAGCCGTCCCTCCCAACTTAACCTCAATGAACTGACGGATGCACTGAGTCAGCAGCAATACCAGGGCAACGCTTTGGATAGCCAGGGTACGTCGGTTTTGTTTACGGCGACTCCTTTGCAAAACACCCGCTGGCTGGTGGTGCATACTTTTCCGGTCAGCAAGGTTTTGGCTCCAGTTAAAGCGCTGTTGTTACAGATTACTCTGACCGTTCTGCTGTTGTTGTTCATCACCGCGCTGATTGTTGCAGCAGTCATCAACCACTTGCTCCAACCACTTAACAAAGCAGCCAGCCAGATCAGTGACATGCTGGAAAACCACAGCGAAATTCAACCACTGAGGGTGGAGCATCATGATGAAGTCGGGCTGCTGGTCACGGCTTTTAATCAGCTGCTGGAACAGCAGGAGATTCAGGCAGAGCAGTTAAAAGCAGCGAAAAGCTACGCCGAGTATGCCAGTCAGGCCAAGTCTGAGTTTTTAGCCAACATGAGCCATGAGATACGCACACCCCTGAACGCAGTGATCGGACTGAGTGAGCTACAACTGGAAGAAGCTCTGCCACCGCATATTCAACAGCGCACTCAGCAAATTCACCGCTCCGGTGAGTTGTTGCTGGGCATCGTCAATGATCTGCTGGACCTATCCAAGATCGAAGCCGGTAAAATGGAAGCCGAGGTTGAAACCTTCCGGCTGGATGAGGTGGTTAAACACCTGGCGACTCTGTTTGCCCTGCCCAGCAGCCAAAAGGGGCTGGAGCTGTTACTGCACCTGCAACCGGATCTTCCGGAGTGGTATCAAGGCGATATGCTGCGCCTAACCCAGGTGTTGACCAATCTGTTGGCCAATGCCATCAAGTTCACCGAGCAGGGCACGGTGGCATTAACCATTGAGCTGGTTGAACCCTCCCCAGATCAACAACAAGACCAGCCGCTGTGGTTGCGCTTTTGCATCCAAGACACCGGCATTGGCATGACACCTCAGCAACAACAACGCCTGTTTCAGGCGTTCAGTCAGGCGGATACCTCTATTACTCGCCGTCATGGTGGCACTGGCTTGGGGTTGATCATCAGCCAGAAACTGGTGCGATTGATGGGCAGTGAAGGCATCCATCTGCACAGCGAAGCCGGTGTAGGCAGCCGCTTTGAGTTTGTATTGCCCCTGCCGCTGGCCGAAGCGCCGGCTGACTCAGCCTTCTCTGCTGGCGTGTCACCGGTGCTTTGCAAAAATAGCCCTTGCCGGGTACTGGTGGTGGATGATCAACCCGCTTCCCGTCAGATTCTGCGCGAGATTCTGCAAAGCTGGCAATTTCAGGTGGACGAAGCGGCGGATGGTCAGCAGGCACTGGATTGTTTTAAAAAGAGTCTGCAACAGCAGCAGATTTATGATGTCATCCTGATAGACTGGGAAATGCCCAAGCTGGATGGTCTCAGTGCCCTGCGCAGCATCCAGCAGATGATGAAGGATGCTGGGTTAATCAATAACCTGCCAGCCATGTTGATGGTCTCGGCGCATGATCAGTCAGAAATACAGTTTTATGCCGAAAAAGAAATCAAATACCTGCATAAACCCGTGCATCGCTCCAACCTGTATGATGCCTTGTGCCATCTGCAACAGCACACCACCACTCGGCAGAGTTATCAAAAAGAACACTTCTGTGGTCAACGCGTGCTGGTGGTGGAAGATCACCCCATTAACCAGCAGGTGGTGCAGTCTCAGCTGGAACAAATGGGCTTGCAAGTCACCCTCGCCGATAACGGCGCTCAGGGCGTTGAAAAAGCCCGCAACGAGGCCTTTGATCTAGTGTTGATGGACATTCAAATGCCGGTAATGGATGGTTATCAGGCCACCCGTGAAATTCGCCAGTTCAACAAAGACTTGCCGATTATTGCCTTAACCGCAGCCGCACTGGTGGAAGACCGCAACAAAGCTCTGGCGGCTGGCATGAATGACCACCTGGGTAAACCCTTCAGTGGTCAGCAGTTGTTTGAGCACTTAAAGCCCTGGTTAAAAACCCAGACGGTGCAGATCGAACATCAGGCCGCTGAAAGCCTGCCCCAGCCTGAACCGGCTGAAACACAGCAGCTGCCTGTTTTGCCGCAAAAACGCAGCCTGCTGATTGTGGACGACCAACCGGCCAACATTAAAGTGCTGGCCAGCTTGTTAAAGGATGACTACACCATCCAGGTCGCCAACAAAGGACAAAAGGCACTGGAGATTGCCCGCAGCAGCAACCCACCCGATTTGATTCTGCTGGACATCCTGATGCCGGAGATGGACGGTTATGCCGTTTGTCGGGAATTAAAAAACCAGGCAGCCACCAGCCGCATTCCCGTCATTTTTATCAGCGCACTGGATGAAGTCAGTGATGAAGCCAAGGGGCTGGATCTCGGTGCGGTGGACTACATCAGCAAACCCTTCCACCCGGATATCGTCAAGTCACGCATTCGTAACCACATGAGCCTGAAAGTTAAAACGGATCTGCTGGAAAACATGTCACACATTGATGGTTTAACCCAGGTGGCCAACCGCCGTCATTTTGACACCACACTGAATCATGAGCTAAAACGCCACGCACGCACTGGCAAATCGCTGGGATTGGTGATGCTGGATATTGACTACTTTAAACCCTTTAATGACCACTACGGCCACGGCAAGGGCGATGAATGCCTGGTTTATGTGGCCACAGCGCTAAAACAAGTCATCCAGCGCCCCGGTGATTTGTTTGCGCGTTATGGGGGTGAAGAGTTTGTGGCGATACTGCCAGAAACCGATGCCAGGGGTGTGGAAAAAATCGCAGAAGCCATGCGAGCGGCAGTGGAGGCACTGGCGTTTGAGCATGAGTATTCATCAGTGGCCGGACACGTCACCGTCAGCCTGGGGGCTATAGCGCAAACCGTTACGAATGAAACCCCGGAAATCCTGCTGAAAAAAGCCGACACTGCGCTTTATGCCGCCAAAGAACAAGGAAGAAATCGGGTGGTGATGGGTGAGTAAAATGATGAAACGGATGAGTAAGTGATGAAACGGATGATAAGGGTTTGTATTTTAATCGGTGCATTTTGCTTTTTTAGTGGGCAAGCCCTTGCGCTGCCAGCGGCAGAGCAAAAACAGGCTTTGCAATTTGGTGTTTTTGCCTACAAGGGCGTTGACAGAACTGAGCAGGAGTTTATACCCTTTGTGCAACTGCTGAACAATCAACTCACCCATGCACGAATTGAACTGCAAGTGCTGGATTTAGACGAGATTATGCGGGGGATCGAAACACAAACACTGGATTTTGTAACCACCAACCCCACTCATTTTTTACTGGCGCGTCAGCGTTTTGAAGTCAGTGGTGCACTCGCCACGCTGGTTAAAAATAACCATGGCGCTGCCCTCTCTTCACTGGCTGGGGTGATCCTTGTCCGTGCCGACAATGCAAAAATCAATAACCTCACCGACCTGCAAGGACGCACCCTTGCCGCTCCGGGATTAGAGTTTATGGGTGGGTACCGCGCCCAAGCCTACGAATTGCACCTGGCCGGTGTGCCAATCGATTCCTTAAAAATGAACTTTGTCGGTTCACATCAAGAGGCCATTAGCGCAGTGCTTGCGGGTGAAGCTGAGGCAGGGTTTGTGCGTAATGGCATCATCGAAAGCCTGGTCAAACAAGGCCAACTGGATCTGAATCAGCTTAAAATCATCAATGCCCAATACCAACCCGATTTTCCTCATCTGATTTCCACACGCCTCTACCCCGAATGGCCGGTCTTTGCCTTGTCGCATGTATCCGACAGTGCTAAACGTCAGGTAACGGCTGCGATGCTGGCGCTGGACTCTACTGCACTGCAACAGCAGGATCATCCGGTTCAGGGTTTTACCGTGCCTGGCGATTATCTGGGCGTTGAATCCTTATCCCGTGCTCTGCGGATTGCGCCTTTTGAGCAGCTTGATGCTATCACCTGGCAAGACCTGCTCGATCAGCACGGCACTTTAATGATCTGGCTGTTGCTTTTTTCTGTTGCACTGCTAGTGGCGATTACTGCGCTGGCAATCAGCGTCAAGAATTACCGTGCCTCCACCCTTTACAACCAGCAGCTGCTCGCTAGTCAGAACGAACTGGTGCTGATTAATAACGGTGAAGAACTGATTGATGTCAGCGGTGGGTTTTTACGCTTTTTTAAAGGTTATTACGCCAGCCTGGAAGCTTTTAAAAAAGATTATCGCTGCATTGGTGATCTGTTCATTCAGCGTGAAGGTTATTTGTACAACAAACCACAAATAAACTGGCTGAAAAAAATGCTGGATCAGCCCGATCAACAGCATAAAGCCATTGTTAGCTTTAATGGCCAGCAAACCCACTTTAAATGCAATGCCGTTTACTCAAAAGAATTGGGACTGTATTTAATTACCCTGGTGGACATTACCGAACTGGAGCTCAGCAACCAAAAGCTGATTGAACAAACACTCATAGCTGAAAAAGCCAACCGGACTAAATCCAACTTTTTAGCCAATATGAGCCACGAAATACGCACTCCCATGAATGGTATTCTGGGATTAAGTGAGTTGGGGCTGAGGGAGCAGAACCCGGAAAAACTCCATCAACAGCTGAAAAAAATTCATTATTCCGGCTCTTTGCTGCTGGGTATTATTAATGACATCCTCGACCTTTCTAAAATAGAAGCGGGTTACTTGAATCTGAACCCTCAGCCATTCAATCTCCGCCACCTGGTGAAAGATCTGATGGAGCTTTATCAACCCAAGGCCAGCAGCCAGGGTATAGCGCTAAAAATGGAGATGGATTCGAGCCTTTCGGATGGTTATTTGGGTGATGACCTGCGCTTGCGTCAGGTGTTAACCAACCTGATTAACAATGCCATAAAGTTTACCGAACAGGGCGCTGTCACGCTGCGTATTAGCCAGACCAGTGCATCCAATGAAAAAGAAGCGCAACTGTTTTTTGAGGTGCAGGACACCGGCAAGGGCATTAGCCTTGAACAGCAACAGAGGCTATTCAAACCTTTCAGTCAGGCAGATGATTCCATCACCCGGCAATACGGTGGCACGGGTTTGGGTTTAACCATCAGTGATCAGCTGGTTAAACTCATGGGGGGTGAAATCAAGCTGCAATCCGAACTGGACCACGGCAGTCTTTTTTCATTTAAGGTTTCACTGCCCTTGTTAATGGATCAACAATCCGTTGCGCTGCCCAGTGTTGTTTCATCAAACTCAGGGCTTCAAGAAAACAGCAGTGACCTGCACTTTAATGCCAGGGTGCTACTGGTTGAAGACAATGAAATCAACCAGGAAGTTGCCAGTGAACAACTGAAACAGCTCGGAATTACCTGCGAATTAGCCGCCAATGGTGAAGTTGCCGTCAGCAAAGCACAAGCAAAAAAGTACGATTTAATTCTGATGGACATTCAAATGCCGGTGATGGATGGTTATCAGGCCACTCAACGCATTCGTCTGTTTGATTCACATACCCCCATTATTGCGCTAACCGCCGCTGCAATGATTGAAGACAAGCAGAAAGCCATGGTCGTGGGCATGAATGACCACCTTTCCAAACCCATTAATCGACCGGAGTTACTGGACTGTTTACAGCAGTGGCTTGATCGCAAGCAGCAGGTTAACAGCCAG
>NZ_JACUUA010000306.1 GCF_014859565.1 Marinospirillum sp. | reverse complement strand
ATAGCCTACTGCTGCCAGCGTTGCAGCCAATCTTCTGCTGGCTCTGGGCGGCCATATAAATAGCCCTGATGCAGTACGGTGGCTCTGGCATTAAGAAAGGCAGCCTGTTCTGAGGTCTCAACACCTTCTGCCACAACCTGTAATTTGAGTTTTTCGGCAACCGCTAGAATGGTTTCAACCAGCGCAGCATCATCAGCACTTGTGGGGGCATCCTGCACAAATCCACGATCAATCTTGATTTCATGAATGGGCAGGCGTTTAAGGTAGGCTAGAGATGAATAACCGGTACCGAAATCATCAATTGAGAAGTGTATCCCCATGTTTCGTAGCTGCTGCATTTTGCTGATGATATCCGCAAGATTGTCGATCACCAGGCTTTCGGTAATTTCCAGGGTCAGTTGATGCGGGTTAATACCAGTTTCGGCTAACAGGTGGCTCAGGCGAGGTACAAAGTCTGTTTGGCGGAAGTGGCGTGGACTGATATTCACGGCCAGTCTCAGGTTGATCCCTCGGCTGTCTGCATCAGCCATCAACTTGCAGCTTTCTCTCAGCACCCAGTTACCCAGCTCAACAATCAGGTTGGATTTTTCTGCAACTGGAATGAACTGGCCCGGCGGCAGCAAGCCTTTTTCAGGATGTTGCCAGCGCACCAGGACTTCTGCAGCCATGCGCTGACCTGATGCGTTCACCTGAGGTTGCAAGTAAAGCTGCAGTTGCTGACTGTGAATGGCATGTGGCAGCTCCCGTTCAACTTCAAAACTGGTGTTGACGTTCTGCGCCATCCCCGCCTGGAAACAGGCTTGCTGGCTGCCGCCGCTGCGCTTGGCGTGATCCAGCGCAGTGCTGGCACGACTGAGCACCTTTTCCGGCTGATCTTCCGGCAGTGGATAAAAGGTATAGCCCATACTTATGGAAACAGGCAGGCGTTCACCTTCCAGCTCAATGGGCTGGCTGACGAGTGTAAAAAGTGATTGTGGCAGGGTGGATGTTGATTTCACCAGCAGGGCAAATTCATCTGCACCCATCCGGAAGCACTGCCCTTCATTACCCAGATGTGTCTGTAGCAGTCGAGACAGCTGTTTCAGCAGCAGGTCTGCTAGATGACTGCCTCGCGCATTGTTGATGGTTTTGAAGCGATCCAGATTCAGTAATACCAGTTGCTGGCTTTCAGGTTGAAGTTTGTGTATGAGCTGTTGTTGCAACATCTCCAGCAAAAATACTCGATTAGGCAGATTTGTCAGGGCGTCGTGGTAAGCCAGGTGGTGGATATGTTCTTGTGATCGCAGTAGTTTCTGGTTGGCTTTTCGGAGGCTAAACACGCTGGATGCTAACAACAGAGCAAATAGTAACAGGCCAGTAAACAGATGGTATTGCCAGCGCTCCCAGACCTCACGAAAAGTAAGCTCGGACGGAGTGTTAAAAGGTGGTAGGCGTAATTCTTGCAGTAATTGATCAATCATCCGGTAGTCGCCGGGCACTGTAAAACCACTGATATCCAGCTGTTGTGCAACGATGCCTTGCCGTGGCAAGGATAAAAGTGCACCGGCAACCTGTCGGGACAGCTCTTCCGGTACGTTGCCCAGTGCTGCAAAAGGCCATTCTGGATAAAGCCGGGTGCTGACTGGAATGGGGAAGTCAGGAAAGGTCATGGTACCAATCAGGCGCGTGCTTCCTGCTTCAAGACTTCCTGCCAGTTGCATACTTTCCAGTACCCCTGCGCGTACAAAACCTGCGTCGGCTGTGCCACTCAGTACGGCTTCAACAACACGAGGCAGCGGTAGCCCAGTGAACAGCATGTCCGCTTGATCCGGCAGGCGAACGCCAACCTGCTGCAGTTCATACTGCTGCATCTGATACGCAGCCAGTGATGACTCGGAAACCGCTGCCAGGCGTTTGCCGCGCAGATCGGATAACTGCTGCAGGTCAGTTCGGTCGGCACGGGTGAAAATCACACCGGCAAATTGTCGTACATCCTGCCCTTCCAGTTGGTTGACCACAGTAGCCAAAGGGGAGGAGAGGCCATAACGATAGGTGTAATAAACGTAGAGGGAAGGGTTGGTGAAAAGAAAGTCGATGTCCTGGTTTGCTACAGCCTGCTCCATTTCGGTCAGGTTTAATACCTGGATTTCAAACTTGACGGTTGGAATGCTGCTGGTCAGGTAATCCGCCAGGGGCTGCCATTGTTGACGGGTTTCTTCCTTGTCCCAGAAGGCTGGCAGGCCAAGTGTGACCCGCTGTTTTTCAGTGTCACTGGCGCAAGCAATAAAAGGCATGACAAGCAGCAATAACCCCAACCAGAAGCGGGACGGTACGCGGATGCTTCTGTGATTGCTGCCTGCATGCATTATTAGGCACTCTTTGATTAGGGGTTTCCCTATTCTGCTAGCTGATCCTTTGGTAAATCAAGTCCCAGACGCCATGCCCAAGGCGTTCACCTAAATTACTTGATCACTACATAGTGATTGACTTATAGAGCTGTAAGCGGTGCATCTTCACCTTGTAAAGTGGGTTTACCATCTTTCCATATCACCGCGTATTGTCCCAGTCGGCGCTTTTTTTCCAGCGTTTTGGCGACAGCTAGACGTAACGTCTCCAGCTGTTGTTGTCCTTCCGGGGAGGGTGTGGCGGTGTGTTTGGTATTCATTGTCTGGCCCCCTCAAGTAGAAACTGGTAGTAATCATCATGCATGATATTACGCTTGGTGTGCTTTTGCTCGAAAACCAGTACCGGGCTTTCTCCATCATTCATAAAGCAGGTGCAGGAATCAACCTTGTGGCTGAATTCGTCCAGCAAGTTGTTGAGGCTGCGTGGAAAGCGTCGCTCGATATCTTTGACCGGAATATTGTGTCCGCCGTGGGCAACCCGCTCGGCCACACGGAGTTTTGACATTTCGGTACTGGGCAGAGCGAGATAGAAAAGGGCTACCTTCCAGCCTTCTGCATGTAACCGTTCTATCAGGTGTAGATAGGTACGCCCTGCTAGAGTGGTTTCAAAGGCAAAGTCTTCACCAGCCACAATACGTTCCTCAATTTCCCTGAGAAATAGTCGACTGGCGGTCATTAGCTCCCGTTCTGGGGCAAGTGGCGAGAGTCCGGCGGCAATCAAATCAGCATTGATGAAATGAGTACAGCCAACCACATGAGGCAAATATTCCAACGCAAAGGTGGTTTTGCCTGCACCATTCGGGCCGGCAATGATCCAGCAGGTTGGTTGGGTTTTATTCCGCTGCCGCCATCCCATACTGCCCTCCTTGCTTGTTATGGTGTCTCGTTACGCAGTCCGCTGATAAATCAAGTCCCAGACACCATGCCCAAGGCGTTCGCCGCGTTGTTCAAACTTG
>NZ_JACUUA010000305.1 GCF_014859565.1 Marinospirillum sp. | reverse complement strand
TGACCTTTGATCGTGTTATCGCCAATCCGCCTTTCAGCCTGAAAAAATGGGGCAAAGAAGAAGCCGACAATGACCGTTATGGTCGTTTCCCCTATGGCACACCGCCCAAGGATGCCGGAGACCTGGCGTTTGTGCAGCACATGATCGCCAGCCTCAATGCCGAAGGCATGATGGGTGTGGTGATGCCGCATGGCGTGCTGTTTCGGGGTGCTACTGAAAGGGAAATCCGCAAAGGCATACTGACCGACGACCTGCTAGAAGCCGTAATTGGCCTGCCAGCCGGTTTGTTTTATGGCACCGGCATTCCCGCCTGCCTGTTGATCATCAACAAAAACAAAGCACCTGAACGCAAGGGCAGGGTGCTGTTTATCAACAGTGAACTGGAATACGAAGAGGGCAAAAACCAGAACAAACTGCGGCTGGAAGACATCAACAAAATCGTCAGCACCTTTGACCAGTATGCCGAAATCAAACGCTACTCCAAGGTTGTGCCCCTGTATGAAATTGCTGAAAACGACTACAACCTGAACATCCGCCGTTATGCCGACACCAGCCCACCCCCGGAAATCTTTGATGTGCGCGCCCTCCTGCATGGCGGCATTCCGGTCAGAGAAGTGGAAAGCGAATACATCCGTGAAGAAATCCTGATCGATTTTGATGTCAGCTGTGTGTTTGACCGCAGGGATAACGACTACTTTGACTTCAAACCCAGCATTACAAGCAAAGAACAACTGCGTGACCTCATCCAGCAGCAAGCTCCCGATGCTGAAAACACTTCAGCCGTCATCAGCCAGGTCGAGCGCTGGTGGGACAAGTACAAAGTCTCGCTGAAAGAACTGGATCAGCAGGTTGCAGAAGCTGAGAACGTGATGAAGGGTTACCTGAAGGAGCTGGGGTATGAGTGAACGGATACCAGAGGGGTGGTGTGCTGAGGAACTGGGAAACCTTGCTAAAAAAATTGAAGGCGGTGGCACTCCATCACGAAATGAACCAAGCTTTTGGGGTGGGTCTATTCCTTGGGCGACAGTAAAGGATTTACGAGGTACTGCCTTATGCAACACTCAGGAGTCTATTACCGAAGCTGGCTTGGAAAATAGTTCAAGCAAGCTTATACCAGCAAATACATTGATTCTTGCATGCCGAATGGCGGTAGGTAAGGCTGTTTTCTTTGATCGGGATGTAGCCATTAATCAGGATTTGAAAGCATTTTATCCTAGGTCAGATGTGGACTGGCGTTTCCTGCTTCAATGGTATGTTGCTAAGTCACATGTTATTGAGGGGCTAGCAACAGGGTCTACGGTCAAGGGAATTCGGCTAGAAAACTTAAAAACTCTGCCGATCAATACCCCGCCACTCCCCGAACAGAAAAAAATCGCTGCCATTCTGTTATCCGTTGATGAGGTGATCGAAAAAACACGCGCCCAAATCGACAAGCTTAAAGACCTGAAAACCGGCATGATGCAGGAGCTGCTGACCAAGGGCATCGGCCACACCGAGTTCAAAGACTCACCCGTGGGGCGGATACCGGCTAGTTGGAAAGTAACTGATTTGGCCTCTATTGTTGTGCCGAAAGGGTTGCAAACCGGCCCGTTTGGAAGTCAGCTTCATGCTCACGAATATGTAGAGTGGGGAGTTCCTGTTGTCATGCCCAAGGACATGAAGGGAAGTCGAATTGACTCCCGCACCATTGCTTATATCCCACTAGGAAGAGCTGAACAGCTTTCAAAGCATAGAGTGAAGTACGGCGATGTTTTATTTGCTAGGCGCGGTGATATTGGTCGATTTGCATTGGTTGAAAGAGCCAATGAGGGCTGGCTTTGTGGTACTGGTTGCCTTAAAGCGCGTTTTGCTCCGTCAATTGACCCCATTTTTATATCCTGCTACTTGATGCAGCCACCAGTGGTTGAATGGCTCAATGCGAACGCTGTTGGTCAAACCATGCTGAATCTCAACACCTCAATACTGGCTGATTTGCCAATCATTCTCCCGCCAGAGAATGAACAGAAAACTATAGGGGGAGCTATTAGCTCACTGGATAGTCAGGTCAACTCGATGACAAGAAAGCTAGCAGGATTGATTAAAACTAAAAAAGCCCTGATGCAAGACCTGTTAACTGGCAAGGTTAGAGTCAAAGTCGATCAAAAGGAGCCAGCTGTTGCCTGATAAAACTCAACTTGCACTGTCATGCTTCAGTTGAAACAGGTTGTTGCTGATGACGAGTGCTCCTGCTTAACGGTATTTAGCTGATGAATAGAGAGCGAGCCAAATCCAGCCTGAATAATGGGAGCTTTTTGTTTCGATTTAGAAGTGCCAAGGCGCTTCTTGATGATACTCCTGAAAATGGTGGTTTTCAGGAGCTGGAGAAACAGACGATCTACTTTGCCAAACCGGAGGAGCTTAATGACCCTATGGAAGGTCTCAGCGATGCGTTCTGGGATGGAGATGACGTGCTTTGGGAGAATTTTTTCAACCACTATGTCCTTTCATTGCTATGGTACACGCACAAATGGCTGCTCTATAAGCCCGATGAAATTCATGAAGCAAAAGTCGATGCTTGGCTGACAGAGGATGACCTGCCGACTGATATGTTTCGGGCTCTCTATCATGAGCTTTGTTCAGACGTGTGCACTACTGTCGAGGCTCCCGAACTCGCCCACATACTAGGTCGCCGAACTCTGCCTCTGCGGCGAGAACGCTTGATAAATCTGATTTTTTTGGTGCATCAAGATGCAGTGCCGCACTTATTTCGCGTTTTAAAAAAGCATGGTCTGGTAAGAGATGAACTGCCTCCCAAAGCCTCAGATGTAAAGCCAGTAAAAACTACGCTGGAATGCTGGGAGGAAATGGCATTGTCTCCCTCTAAGACAAACATGCCAATAGAGGATCAGCTTGAGCTTTTATCCAGCATTACCAATAGGGTGAGTCACGAACTAGATTTGGGTATGCTCACTCGAATAGAAAGACTTGACGAGGGGCACAAGTTACTTGCACTGATGTCGAGATTCCCTGAAATGTATGTCGATGCTTTTTTAAGAGACCTCCACTTTACTCCTTGCCGTGTTGCCTGTTTTAGTCGTCAGTGCACGAATGCCTCTATGTGGGGAACTTATGGAAGTGAACACCGTGGCGCTGCACTCATTTTCCGAACAGAGCAACAGAGTGGTGATCATTATTTACGGGTCAAGGGGC
This sequence comes from Marinospirillum sp., assembly GCF_014859565.1. The sequence continues at coordinate 156 of NZ_JACUUA010000305.1, read as the reverse complement.
TGACGGGGGCACCGGCTTCAGGGGTAAACCTAAAAGTTCATAACGTTGAATATGGCAAACGCCCCCCGCTACTCGATAGTTTTCACGTAATCGGCAGATTACCGATGCCCAAGCTGGAAGCCACATGGTTGGTTACAAAAGATGGGCGAACCAGCA
>NZ_JACUUA010000304.1 GCF_014859565.1 Marinospirillum sp. | reverse complement strand
CTCTTTGGCGATTTCAGCCATGCATCTTCGTCCTTCTGAGGTTTTTGATATTCGGGCGATTATACCCTTTTTGTCAGCTTTAAGTCATAGCAAGATCGACTCATTTGACCCTTCGTGCAGCAAGCCCACACTGCGGGATATTTAATCATCATGATATAGTCGCGACTTTTAACTGCACCGGGATTTTTTATGCTTCCTGTCACCGTCTGGGGTCTGGCACTGGGTCAGGCTTTGCTGATCACCGGCAACATTCTGCTGGTGTCTGTCACCGCCCTGATTGGGCAACAAATTGCACCTTCTCCAGCGCTGGTTACCCTGCCGGTAGCTTTGCAGTTTCTGGGGTTAATGGGTGTTACCTTGCCCGCTGCATTGCTGATGCGCTGGCTGGGTCGCAAAACCGGCTTTTTTATCGGCAATCTGATTGGTGTGGGTGGTGCATTGCTGGCTTATACCGCGCTGGCCGGTGAAAACTTTGCACTCTTCTGCCTCATACTGGGCATGGCCATAGGTGTAGGACAGCAATACCGTTTTGCCGCAGTGGAAGCCTGTAAACCGGATCAGAATGCCCGTGCCATTGCACTGGTGATGGGTGGTGGGGTGCTAGCTGCTATTTTAGGGCCAAATCTGGCGGTCTGGTCGCAGGGCTTTTTTCCACACCATGCGTTTCTGGGTGCCTTTGTGGTGTTGATTGGGCTGTATTGTTTTACCCTGCTGCTGATTCTGAGCCTGCCGTTGCCCAAACCAACTCTGGCCGAACAACAACAGGGAGGACGCGGTTATCTGGAATTATTGCGCCAGCCGCTGCTGGTCGCTGCAATCACGTCTGGCAGTATTGGTTACGGTGTGATGGTGCTGGTGATGACCGCCACACCATTAGCCATGCACAGCCATCATTTTGAGTTCAGCAGTACCGCCAGCATTATTCAGTGGCATGTGTTGGGTATGTTCCTGCCTTCGTTTATCACTGGGCGATTGATCACCCGCTACGGTGTGACACCCATTATCCAGATCGGTTGTTTGCTGTTGTTGCTCTGCGTGATGGTGACTCAACTGGGGCAGGATTATTGGTACTTCTGGGTAGCACTGGTGGCGCTGGGTGTGGGCTGGAATTTCACCTTTATTGGTGCAACATCACTGCTGACACGCACTTACCAACCCAATGAAAAAGCCAGAGTGCAGGGGATGAATGATTTTCTGGTATTCGGGTTTTCAGCGCTGGGCAGCCTGCTGGCGGGGCATCTGCAATTATGGCTGGGCTGGCAGATGCTGAATCTGCTGATGCTGCCACCCATTGCGCTGGCAATGGCACTGGTCTGGTTCAGTAACCACACCCATCAGCGCCGCTCGATGCTGCCATCCTGATCAGGAAACAGATAAAAACGCTGTTCCACACCGGCCTCAATGTAAGGCCGGTTCAGCCTCTGCCGCAAAAAATCCTGCCGACTGGCAAACAAGGGCGCTGTGGCCTGTTGTAATGTTTCACTCAGCTCCTCACGCCATGCATCCAGACCGGCATGAAGCGCAGTTGCTTTGTCATCCCGATAAATGGCTTCTTCTGCTTTTAACAGTGCCCAGTCGGAAACCACAAAAAGTGTCAGAGTGGTCACTCCGGCCACCAGTGCACCTGGCCCACTGGGTGATGCTGCTGCCGTGGCTGTACCACTGGCTGCTAAGGCTGTTGCCAGTCGCGGGGTTAAGCGCGCCAGATACTGCAGGGTAATGCGGGTTGCTGTGCGTACTCCGGCACTTTGCATCATACGTCCAGCCATTACACGAGCCGCAGGCAATACCAGAATACCAGCACCGGCTGTTGCCGAGATTCCCACGCTGTTTTTCCAGCGCTTAAAATCTGCCTCCGAGGCCGAAAAGTCCGGCAGCAAAGCCTGATCCAGCTGCAGGGTAAAAACAGGTTCTGTATTGGTAACTCGCACCTGACGTGCAGAATAATCCTGATGCAGTTGCTCTTGCAGTTGCTCCAGACGCATGGCCTGCTGTTGCAACAGCTCCTGCTGAAAACGAGTGGTATAAGCTCGCCCCAGCATATCCAGCTGCAGGGCAAAACCCGTATCCTCAAATACCCGCTGCTGTAACTGCTTTTCCAACTGCTCCGGCAGATCACCTTTTATTGCATGAAACAGACGAATATAAGAACCCGGCATAGAGTAGTACCAGTCCAGATAAGTCTCAACACCGGCTTGGGGTAAGGCAAACAAACGATCCAGCTGCTGTTGATTCCAGTCACTCATCACCTGTGCCAGCTGCTGTTGCTCTTCACTGGTGAAGCGCCGCAGGTCGTGATTCAGTGCATCCAGTGTGGAGGCATCCAGCAGCAGGGTGTCACCCTTGATGATCAGGGCGTACACACTGCCGGATTCCACCTGTTCACCCAGCAGCCGCACCGCCTGACTGAGCCCGGCAAACACCAGCCCTGCCAGCATAAAAGCCAGCAGCAATGAACGCACACCGGGGGTTTTCTGCACGGATTCACTTCTGACCTGCTCACTCATATTTCACTCCCGGTGTTTTTTCAGCAACCAGCGGGCACCAACCAGCAGCTGCATCCAAGCCAGACAAAAAGCAGCCTGTAAAACAAACAAGGCACCCCAACCCAGCAAGGATAACCAACCAAAATCATCCCGATTACCCAGTGCATTTTGCAACAACCACTGCCAAGTGATATCCAGAGTCTGGCTCAGCCGCAGCAGCATTGCCAGCAAGCCCGGCTCACCTTGCATCTGTAATTGCAGTAACAAGGCATCACTCCAGCTCAAACCAATCAGCCAAGGCTGGGATAACTGCAGACGCACCAGCAACATCAATAAAATCAACAATCCGGTTACCAGCAGCAGGCTCCAGCGACGTACCAGCACCGGCAAGTATTCCGGCTTTAAACTACCACCCAGCAAAGCTGTTAGGCTTTTTTCTGCCAGCAGCAACAGCGGTAAACTCAGCGCCAGCAACACCCAGAACCAGCCATCTGCAACCAGCAGTTGCAACAGCAACAACAGAGCCAGCAACAGGGATAACAACAACTGCCACAACAGCCCAATCAATCCAAACTGCAAACGCTGCCGAAACACCGAGCCACCTTGCAGGTATTGCGCCAGCCACACCTGTCGTCTCACCCGAGCCAGCTCCAATCGGGTGATAAAAATCAGCCAACCGGCACCCACCCATAAGGGCAACAACAAACCCTGCTGTAAAGCAGGTGGCAGATAAACCCAACCCAATAACAGCAGCAATACCAACAGGCGTAGCAGCAGCAAGGGCATGTTGTTTATTGCCTCAACAAACGCAGGTTGTTGGGTTGTATCACTTCACTAGAGCGAAACGGGTTGATATCCAGACCA
>NZ_JACUUA010000303.1 GCF_014859565.1 Marinospirillum sp. | reverse complement strand
CCATGTACCACAGCGAACGCAACCCACTGCGCAAGGTCAACTACAAGAGTGACAAGGTGGATGCCATCAAAGGTGAGCGTCAGCGCCGCCTGCACAAGGCATTCCTGCGTTACCACGATCCGAAAAACTGGCCACTGCTGCGGGACGCCTTAAAAAGCATGGGCCGTGCTGACCTGATTGGTTATGGCAAAAAACACCTGATTCCGCCGACTGATCCGATCAAGGGAACAGCCAAGGCCGAACAGTTCAAAGAAGGGAAACGAGTCTTGACCCAGCACACAGGATTACCGCCAAGGGGAAAACCCAGCAACAGAGCCAAAAGAAGCAGTAAAAAGAAGTGACCCTGTAAAAGTCTTGACTCTACCTAAATAAAGCCGAGAAGTGCGGCTGGCTCGAATGCACTGAAACCTGGATGCAACTGCGCCAGCTGTGTAATCAGATGAGCCATAAATATATCGAAGAAGCCAGCACACTATGGAGTGCACTGACCACTGCCCATCAGAAACAACAACTATTAGAAAGCTTTGCCACTAATCTGACAGGGCAGGTTAACAAGCTACTTAAAATAGGCGAGCACTTCCTTCTGTGTACTTGGCAAGCAGTTTTAATAGTTAAAATCCATCTTCATGTCTCTTGAGGCATCAACCTCAAAGTTAGTAGATTCATCGTTGCTGCCTGCTCCTGGCTGATTAAATTTATCTGAACCAAAACTTCCATCGAAACTACTACCACCTTGATTTCCAAAGCAATCGATGGAGTTGCCACTAGCAGTTGATCTACAACCATTTACATTTACATTTACCTTCATCGAAGGTATACCTTGACCCATTTGCATCGTTGAATCAGGGGCAATAATCCAACCTTCGATACCTCCACCACCCTGACCTTGACCAGTGCTATCACCACCTCCAGTTGAGCCAGCATTAAAGTAAAAGCTCTCTGAAGAGTTACTAACAATAATAAACTGCTTGCCAGCTAAAGAGGCAGATGGGGTTACATTAAGAATGCCATTTACAACAACGATATTAATCCTATCATCCCTGAGTGAGCTTGGATCAAGTGTGCCATTATTACCTATAACTTGTGCTGAGAACAAGCCTCCATCCAGAAAACTTAAATCACCATAAAATTTTTCCAAATCATCAACTGTTAAATCTTGAAAACCCTTAGATTCATCCAAATCAAACAAATCTCCAACAATATCAACTTCACTTATTTTTATCGCTATAGAACCTGACATATAGTAAGATGGATTTTCTGCTGGAATCCCAACAAATACCTTTGCATTCAAAATACAAATCTCTTCACTAGAAGGGTCATACGGGTCTTTGGGATAGTAAGTTGCACTGAATAACTCATCACTTTTCTCAAACCACCAATAAATATCTGAAAATCCTCCACCATGATTAAATCGGTAAGGGTGCTCATTAAATAGCGCAGCCAAGCTTATATCATTAATACATCCACACACTAAATTAAAATTACCTATATTATTACAAGATTGGCCAGACCTTGTTATATAATTAACTTGCTGCCTTAGCATTAGCAACCCAGCCTCAGCAGCTGCTTGCAGGGTTGCTGTTGGTGCATCCGACTGGGAGATACGAGTTTCCTGTCCAGTTCGCTCGGTGCTGGTGATGACCACCAGACCTACAAAAAGCATCATCAACAGTGCTAAGGCCAGAATAAAACCCTGCTGTTTTTTATGGGTCATAGGGTGACCTCCTTAATTATTATCCGTTTATACACTTAGGGTGCAGTGCACTCAAGCAAATGCTCTGGAAATTCATAGTCAAACTCTGAATCCAGTGTAGGGGACGGTGTAGCTGAAGTAGACGGCGGTTCCTCGTCGTCATCATTACTCAAATCTCCTCCAACACCCTCTGCAGCAAACCGGATAGAAGCATTACCCTCTACATCCACATTGTTGCCAAATACAGAACCCCAAACATCACCACTGCCAGTAATCCGGACATCTGAATTGGCAGCATAAATCACCCCATATAGGTTGGTGTTGCCCTGCACGCGCACACCCTGATCATTGTTCCCTGACTGTACATAACTGGTATAGACCGAAAATATAGGGTAACCATTTTCATTCAACACTCGGCTATCCATCTGGTTACCACTAGTGATCACACCGGTTTCTTCATCAAGATAGGCAAAAGAAAAGGAGCCCTGTAGGGTGAACTGACCGGTCATCACTAGTGTTAAGCTACTTTTTGAACCAATGGTAAAACGGGCATTACCAGCCAGACCTACATCGCCGTCCACATAAAGCACCACATTGCCACCTTTTACTTCTATCCTAGCATCACTTGCAATGTTCAATTCACTCAGAGGAATAACCGTTACTTCCTGTCCCATAAATTCTTGGTTCTGATGTAGCGTCAAATTGAACTGCTGCCAATCATTGATATTCCACGTTTGATTAAAGCCGTGCCATCCATCAGGGCTGATCTGTGAATCCCGGAAAGGGTAACCACCCAGTGCTGGTACTACATTGAGAGTACCATTGGAATAACCAAGTGTAGAAAAGGTGTTAAAATAGCTATTAACTACGTCCCGATGTGCATCGTAGGCATCCGTTGTTATTTCACTGTAATTGCCGTCAAACGTTGAGCCACCTGTTATCTTCGGTTCTGATGTAGCTGCCACATCACCAAATATCTTTCCGCTCCCCTGCAGGTTTGCGGCTTGTGTAATGGCCGAGAACTGACCAAAAAGATCAGACAAAACCTCTTTGGCGGATAACACTTCATCATTTGAGTCATCAGTATCTGGCCCACCTTCATCCAAGTCCTCCATATCTATTTTTATCCGGGCACTTACCATTGCCCGCTGGCGTGGATTGGTCGGATCTAGTCCAGCCTCACCGTAGCTAAGCACGGTCAAACTTGCCGAATTATTCCCCTCTATAATTTCAGGGCATATCACTGGTATCCACCAGAAGAACTCGTTGTCGGCATCATAAATACGGCGGTCATTAGAAATACCAACCCCTAGAGTATCCTCACCCAAGTCCAGCAGTTCAGCGATTTTTGCATTACTGGAAAGACTTTCCTTCAATTTAGTAGCGCAGGCATTAGGATCACTTAAACCTTTACAAGCAATTTTCAGCTGATTACGTAACCGATAAAGTCCTGCCTCAGCTGCTGCCTGTACGCTGGCAGTATGCAACTCGGATATGGCGACGCGTTGCTCAGTTCCGGTACGCTGGGTGCCAGTAATGACCACAAGCCCCACAAAAAGCATCATTAACAGGGATAGCGCCAGAATAAAGCCCTGTTGAGGCGCGGTACGATTTACCTTTACCTGTTTTACTGAACCCATGCTTTTCTCCTGAGCTTA
>NZ_JACUUA010000302.1 GCF_014859565.1 Marinospirillum sp. | reverse complement strand
ATAACCAACCTCCGCCAGGGATCGCTGGAATACCAGCTAATGGAAGCGCAGGTGGATCTTTCTCCTACCCAGTTTTACCTGGTCGCATTGGGATTAGGTGCAGCCGGGATTTTATTAAGCTGGTTTTTGTTTGTCCCCGGATTGCCATCATTTGCTGTAGGAGGAGTCTTGGGCTACCTCCCATTTGGTTATATCCACGAAAAGGCGCGTAGCCGCGGTCGAAAGATCGATGAGAAGCTTGCCATCGCCCTCTCTCGCATCGCGCCGGGTTTGCAGGTTAACCGCAGCCTGGAAGAAGTCCTGGAAGAGGTAGCGCATTCACTTAATACAGAAGGTTCCAATCCACTAGGATCAGAGCTGCTGATAACGGCTAAAGACATCCGCTCACGTACTCCCGAGCAGGCTTTACGTGATCTCGCAAAACGATCTCCGTCCCTCTCTCTGGCCAACGTCGCCATGCTGCTGGAGAGCTACTTGCGGGCCGGCGGTGGGCAGTATGCCCAGGTATTAAGTGAGACGGCCACCTCGATCCAACGCATCCTGACAGTACGCACACATGCCCAGGCCAAGGCTGCTCAACCGCTCCAATCAGCCAGGTTGATCCCTTTGATGTTGGGTGGGGTATTGCTGGTTATGATGAGCGATCCGGTGACTCGCTCCTCATTCAGTGATCCATTGGTTCAGGTCGTGATGACCATTTCCATCGGAGTCATGGCGCTCGGATATTTATTCATGAGAAACGAAGTCATGAAAGCAGTCTGAGGAGCGAGAGATGGAAGGAATGATCATTTTGATTGCATTGTTGGTGGCAGGAACGGTAGGTTATTCAGCAAGCAAATTCGTCGCCATAGCTGATCCCAATGTAGCGAAAAGGCTGAATAAAATCGATCAACCTGCTGAGCGACGTGAACCAATCGAGTGGGTCAGCTTGCCATTATCCAGATTGATACCCGGCTACTTCAAGCGCATCGAGCAAGATCTGTATTGGGCGGCTTTCACTGCCCCCTCCTGGTCCGATAAAACACCTGCCTACATTGTTGGACGACAGATCTTGATGACCGCAACCCTGGGTGTGCTGGTGGCATGGCTCCTGGGATCAAACCTGGGTCTTTGGATTGGAGGGTTGTTGGGATGGTTCTTGATGCGTTCCGACCTGACCTCAAAAGCTTCAAATGCACGCAAACGCATCACGCAAGAGTTACCTGAGTTCCTGCAGTTGATGGCAGCCGAATCCGCCAGTGGTGCCGGCCTTGATGCGATCATGAGCCGAGTCTCCTCTAGCGAGGGCTACCTGCCAGCCTGGCTGCGGCGCGTTTTGAGCATTGCTCATGGCCGTAGTTTACTGATCTCCAGAGAAACCGGTGCCGGCATTTTAATGCAGGAAGCGCAGCTTAGCGGCCATCCTGACTTGATCAGCTTTGCCATCCAGATGGGTTTTGCCCGTCAAGGTACTCAAGTACGGGAGACATTGACTCGTCTGGCAACCCAGTTTTCTGATTCCTATGTTGGACAGGCCGAGATCCGTACCGAGCGGCTGGCCAGCCTGTTGGGTGTCCTGGTCGCCTTGTTTTACTTCCTACCCTTTTTGGTGGTGATATTGGTGGTTATCGGTGTGCCCTTGATCCGCGCATTTTCAGGATAAGTGATGGTGACTATTTAAATGAAGGAACAACATTCTTCCACACTCAGGACAACACTTACGATACCGCATATGGTCTTTAAGATCTTAACCAAGAATAGATGCCATCAGATTCTACTTCTAGTCAATAACTCTCTATCAGATTCAAGAGAGAACCACCAATACCTAACAGGAGTCAATAATCAATAAGTAATTATGCAAATACAGATAAAGTCCCATAGAAAAACAAACCATATTTCCTAATCATTTCAAGGAGGTCTCTAATGATCAACAAGTTCAATACCATCAATTCAAGACTAATTACAAGGGTGAAGTCAGTGCAGGCATTTCTGGAAAACCCCCGCAGCGAAAGAGGTGAAGAGTCGGCCAGCGTAGCCGCTATCACTGCTCTGGTCCTTTTGATTATCTTGATTGTCATGGCGATCTTCCGCAACGCACTGATCACAGCCTTTGAACGTATCGCGGCTCTTTTGAGTTTTTGATCGCACCAGGAGTTACTGAGGAAAAGGTATGAAACTAACCATGAATATTTTTAAGCATTTCTGGAAATCTGGTTCAGAATCGCGATATCCCCAAACCTCAGTCAGATGCTCTCTGCTCCAAACTGGCCTTCAACATGGCGTATTGCGCCGGCGGGAGCGAGGTGCCAGCACGGTGGAGTTTGCAGCCAGTGTAGTTTTAGTGATCCTGATGTTTCTGGGTATGCTGCAAAGTGCAGCGTATCTTTGGGCAGTCTCGATCGTTGAAAATGCAGCCAGACATGGGGCACGTGCAGGTTCGGTCAGCCAGAGTTGTGCACCTTGTGAAGCCATTACTGCAGCCAGGGCGGCTCTGCAAGGTCAACCCTTGATCGAAAATTCATCAGTGTCAGTCCTGGCACCAGGAGGTGTGGTTGGTTCGACAGTGAAGATTCGTGTCTCCGCCAGTATTCCACTCTTCTTGCCTGGTGGGAACACACTGGGTCTTGAACGATTGACTTCGGTGCAGGCTGAGGCAACCTTTCGCCAGGAAGGCTGGTGACCTATGCATGAAAATCTTAGCCAGAGTACTGGCGAGAACGGTCAAATCATCCCCTTCTTCATCCTCACCATCCTGCTGTTAGGCTTGATGTTGGCAGTGAGCCTGCAAATTGGACGCATCGTCTATGCGCGGGGAGAGGTCGCCAAAGCTGCCGATGCAGCCGCCTTGGCCGCTGCCTCCCAACTAGACCTGGCTGCTTATCGGGAGGCTGGCCAGATCGTCTTTCTGCCAAATGCACCTGCCATGGCTCAAGATTATGCCATGCGCAATGCTGGATTCTTGGCAAAACACGAAATAGGCGTTTCGGTATCTCAGATCTGGGTCGATGCTGGGTCGCAGCTGGTTTACGTCACTGTTGTGGCAGATCTGGCTTCGCTTCTGCCAGGATTCCTTTCCCACAGTGGGAATTATGCCGCAACCGGCTATGCCCAAGCACGCATCCAGGGAGGGCCGTAACCCTAAAATTCCTTTACCAATGGAGGTACAAGCAATGTAATTTAATCATTACCTAGAATAGTTCAATACTTCGAGAGAGTAACGCCACACGAGAGCAGCAAATCCGCTGGACGTGTGGCGTTTTGTTAACCAACATAAGGAAATAACTGAGAACAATGAAAGGAGAAATTGTGAAAAACCAAGTGCAAATCGAAGGCTTTATTGTTAGCCGTTGGGAATACCAGGGAGAAGTGTTTTT
>NZ_JACUUA010000301.1 GCF_014859565.1 Marinospirillum sp. | reverse complement strand
CAGCAGGTTAACAGCCAGGAACAAACACCCCAGGCGGTTTGTTTGATTGTTCATTCAGACCCTCAAAAAATAAAAGCGCTGGCTCGGGAATACAAAGGCCAGATGAAAATTCTGGTCGCCAACAACACGCATAAGGCCGAAAGCCTTTTATTGTCTCAAGAGAAAATCAGTAGGGTGCTACTGGAGGCGCAATGGCAAGACCAGAAGCCTGTATGGGAAGAAAAATTTAAAGTGAAGATAAGCATCATTCATTAAATAAAGCAGATAACCTGAGCTTGATAAAAAGGTGCGATATTTTGACTAACAAGCAACTTAAAAAACACACAGCAGCTGGATTTTTCTTTTTGACTCGATGTTCGGGTTTGAGAAGCAGTGCGGCATTGATTGTATTTTTTGCGCTGCTTTTTTTGCTGCCAGCCAGGATGACTCTGGCTACACCCATCGAGGAGTCCACTTCTGTCTATCGATTAGCGATACTGGCATTTCGTGATAAAGAGTCAACTCTGGAGCGCTGGCAACCCCTGGCTGATTATTTATCAGCATCCATACAAAATGCTGATTTTGAGTTATTTGTTTACCACAATGCAGAAATGGAAGCGATTGTTGCCCAAGGCGGTACCGACTTTATACTCACACAACCGGCACAATACGTTCTATTAACCTACCGGCACCAGTTAAGCTCACCCCTGGCGTCACTCTTGAATAAAGAGGGTGGCCATATAACCAATCAGTTTGGGGGCGTTGTTTTTACGCGCAGTGATCGTAATGATATTGTCAGCTTAAAAGATGTGCGTGGTAAAAAAATTGCAGCGGCTTCTTTGACCGGCCTGGGGGCTTACCAGATGCAAGCCTTTGAGCTGTTGCAGCTCGGCATTCGTTTACCACGGAATGCCGAAGTCATCATTACAGGACAGCCCCAGCGTAACGCAGTAGACGCGGTTTTATCCGGGCAGGCGGATGTGGGTTTTGTGCGAACCGGTGTGCTGGAAGCGCTGGTTGAACACGGTTTGGTGGACATCAGCAAGATAAAACTGCTTAATGCCCAACGCCTACCCAAATTCCCATTTATGACCAGCACTCGCCTGTATCCTGAGTGGTCCTTTGCGGCCATGCCCAATGTGGATAACGAGCTAACCCGACAGGTGGTAGCAGCTCTGTTAGCCATGCCAAGAGAAGGCGAACAAGCCACTGCCATGAACATTGCGGGTTTTACCATACCCGGTGATTATCGAACCGTTGATTTACTGATGCGAGAGCTGCACCTTGAGCCCTTTGATGACTTTGCAATAACCGCTAAAGATGTTCTTGTTTTGTGGGCAAATGAAATTATTATCGTGCTCATTGTGTGTTTTTTTGCTGCTATCTTTTTTATCTATATCCTTTTAAAACACCAGAGACGAGCCAAACAAGAACGGCAAGACCTGCGCGAGGCTTTAAATGAAGTTCGTCTATTAAAGAATATTGTTGAACAAAGCCCAGAATCCATTCTGATCACTAATAATCAAGGGAGTATTGTTTACACCAATCCCATGTTTGAGACCAACACCGGCTACTCAATGGCTGAAGTGGTAGGAAAAAATCCACGTATTTTTCAGTCAGGCGAAACACCGCAAGCAACTTTTCAAGCGTTGTGGAAAACCTTGCTAGCTGGACGGGTTTGGCGGGGTGAGTTATGCAACAAGAAAAAAAATGGGCAGATCTATCCTTTGCAAGCTATTATCTCCCCGGTTAAAAATACCCAGGGCGAAGTGCTGAACTATTTAGCTATACAGCATGATATTTCTGAAGAAAAAGATCGTGAAAAGCGCATTGATGAGTTGCTTTATCGAGACTCTGTGACCGGACTGGCGAACAGAAACAAACTGATTGAATCCATGGATCAGTCTTTTCAGCTTTATGAAAGTACGGATATCAAAGGCGCACTGCTACTGATCAATATTTCCAGATTCAAGTTCATTAACCAACTGCATGGTGTGGATGTAGGGGATGCCGTTTTGTCTTTGGTCGCACAGCGTTTAGAGCAGGCTTTTGCCGAAAAAGCAGTGGTTGCAAGACTGGCTGCGGATCAGTTTGCCATCTTCTGTGAGAATAAAGCACTTTTCACGCAGGTGGATGACTGGTTGACCATGCTGGGGCAGCGTGCGCTGTCCTCTTTCATGCAACCGCTGCAAGTTAAAGGTGAGGCATTCAAGCTGGAGATTTATATTGGTATTGCTCCCTTGTCGAGTCATAGCCATTCAGCGACCAGCTCCGAGGCCATTAACCAAGCACTGAATCAGGCAAACTGGGCTTTAAAAGATGCTCGCCAGGGTTCTTCTCATGGCATCAAAGTATTTAATCAGCAGATGCTGGTGCGTTCTTTAGAAAATCACCGCTTACAACATGAGCTGGAACAGGCAATAGCAAAGGATGAACTGCGTTTGTTTGTCCAGCCGCAGGTGAATCAGCAACAAGAGCTGGTTGGTTTGGAATGTCTGGTGCGTTGGCAGCATCCTGTACAGGGGTTGTTATTGCCAGGAAAATTCATTGGTCTGGCTGAGGAATCTGATCTGATTGTCCAGCTGGGTGAGTGGGTACTCAATCGTGCCTGCATGATTTTGGCAGAAGTTCAGCAAAGCAAACCAATGATTCGAGTCGCGGTGAATGTGAGTCCGCGCCATTTCAGCCAGGCTAATTTTGTTGCAAACTGCATTAAGCATTTAGATGCTGCCCAAGCTAATCCCAGCGGGTTGATTATAGAAATCACCGAAAGTTTATTCATGGATAACTTTAATGAAGTGGTTGAAAAAATGCACTCTTTAAAAACTCTGGGAGTGCGCTTTTCCATTGATGACTTTGGTACGGGTTATTCTTCTCTCAGCTATTTACAGCACCTGCCGGTAGATGAAGTGAAAATTGATCGCTCATTTATTCTGACAATGCAAAGTTTAGGCGCCCAGCGTAGCCTGGTTCCCACCATTTATGCCATGGCACAGCAAATGCAATTGCAAGTGATTGCCGAGGGGATAGAAACTCAGGAGCAGCGTGAGCAGTTATCCCAATTTGAACGCCTGGACATGCAGGGCTTTTTGTTCTCCAAGCCAGTGGATCATCAGGACTGGCTGGGCAAAAAACTGGCTATTTGAGTCTTTACGCGCCATGAGCATAAAGGAGTCTGTCCCCTTTTCTTTGGCGCCTAGAGTGGCTGGTGAGGTCGTGCCGTCAGATCCACACCAAGGGCACGGGTCACAGCCAGCAGGGTTTTAAGCGTAGGGTTACCCTGCTCACTGAAAGAGCGGTAAAGCTGTTCACGCGACAGCCCTGTTTCATTAGCAAAATCCGCGTAAACCCTCGCCCAATCGGGCGGGGATATAAGCGGGAAC